>NZ_JBHXTJ010000004.1:0-107880 GCF_042677525.1 Streptomyces sp. NPDC127114
GACGAGGCCCTGGACGACCTGGTCGGCTTCTTCGTCAACACCCTGGTGCTGCGCACCGACACCTCCGGAGACCCCACCTTCGCCGACCTGCTCCACCGGGTCCGCGAGACCCAGCTCGACGCCCACGCCCACCAGGACGTGCCCTTCGAGCGCCTCGTCGAGGAGCTCAACCCGGCCCGTTCGCTGGCCCGGCACCCGCTCTTCCAGGTGATGCTGCTGCTCCAGGGCGGCGGCCAGGGCGACCCGGAAGCGGCGCCGCTCGACCTGGCCGGGCTCGCCGCCACCGTCGAACCGGTCGGCGGGTACGTGGCCAAGTTCGACCTCTCCATCGCCATGGGCGAGTCCTTCGACGCCGCCGGCGCGCCCGCCGGACTCGAGTGCGCGATCGACTTCGCCACCGACCTCTTCGACCGGGAGACCGTCGAGTCCCTGGCGGTCCGCCTCGGCCGCCTGCTCTCGGCCGCGGCCGCCCGTCCCGACCGGCCCATCGGCCGCATCGACCTCCTCTCCGCCGCCGAACGAGCGCAGCTCGTCGCCGGCGGTGACGCGCTGCCGCCGGAGGTGACGCTGCTGCCCGCCGTCTTCGAGGCCCAGGCGGCCCGCACACCCGAGGCGACCGCCCTGGTCGCCGGGGACGTCCGACTGAGCTGGGCCGAACTGAACGACCGTGCCGACCGCCTCGCCGGCCGCCTGACGGCCGCGGGCGCCGGACCGGACTCGGTGGTCGCCCTGGCCCTGCCGCGCTCCGCGGACACGGTGGTCGCGCTGCTCGCCGTACTCAAGTCCGGTGCCGCCTCGCTCGCGCTGGACGCCGAGTACCCGGCCGACCGCACCGCCGCCATGCTCGCCGACGCGGCACCCGCCCTGGTCCTCACCGGCGACGGCTGGCCCCTGCCCGAACTGCTCGCCGGACTGCCCGTCCTGACCACCTCACCGGCGCACGACACGGACCCGGCGCACAGCACCGCCTCGCCGTACGACGCGGATCCGGCGCGCGGCACCGACCCGGCATCCGGCCCCCACCCGGCGGCCGTGGCCGAGCGCCGCTCCGCCGCGGGCGACCCGCCGCACCGCGTCGCCGCCTCCGACGCCGCGTACGTCATCTACACCTCCGGCTCCACCGGCCGGCCGAAGGGCGTGGTGGTGACCCACGGTTCGATCGCCGCGCTGCTGGCCTCGCACCGCTCCGCCACCGGCCCGATCGGCGCCACCGAGCGGCGACACGGCCGCCGCCGGGTCGCGCTCACCGCCTCGCTCTGCTTCGACGCCTCCTGGGACGGCCTGCTCTGGCTGGCCGCCGGCCACGAGCTGCACCTCATCGGAGACGAGGTCCGCCGCGACGCCGCCGCCCTCGTCCGGCACGTCCGCGAGGAGTCGGTCGACGTCCTGGAGGTCACCCCCTCCTACGCCGAACAGCTCGTCGAGGAGGGCCTGTTGGACGCTCCCACGGCGTCGGGCACCCCGCGCGTGCTGCTGCTCGGCGGCGAGGCGGTCGGCCAGTCCCTGTGGGACCGGCTGCGCGAGGCACCGGCGACCGTCGCCCACAATCTGTACGGACCCACCGAGTCCACCGTCGACGCGCTCACCCAGCCCTTCGCCGCCACCGAGCGCCCGGCCCTCGGCCGGACCGCCCTCGGCACCCGCGCCTACGTCCTCGACGAACACCTGAACCCGGTGCCGCCCGGCGTGCCCGGCGAGCTCTACCTGGCCGGCGCGGGCCTCGCCCGCGGCTACCTCGGCCGCGCGGCGCTGACCGCCGAGCGCTTCGTCGCCGACCCGTTCGCACCGGGGGAGCGGATGTACCGCACCGGCGACCTGGTCCGCCGCACCCGCGACGGGAACACCGACTACCTGGGCCGCACCGACCACCAGGTCAAGATCCGCGGCTTCCGGATCGAACTCGGCGAGATCGAGCACGTCCTCACCCGGCACCCGCAGGTCCAGGCCGCCACCGTCACCGTCCACGAGGACGACACCACCGGGCCCCGCCTGGTCGCCCACGTCGTCGCGGACGGACCGCTCGACGGGGCCGGACTGCGCGCCTTCGCCGCCGAGTCACTGCCCGGCTACATGCTCCCGGCCGCCGTCGTCCGGCTCGACGCGCTGCCGCTGACCGCCAGCGGCAAGGTCGACCGGCGCGCGCTGCCCGCGCCCGACTTCCTCGCCTCGCCCACCGGCCGGGCACCCCGGACGGCGCACGAGGAAGTGCTCTGCGACCTCTTCGCCGAGGTCCTCGGACTCCCGGAACCGGTCTCCGTCGACGACGGCTTCTTCGACCTCGGCGGCCACTCCCTCCTCGCGATGAAGCTGCTCGGCCGGATCCGCACCGCGCTCGGCGCCGACCTCGGCATGCGGGCCCTCTTCGAAGCCCCGACCGTGGCCGCCCTGGCCCGGCGCGTCTCCCAGGCGCTCTCGGACACGGCCACCACCGACGCCCGCAGCGCCCTCGACGTGCTCCTCCCGCTGCGCGCCGGCGGCACCAAGGCCCCGCTGTTCTGCGTCCACCCGGCCGCCGGCGTCAGCTGGGTCTACTCCGGACTGCTGCGCCACCTCGACCCGGACCGCCCGGTCCACGGCCTCCAGGCACGCGGACTGAGCGGAGCGACCGCACCGTCCTCCGTCTCCGAGATCGCCGAGGACTACGTACGGCAGATCCGCGCCGTCCAGCCGGAAGGCCCGTACCACCTGCTCGGCTGGTCCTTCGGCGGGGTCGTCGCCCAGGCGATGGCCGTCGCCCTCCAGGCCGCCGGCCAGGAGGTCGCCCTGCTCGCCCTGCTCGACGGCCTGCCCGCCGACCCCGCCCGGTACGCCGCCGCCGGCACCCCGTCGCCCGGCGACGACCCGGTCGACACCCTCGCCGAACTGCTCGCCTCGCTGGGGCACGACCCTGCCGACGCCCGCGGCCCGTCCGACCTCACCGCACTCCTCGGCGAGGCCGCCGGCGTCCTGCCCGACGTGTTCGAGCTGCACCGCAAGCTGATGGCCGAGCACGTGCCGGACCGCTACCGGGGCGACGCCGTCTTCTTCGGCGCCACCCTCGACAAGCCCGCCGACTGGCCCTACGCGGCGGCCTGGGGCCCGTACGTCGAAGGCCGCGTCGAGGAGCACCGCATCCCCTGCACGCACGGCGCCATGACGCGGCCGGAACCCCTCGCACGGATCGCCGCCGTGCTGGCCGAGAAGCTTGGAGAGTGACCCGCCATGACCACCGCCTCCGTCAGGCCGCCGTCCCCCGGCTCCTCCTCGCCGCCGGCGACGCAACCGCCGCGGAGAAGCCGCTGGGGCCTGTGGGCACAGGGCAACTTCCGCAGGCTCTGGATCGGCGAGACGACCAGCGGCCTCGGCACCGCGGTCGGGAACGTCGCCCTCGCCCTGGTGGCCGTCGTCACCCTGGAGGCCTCGCCGTTCACGGTCGGCCTGCTGACCGCCTCCGCCTGGGTGCCGTGGCTCTTTCTCGGCCTGTTCGCGGGAGCCTGGGTGGACCGCTGGCCCCGGCTGAAGGTGATGCTGGTCTGCGACCTCCTGCTGCTGGTGCTCTTCGGGAGCGTGCCGGTCGCCGCCTGGCTGGGCGTGCTGACCATGGCCCAGCTGGTCGTCGTGGCGCTGCTCGCCGGAGCGGTCAAGGTGTTCCTGTCCACGGCGAACAGCGCCGTACTGCCCGCACTGGTCGCCAAGCAGGACCTGCTGGAGGCCAACGTCAAGCTGCGCTCCGGTGACGCTGCGGCGGAGATCGCGGGACCGGGCCTGGCGGGACTGCTCTCCCAGGCGTTCGGTGCGGTCAGCGGACTGCTCGCCGACGCGATCACCTACCTGGTGGCGGCGGTCTGCGTCGGCTCCCTCAAGGTCGAGGAGAAGCCGCCGGCGGTCTCCGAACGGCGCGGGATCCTGCGCGAGATCGGCGAAGGCGTCCGCTTCCTGGTGCGCGACCCGTACCTGCGCACGCTCGCGAGCTTCGCGGCCGTCGGCAACCTCGGCCTCAACGGCATCCAGGCCGTGCAGACCGTCTTCCTCATCCGCAGCGTGGGCGTCACGCCCGGCGGCGTCGGGGCGGTGTTCGCGGTCGTGTCGGTCGGCGGCCTCGCCGGAGCGGCGCTCGCCGGACGGATCGCCCGCCGCTTGGGCACGGCACGCGGGCTGCTCCTCTGCGAGCTGGTCGGCGCGCCGTTCATCCTCCTGCTGCCGCTGGCGGGAGAGCGTCTGCCGCTGGCGGCGAGCGCCGTCGCCTGGGCCGTCGCGGTCTGCGGCGTGATCGCCGGGAACGTCATCGCCGGCAGCTTCTACCAGGCGTACTGTCCGCCGGCGATGATCGGCCGGATCCGGGCCAGCGCCTCGACCGTCAACTTCAGCGCGATCCCGCTGGGAGCCCTGCTCGGCGGCTGGCTGGGCGAGGTGCTCGGCGCCCGCACCACCATCTGGATCATGGCGAGCGTGCTGCTCTCGGCCGGCATGGTGCTCCTCGCGAGCCCGCTGCGCGCGATGCGCAGCTTCCCCGAACGCCCGGCGGAGTCCTGACGCACCCGGTGTCCGTCCGGCGGAGAACGGCCAGGTCCTGGCCGCCGGTCCGCCGGACGGATCCCGGCCGCCGCCCGGTGTTCTCCGGCGCCACCCGCACCCCGACCCCTCGTCTTCACCCGCGGCGACCAGATTCGTCCTCACCCCGGATCCGCCCTCGTCCGCGGATCCACCCTCACCCTCGACCTCACCTTCACCCTTCACCCCTACGGAGCCTCCCGTGACCCGCATCGCCCGTCCGCGCCGCTTCCTGATGTGCCGTCCGACCCACTTCGAGGTCAGCTACGCGATCAACCCGTGGATGGACCCGGCCAAGCCGGTCGACACCGACCTCGCCGTCCTCCAGTGGGAGCGGCTGTACGAGCTGTACGCCGAACTCGGGCACCGCGTCGACCTGATCGACCCGCTGCCCGGTCTTCCCGACATGGTCTACGCGGCGAACGGCGCGACCGTGGTGGACGGCAGGGTGCTCGGCGCCCGGTTCCGCAACGCCGAGCGGGCCGCCGAGGGCCCCGCCTACCTGGAGTGGTTCCGGGCCAAGGGCTTCACCACCCACGACCCGGTGCACGTCAACGAGGGCGAGGGCGACCTGCTCCTCACCGGCAGCTACCTGCTGGCCGGCCGCGGCTTCCGCAGCGTCTCCGCCGGGCACGCGGAGGCCCAGGAGTTCCTCGGCCGTCCGGTGATCGGGCTCGACCTCGTGGACCCGCGCTTCTACCACCTGGACACGGCGCTCAGCGTGCTCGACACCGACGAGGTCATGTACTACCCGGGCGCCTTCTCGGCGGGCAGCCGCGCGGTGCTGCGCCGGCTCTTCCCGGACGCGGTGCTGGTGGAGGAGGCGGACGCGGAGGTGTTCGGGCTCAACGTCATGAGCGACGGCCTGAACGTGGTGCTGCCGGAGGCCGCGACCGGCGTGGCGGCCAGGCTCCGCGAGCGCGGGTTCCGGCCGATCGGTGCGGACCTCTCCGAGCTGTTCAAGGGCGGCGGCAGCGTGAAGTGCTGCACGCTCGAGATCCGCGAGGCGGCCTGACCTTCCGGTCACCGCCCCGGTCGACATCCCCGGTCGACACCCGCGGTCATCGCCCCGGTCGACACACCCGATCAACGCCCCGATCAACGCCCCGATCAACGCGGCCGATCGACGTACGGTGCTCGTACGTCGATCGGCCGTTGAACGCGCCTTGCCATGCTGAGCCCATCAGCCCGGAGCACTCCGGAAAGCCCCGCAGAAACCCCTTCCCACCAGGGAAGACGTCCTAGGGAGCAGTCATGGCGAAGCGTGCGAACACCCTCGGTGCCACCCGGATCCGTCTGGCCCTCGGGGCCCTCGGCCTCGGCGCGGTGATCGCCCTCGGCGCGACCGGTACGGCGATGGCCGACGGTGCCGCCGCGACCGGCACGTCCACCACCCAGCCGGCCCCGGCCCCGACCCCCACCCCGACCGACGACACGGACTGGAACAGCACCGGTTCCTGAACGACGGCCGCACCACCGAGCAGTACCGTTTTTCCACAAGCTCAGGGATCGACCAGGGCGAACGCCGGTTCCCGGAGCAGCCCGGCCACCTCCGCGGCCTCCGGAAGTCCCAGACGGCAGAAGATCTCGTACGCCTGCCGCAACCGCGCCCCCGCCTCGGCCCCGCGCCCGAGGTCCGCCAGCGAGCGGCCCAGCACCACCAGCGCCTGGGCCTGGTCCCGTTCCGCCCCCAGCTCCTCGCAGAGCACCAGCGCCTGACCGGCGTGGTCGAGGGCCTCGTCGGCCCGGCCGAGCGAGCGGAGACTGTCCGCCAGCCGGTAGCGCGCGTGCGCGGCCCGGTCCCGGAGACCGGCTCCCGTCGCCACCGTCAGGCACTCGCCGAACCAGGTCACCGCCTCCTCGTGCCGCCCGAGTCCGTGCAGCGCCAGGCCGAGGACGTACAGCGTGTACGCGCGACCGGGATCGTCCTGCCGGGTCCGCAGCTCCGCGAGCACCTCGTGGCAGATCTCCACCGCCTCCGCCGCCCGACCGCTGCGGACGCGCGCCAGCGCGGCGTTCACGGTCGTCACCAGGGCACCCGACCGGTGCCCCAGTTCGTTCGCGAGCAGCAGCGCCTCGTCGTAGTGGTTCACGGCCTCGTCGAAGCGGCTGAGGAACTGGCAGATCAGCCCGAGGTCGTTGAGCGCCTGCCGCAGGATCACCGTGTCGCCGGCCGTCCGCGCCGAGTCCACCGCCTGCCGGGCCGCCGCCTCCGCCGCGTCGAGGCGCGTCGCCGCCAGGGCGACGTTCCCGCGCAGGAAATGGGCCCGCCCGGCGGCCCGCACGTCGCCGTGCCGCGTCGCCGCCTCCGCCAGCGCGTCGGCGGTGGTGGCGAGTTGCCGGCTCGGCGGGGTCAGGACGAACGGGGTCAGCGCGATCAGCAGGTCGATCGCGGCACGCAGGGCGGTGCACCCGACGCTTTCCGGCGTGCCCGCCGCCGTGCCTGCCGGAGTTCCCGCCCCCGCGTCCGCGGCGACCTGGGCGGCGAGCGCCGCCGCGCCCGCCCGCTCCGTCACGACCCACTCGCGCGCGGCGGCCCACCCGGCCAGCGGTACGCCGGGGGAGCGGGCCGGACCCAGCGCGCCCGCCGCCGGATCGCCCGGAACCGCGTGCTGGAACGCGGTGCAGGCGGTGGCGAGCAGATGGTCGAGGAGCCGGTCCCGGGCCGCCACCGCCTCACCGCCCGCCGGGGCGGCGCCGCCCTCTTCCGTCGGGCGCCGCCGGGCGAACGCCCGCAGCAGGTCGTGGTAGCGGTACCGCCCCGGGAAGGGCGACTCCACCATCGCCACGTCCACCAGCGCCTCCAGCAGGTCCTCGGCGTCGTACTCGTCGAGGTCGAGCAGCGCTGCGGCGGCCGGCAGCCCGATGTCGGGCCCGTCCACCGAGGCGACCAGCCGGAACGCCCGGGCCTGGTCCGCGGTCAGCTGGCGGTAGCTCAGTTCGAAGGCGGCGGCGACCGCGAGGTCACCGATCCGCAGCTCGTCGATCCGCCGCCGCTCCACGTGCAGCCGGCGGCTCAGCGTCTCCACCGTCCAGCCCGGCCGGGCCGCGAGCCGGGCGGCCACGATGCGGACCGCCAGCGGCAGATACCCGCAGGCCACCACGAGGTCGAGCGCCGCCTCCCGCTCGGCGGCCAGCCGCTCCTCGCCGATGGTGCGGCCGAGCAGGGCCAGCGCCTCCGAGGGCTGGAACACGTCGAGGTCGACCTGGACGGTGGCCGGCAGTCCGGCCGGCCGGGTACGCCCGGTGGTGAGGACCGCGCAGCCGACCGAACCCGGGAGCAGCGGCCGGACCTGCGCCGCGTCCTTGGCGTTGTCCAGCACCAGCAGCAGCCGCCGCCCGTCCACCACGGACCGGAACAGCGCCGAACGCGCGTCGAGACCGTCCGGCACCGCGTCGCCGGACACCCCGAGCGCCACGAGGAACCCGCTGAGCACCGCCTCCGGATCGGCCGGTACGGGATCGGAGCCGCGCAGGTCCACGTACAGCTGGCCGTCCGGATAGGACTCCCGCACCCGGTGTGCCACGTGCAGCGCGAGTGCCGTCTTGCCGACGCCGCCCATGCCGACCACGGTGGCGATCACCAGCGCCTGCGCGGACGGCGCACCGAGCGCCTCGTGCAGGACCCGGACGGGCGCCGTACGCCCCGTGAAGTCCGCCGCGTCCGGCGGCAGTTGGGCCGGCCGCGGCGGCGCGGCGGTCGTCCGGGCGGCAGCCGCCTCCCGGCCGCCCCGCTCGCTCCGGCCGTCCCTCGGCTCCCCGCCGTCCGTTTCCTCCCGAGGACGGCCCGGTTCGTCCGCCCCGGAACCGGCCGTGTCCGGGGAAGCCGCGTCGCCGGTGCCACCCCGGACGACGCCCGTGTCCCGCTGCCCCCTCTGCCCCTCGGCCTCCGCCGAAGCCCCCGCATCCGTTCCCGTCGGCGGCACGGGCCCGTGGCTCACCGTCGTGGTCGCGGTCACCGGGGCCGGCTCCGGAGCGGCCAGCGCCGGGTCGCCCTCCAGGATCCTGCGGTGCAACTGGTCGAGCTCGGCGCCGGGCGCGACGCCCAGCTCCGCGAGGAACAGCTGCCGCGCCCCGCGGTAGACCGCCAGCGCGTCCGCCTGCCGCCCGGCCTGGTACAGCGCCCGCATCAGCAGCCCGTACGCCCGCTCGTGCAGCGGGTGTTCGGTGGTGAGCGCGGTCAGCTCGGGAATGCACCGCGAGTGGCGGCCGAGGGCCAGGTCGAGCCCGATCCGTTCCTCCAGGAGGGTCAGCCGCAGCTCCTCGAGGCGCTGCCGGTGCCGCTCAGCGAACGGTCCGGGAATGCCGGTCAGCGGTTCGCCCTGCCACAGCTCCAACGCCTGGTTCAGCAGGTCACGGGCGCGCAGCGGGTCGGTGCGCGCGGTGCGCTCCGCCTCGGCGGCCAGTGACTCCGCCTGCGCCGCGTCGACGGCGAGCTTCGGCAGCACCAGCCGGTAGCCGTCGCCCATCGACACCAGCACGCTCGACGCCTGCCGGCCGCCATGGCCGGATCTCGCCCCCTCCTCTTCCCCTCCCGGGTCACCCGCGTCCAGCATCTTGCGCCATCGCCACGCGTACGTGCGCACCGTCGTCATCGCCGCGCTCGGCGGTTCCTCCCCCCACAGCGCGGCGATCAGGTCGGTGGCGCTCGCCGAGTACCCCGGCCGGAGCAGGAGAACGGCCAGCATCGCCTGCTGCTGCGGACTTCCCACCTTGAGCGGGGTCACCCCGCGGTGAGCCCGCATCAGACCGAGTAACGAGAAACGGAGATCGCCCATATCCTGCCCCCACCCGCCCCAGAACACCGTGGCCGCCCCGTTCGGCGCACATGTCAGCCTTTGTGTGACCTTTTTAACCACAGCGTCGCACTCGGTGTCGAGAGCCTGTCGGGTCTGTTGAGTCTGTGGTGATCAGGCGTTGAACCCCGCCGGTCAGAATCGTCGTGCCGCGGGCCCGCCGGAGACGGAACGGCACCGCCCGCCCGCCCCCTCGGCCGCCGGTGGCGCCGGGCCTGACCATACATTCGGAGGCGGATGTCCGTGAACACCGCATTGCTGTACCGGCTGCTCGACACCGACCCGGCGGACGGGCCCGCCGAACTGCTCCACCGCGCCCGGACCGGCCGTCACCTGCCCCACCTCGTGCTGTCCGCCCTGGCACGCGACGGCGTCCGGATGGGGGAGCCGGCCCGTGCCGAACTCCGCCGCGCCCGCGACCGCGCCGCCCACTACGCCCGCCTGGCGGCCGAACTCGCCCGGTCCACCGGCGTCCGCGCCATCCGGGGCCTGCCGCTCGCCGGCTACTACCCGGCCGGGCTCCTCCGGCCGCTGGACACCCTCGACCTCGTCGCCCCCGACCAGGCCGCCCTGTGGCAGGCCGTCATCCGGCTGGTCACCGACCACCCGGTGGAGCACATCGACGTCTCCCTGCTGGGTGACCGGCCCCACCACACGGCCGTCACCCTCCACTGGCCGGCCGAGGACCCGCTGGCCGACCCCTGGTACCGCGTCCACCTCAGCACCGCGGCCCTGCCCGGCGACGGCGCGACCGTGCCCGTCCGGCCCTACCTCGTCGCCGACCAGCACGTCGAGTGCCTCATCGCCCTCGCCGAGACCCGCCTGCGGAAGCCGGCCCGGACACCCGGTCCCGTCACCGTCCTCGACGTCGCCGGCCTCACCGGCCAGCCCTTCGAACCCGCCGAGACCGCCGCCGTCCTGGCCGCCTACCGCCTGGCCCCCGAGGCCGCCACCCTCCTCGACCACGCCGCCGGCCATCTGCCGCTCGGACCGCTGGCCGCCGTCCGCGCCGCGCTCACCCCCGAGCTCGGCCCCGAACGCCGCCGCCGCGCCGAGGCCACCACCCGACGCCTCGCCACCCGCCACGGCACCCTCCTGCGCCGTACCGTCATCCGCCACACCTGGGACGAGTCCCGCCTGCTCACCCCCGCGCCCGACACGCCCCTGCTCCTCACCCCGGTGGCCGACTACCTCCTCACACCCACCCCCGTCACCCCCGTCACCCCGACCCTCCGCACCGCGGCCCTCCGGGCCCTCCACGAGTGGGACACCGTGTGCTGAGGCACACGGCCGCGGCACACCGTCCGCCGGAGCGCTAACGGCGGGACAGGTACAGGCCCAGGGCCTTGTGCAGCAGCCTGTTCAGCGGGAAGTCCCACTCGCCGAGGTACTCGACGGCCCGGCCGCCCGTGCCGGCCTTGAAACGGAGCAGGCCCACCAGGTGGTCGCCCTCGTCCAGGGTGTCGGTGATGCCCCGGAAGTCGTAGACGGCCGCGCCCCGTTCGTGGGCGTCGCACATCATCCGCCACTGGATCGCGTTGTTCGGCTGGACCTCCCGCCTGCGGCTGGTGGAGGCGCCGTACGAGTACCAGACGTGCTCGCCGACGGTCAGCATCGTCGCCGCCGCGAGCACCTCTCCCTCGTGGTGGGCCAGGTAGAGCCGCATGCGGTCGGGGTGCTCGGAGGTCAGCGCCGTCCACATGCGCTCGAAGTAGGCCAGGGGGCGCGGGACGAAGCGGTCGCGCTCGGCGGTCTCGACGTAGAGCCGGTGGAAGTCCCGCAGGTCCTCGTAGCCGCCCTGGACGACCTTGACGCCGGCCTTCTCCGCCTTCCTGATGTTGCGGCGCCACTGCTGGCTGAAGTCCCGCCGGACCTCCTCCATCGTGCGGCCGGCCAACGGGATCTGGAACACGTAGCGGGGCTGGCCGGCCGTGAAGCCGTCCTCGCCGCCGGGCTCGGTCTGCTGCCAGCCCATGTGCCGCAGCCGGTCGGCGATGCCGAAGGCACGTGGCTCCCGCTCCGTGGCCGTCACGTCCCGCAGCCGCCGGACCGCCGGGTCCGCGATCGCCTCCTTGACCGCCTCGGCGCTCCAGCGCCGGACCACCACGGGCGGACCCATCTTCACCGAGAAGGCACCCCGGCCCTTCAGATACGCCAGCATCGGCCGCAGCCACTGCGCCAGGTCCGCCGAGTCCCAGTCGATGACCGGACCCTCGGGCAGGTAGGCCAGATACCGCCGCAGCTTCGGCAGCGGACGCAGCAGCACCAGACCGGCGCCCACCAGCTGCCCGCCCTCGTCGAACCAGCCCAGGCTCTCCGCCCGCCAGTCCGGCTTCACGTCCGCCCAGGACGGGACCTGCATATGGCTCACCGACGGGCGGGCCGCGACGAAGGCCAGGTGCTCCGCGCGGCTGATGGGGCGCAATCGGTAGGTCATACGGGGTGTTCCTCTGCTGAGCTCGGAAGCGGCGGTCGCTGCCGAGGACGCCCCGGCGGACCGCTCCGGTTCCGTCGGCGCTGGTCAGAGGACCTTTTCGGGACCGTGAAGGGAGCGGTCAGCCCGCCCCGCCGGGTCCGGCACCGCCGCGGCCCGCGCCGTCGGGCCCCGCCCCGCCGGGTCCCGGCGCCCCCAGCCCCGGCGCGCCCCAGACCGGGAACCAGCGCTCCAGATCGGACTCCATCGCGAGGTCACCCGCGAGCAGCCCTCTGACCTGGAGCTCCAGGGCGTTGTCGCGGGCTTCGGTGCCGTCCGCGCGGGGCGCGAAGGGGTAGAAGGTCCCGCGCTTGTAGAGGTAGACCAGCGCGAGGTCGTGGGCGGTGCCGGGCGCGCGGAACCCGGTGAGGGAGCAGAGCAGATGCGGGCCGAAGCCGGCTTCCTGGAGCAGGGTGTTCACCGCGTGCAGGTCGTTCACGAGCGTGACGAGGTCGTCGGCGGGGCGCCGGGCGGAGAGCCAGGTGTAGCCGTACGCGTCACGGCTGAACGCCACGGGAGCGGCCCCCGCCTTCCCGTCGACGTCGAGCAGTTCCCGCACGTCCTCCTTCAGCCGGGTGAAGGCACCGCCCTCGACCCCCGAGAAGCACACGGACCCCGCGCCGGTCGGCGCGTAACCGGTGCCGGCCTGGAGGGTCAGGGCCGCGGCCGGCAGCGCGAACAGCCGGTCGAGGTCGGGACGCACCGGCCTGCTGCGCCCGAGGATGCTGTCGAGGAGGCCCACCGTGCTCAGACCTCGCCGAGTCGTGCCGAGATCCGGGAGAGCTGGTCGAGCCGCTGCTCCAGGGTGGGGTGGGAGGAGAGCAGCCGGCCCGGGCTCTCCTTCGAGGAGAAGGCCGGCGCGAACCAGAAGGCGTTGTACGGCTCGGCCATCCGCAGGTCCCGGGTGGGGATCCGGGCCATCTCGCCGCTGACCTTGGTCAGCGCCGAGGCCAGCGCCGACGGCCGGCCGGTGAGCAGCGCGGCGGCCCGGTCGGCGGCCAGCTCGCGATAGCGGGAGAGGACCCGGGTGAGGAGGAAGCTGAGCACGTAGACGGCGCCGCTGACGACGGGCACGAGGATCACGGCGGCGGCCGCGTTGCTGTCCCGGCTGCGCCCGAGACCGCTGTAGAGCGCGACGCGGGTCATCATCCCGGCCAGGACGCCGAGGAACGAGGCGATGGTCATCACCGCGACGTCACGGTGGGCCACGTGGGACATCTCGTGGGCGAGCACGCCCTCCAGCTCCTCGGGCTCCAGCCGACGCAGAAGTCCGGTCGTGACGCAGACCAGTGCCGTCTTCTCACCGCGGCCGGTGGCGAAGGCGTTGGGCACGTCGCTGTCGGCGATCGCCACCTTCGGCTTCGGCATGTCGGCGAGCGCGCAGATCCGGTCGACGGTGCCGTGCAGCTCGGGCGCCTGCTCGCGGCTGACCTCGCGCGCCCCCATGCCCAGCGCCGCGATCCGGTCGCTGAACCAGAACTGCCCGACGAACAGGCCGCCCGCGACGAGCAGGACGATCGGCCAGGATCCGCGCAGCAGCACCATCAGGACGCCGACGAAGACCACGTACAGCAGCCCGATCAGGAACATGGTCGTCGTCATGCGGGCCGTGAGCCCCGGGTCCGGGGCGTAGCGCGACCGCGTCAGCGAGCGGCTTCTGCGCATCAGGGGCACCTCTTCCCTCGCCGGTCGTCCCGCCCCTCCTGCCAGTGTGCTCCCGGCGCGCCGGGACCGGGGAGGGAGTCCGCGGCTGCTGCGATACTGACCGGATTCGGCGAGGCCGAGACCGACACGGGTCATCGGACGCCGTCGCCACCGCAGCCCCGACCGGAAGGCCCGTCATGACCGAGCAGACCGAGCAGACCGCGCACGTGGAGCAGGCGGAGGGCGCCGGGCAGCCGGTCGCGCCCGTCGTCCGGCGCGTCGACGCGCGCCACCGCTACGAGATCCTGGTCGACGACGAGCGCGCCGGCCTCACCGCGTACCGCGACCGGGGCGACCGGCGGGTGTTCTTCCACACCGAGGTCGACGACGCCTACGCGGGACAGGGCCTCGCCTCGATCCTGGTCGAGCAGGCGCTGAACGACGTCCGCGCCACCGGCATGCGGATCGTCCCGGTCTGCCCGTACGTCGCCAAGTTCCTGAAGAAGCACGAGGAGTTCGCGGACATCACCGACGTGGTGACGCCGGAGGTCCTGCAGTGGCTGGACGGCGAACTGGGCCGCTGACCCGGCCGGTCCTCCCGCCCTTGCGGAAACTTCTTGCAAGATCTTGCGAGGCGGCTCCGGGCGCTGTTTGACTGCCCCGCATGAGCAGCGACACCGCCACGGCCGGCGACCCCGCCGCCACCGCCCCCGCCGCCGTCCTCGACGCCGGCTCCGCCACCGACATCGACGTCCTCGTCCTCGGCGGAGCCGGCGTCGACACCATCGTCTACGTCCCCGAACTGCCGCTGCCGCTCGCCGACAGCCACATGATCGGCACCGGGATCGTGACCCGGGCCGGGCAGACCGGGGACTTCGTCGCCCTCGGCCTGCACCGGCTCGGGAGGCGCGTCCACCACCTCGACATGCTCGGCGCGGACCCCGAGGGCGACCTGGTCCGCGCCTTCCACCGCGAGCAGGGCATCCCCTTCACCGAGGTGCGGCAGGCCGCGGGAACGAAGCGCGCCGTCAACCTCGTCGGACCCGACGGGCGCCGGCTCTCCCTCTACGACGCCACCCGCGGCCACGACGACGACCGGCTCCCCCCGGAGACCGTGCGCGCCCTCGCCGCCCGCAGCCGGCACGCCCACGTCTCGCTCACCCAGCCCTGCGCGCACGCCTTGCCCGAGCTGCGCGCCGCCGGCGTCACGGTCTCGACCGATCTGCACGACTGGGACGGCGAGGCGGCCTATCACCAGTCGTTCGCCCTCGGCGCCGATCTCGTCTTCGTCTCGGCCGCCGCCCTCGACGACCCCGCGAGCATCCTGCGCGACATCCTCGCTAGCGGCCGGGCCTCCGTGGCCGTCGCCACAGCCGGTGCCGCCGGCGCCTACCTGCTCACCCGCGCCGACGACGAGCTCGTCCACGTGCCCGCCGTCGCCCCGGCCGCCCCGGTCGTCGACAGCAACGGTGCCGGCGACGCCTTCGCCGCGGGGTTCCTCCACGCCTGGCTCGCCGGTGCACCCGCCCGGACCTGCGCCCTGTACGGAAGCGTGGCCGGGGCGTACGCCTGCACCGTGCCCTCGACCCGTGCCGAGGCCATCGGCAGGGACGCGCTCGAGGCCGAGGTGGCGCGGCTCGGAGCCGTGCGGGGTGGTCCGTGACCGGTCCCGGCGCATGTCAGGATCGAGGGATGACAGAGAAGATCATCGCGGCGTGCGACGGCGCGTCCAAGGGGAACCCCGGGCCGGCCGCCTGGGCCTGGGTCATCGGGACCGAGGCGGGCGAGATCGCCCACTGGGAGGCCGGGCCGCTCGGCACCGCGACCAACAACGTGGCCGAACTCACCGCGCTCCTCCGCCTCTTGGAGCGCCTGGACCCCGCCGTGCCCGCCGAGGTGCGGATGGACTCGCAGTACGCGATGAAGGCCGTCACCACCTGGCTGCCGGGCTGGCGCCGCAAGGGCTGGAAGACGTCCGCCGGCACGCCCGTCGCCAACAAGGAGCTGGTGGTGCGCATCGACGAACTGCTCGCCGACCGGCGCGTGGAGTTCGTCTACACCCCCGCCCACCAGGTCGACGGCGACCCGCTGAACGACGCCGCCGACCGCGCGGCCAGCCACACCGCCCGCAGCCAGCAGCCCGCCGGCTCCGCCGCGGGTTCCCCGCTGCCCCCGCCGGAGCCCGCCTCCGCCCGCCCCGCCGCCGCCAAGCGGCCCCGCAAGGCGACCGGCGCCTCCCGCCCCGCGCGCGCCGGGGCGCGCTCCGGTTCCACCGCTCCCTCGCTCAAGGCCAGGTTCCCCGGCCGGTGCCGCTGCGGACAGCCGTACGGCAAGGGCGAGACCATCACCAAGAACCCCGACGGCTGGGGCCACCCGGCCTGCGCGGAAGTCGCTTCCTAGAGCCTGCCCCGGGCCTCTCGGGGCCCCCGCCGAGAGTCCTCGGCGGGGGCGGCGGAAAGGCCCTGGCAAGGGCGCTTCCAGGCCCTGCTGGGCCGAACGGGGGATGGGGTAAACCGGACATTCACTCAGCTGTGCGCGCGGGTTCGTGTGGGGTTCTGTTCTCGGGGCCGTCGGGGCTGCATACTGTTCCTCCCGCCACCGATGGCGAACCGTTTCACTTGCCCTTTTCCCCTTGGGCGAAGCGGTCGGCAACGGGCGGGAACCCCTCCCTTTCATCGTCGCCGCGATCCGGCGTGCGATGACCCCTGCCCGTGAAAGACCCGAGGTCCCGTGCCAGTACCTGTAGTCCTGCCCGGGCGCACCGTGCGCCTGGAACCGCTGGCCATGCGCCACGCCGAGGGCATCGCCTGGGCGGGCGCACTGGATCGTGCGGCGTATGCCTACACCTCCGTGCCCCACGGCCTTGACGCCTCTTGCGACTACATCGCCCGCGCCCTCGCCGAACAGGCGGCCGGCCGGGCCCTGCCCTTCGCCATGGTCGACCCCCATACCGGCCGGGTCCTCGGCTCCACCCGCTTCCTGGAACTCGACTACTGGCGCGGACCCGTCATCTGGCCGCCGGTCACCGGGGTGCCCAACGGCGACCCGCTGACCTCGGTCCCCGACGCCGCGGAGATCGGCAACACCTGGATCTCCAGCGAGGCGCGTGGCACGGGCGTCAACACCGAGGCGAAGTACCTCATGCTGCGCCACGCCTTCGAGTCCTGGGGCGTGCGCCGGATCTCCATGCGGGCCGACGCGCGCAACACCCGCTCCCGCGTCGCGATCGAGCGCCTGGGCGCGACCTGTGAAGGGGTACGCCGGGCCCACTCCCGCGGCCTGGACGGCGTGGTCCGCGACACCGCGTTCTACTCCGTCCTCGACGAGGAGTGGCCGGCCGTCCGCGGCATCATCGAGCTCCGCCTCCCGGGCATGCGCCCGCCGGCCGGCCTCCCGGCGGCGGGCTTCCCCGGCCAGACCCTGGAGCACGGCGGCGCGGGCGAACTGCTGCCGGCCTGAGCACGTCACCACGGGGTGCGGACGCGGTCCCGGAGGACTGCGACCGGTCCCGTAGCACGCACGCCCCCTGTGGGACTGCCCCCGGCCCCGTCGGACCGTCGACGGGGCCGGCCGCCCGCGGTCCGACGCAGCGCCTCAGGGGGGTGCCTCGCCTCGCCGAGCGTGCCGGGCCGGCCGGCACCGGTCCTCACACCGGCAGCCGCCCCGGCAGGCTCGGGTGCGGTGCCGGCGGTCCCTCGTCGTCCGGCGGTGGTGCGGGCGGCGACGGCCGCAGGACGTCGTCCAGAGCGGCGAGCCGGACGAGCCGGAGGATCATCGGCTGGTCGCAGACGAGCCGCCAGGCCGCGCCCCGGTCCTGGACGCGCTGCGCACAGCGGACCAGGAGGCCGAGCCCCGACGCGTCGCAGAACGTGACGTGGCGCAGGTCGACGGTGAGTGCGGGCGCCTCGCGGGCCAGCACGTCGAGTTCGGGCCGGACGCGCTGCACCAGCACCAGGTCGAGCTCTCCGTACAGCTCGACCGTGGTCAGGCCTTCGCTCGACCGGACGGCGAGGTGCGGATCGCCGCGTCGGATCAGATGCATGGACACGCTCCACTGGATCGGTCCCCGTGCATCGAGGTTCGCGGCCCCCGCGGAGGCAGACACGTTTCTCCACATCCGCCATCACCCGAAGAGGTGAAACGGAGGCATTTCCGTCCGCTCAGTGCCTCGATGCGGGCGGCACCACCGCGACCGGGCAGGCGGCGTGGTGCAGGACCGCGTGCGCGACCGAGCCCACGAGCAGCGTCTCGACCCGGTGCCGGCGATGACGCCCCACGACGAGCAGTCCGGCCTCGGCCGAGTCCTCGACCAGCCGCGCGGCCGCGTCGGCGGGGGTCACCGCCGGGACCACCTCGACCTCCGGATAGCGCTCGGCGAACGGCCGCAGCCGCTCCTCCTGGCGCCGGGTCGTGGTGTCCACCAGCTCCGGCGTCTCGTCCGGCAGCGGCGGCGGCACCTGGAGCGCGGGCGCGGGCGCGCCGATCAGCAGGGCGGGGGAGGGCGGCACCGGGTAGGCGGTCACCACCTCCAGCGGCACCTTCCGCCGCCGGGCCGCCTCGAAGGCGAAGTCCACGACCTCGTCGGCGGTCTCCTCGACGTGCAGCCCCAGCAGGACCCGGCCCGCCGCCGCGCCGCCCTCCAGGGACGCGGCCCGCGCCTCGTGCGGCACGACGACCACCGGGCAGGGCGCGGAGGCCGCCAGGGCCCGGCTGTTCGACCCGACGAGGAGACTGGCGAAGCCGCCCCGCCCGCGCGAACCGACCACCAGGAGCCGGGCGCCCCTGGCCGCCTCCGCCAGGGCGTCGACCACCGAGCCGTCGAGCGAGGCGTACCGCACGTCGACGCCCTCGGCCCGGGGCCCGACCTCGGCGGCGAGGGCGTCCACGACGGTGTCGGGAAGCTCGGGGGCCGGGCCGAGCGACTCGATCCGCGCGCTGCCGAGCTGCAGCGCCTCCGAGCGGACATGGGCGACCGTCAGCGGGGCCTCCAGGCTCCGCGCCGTCCCCAGAGCCCACTCCAGGGCCCGCAGACTGTGCTCGGAACCGTCGACCCCTACGACAACAGCTGATTTCTCACTCATGCCTCGCACTCATATCGGGATCATCCACCCCGGCACGGCTGCCACGCCGGGATCCCGCCGACGAGGCCCGGGCTCCGCCGGATCAGCGCGCCGCCCGGCGTCGCCCCCGTGCCGCGGCGAGCAGTTCCGGCACGGTCCCGAGCTTGACCCGGGGCCGCCCCGACTCCTCGCCGCGCGACCGCTCGGCCCGCTCGATCGCGGCGAGCCCGCGCGCGTCGACCACGTGCCGGGCCCGGCCGCGGGCGAGCCGGTCGAAGGCCCGCGCCGTTCCGGACGGTACCGGCAGGGCGCCGTCGACCGCGTCGGCCAGGAGCGTGCCCACGGTCTCCGCCGCGCAGGCGCGGTTGGCGCCGATGCCGCCGGAGGGGCCCCGCTTGATCCAGCCGACCACATAGGTGCCCGGCCGGCCCTCGACCCGCCCGCCGCGGTGCGGAACCGTGCCGGTGGCTTCGTCGTACGGCAGTCCGGCGACCGGCAGTCCGCGATAGCCGACCGCCCGCAGCACCATGCCCGCCCGGACCTCCACCGGTCCTGCCCCGGCCCCGCCCGTCACGCGCACCGCCCCGTCCGTGATCTCCTCGGGTGCGGAATGGAAGCGGAACACGATGCGCCGCTCCGGGCCGGGTGCCCGGCTCCAGTCCACCCGCTCGCGGACCGCGCCGCGCAGCAGCGCCGCCTTGTCCCGGGGCCCGGCCGCCTCCACGGCGGCCCGGATGCGCGGGTCGTGGTCGTCCACGACCAGGCGGACGCCCGGGAGCCGTCCCAGGGCGAGGAGTTCGGGCGCGGTGCAGGAGACGTCCTCGGGTCCGCGCCGCGCGAGCAGCACCACTTCGCGCACGGCGGAGGCGCGCAGCGCGGCGAGCGCGTGGTCGGCGATGTCCGTGCCGG
The DNA here is from genome assembly GCF_042677525.1 of Streptomyces sp. NPDC127114. Lineage (NCBI taxonomy): Bacteria > Bacillati > Actinomycetota > Actinomycetes > Kitasatosporales > Streptomycetaceae > Streptomyces > Streptomyces sp. NPDC127114. The sequence goes on from NZ_JBHXTJ010000004.1 coordinate 19,413, forward strand.
CCAGGGTCTCTGGATCCGCGACGAGGAGGCGGGCCACGTCCAGGGCGACGTTGCCCGCGCCGACCACCACCACCCGCTCGACGTCCGACAGGTCGATCGCGTCGGGCGCGACCTCGGGGTGCGCGTTGTACCAGGCGACGAAGGCCGTCGCCGGGATGCTGCCGGCGCGCTCCTCGCCCGGGATGCCGAGCCGACGGTCGCCTGCGGCCCCGACGGCGTACACGACGGCGTCGTGGTGCGCGGCCAGTTCCTCCGCCGTGAGGTCCGTACCGACGTCGACGCCGAGGTACATCCGCACCCGCGGGTGGGTGTGGAACCGGGCGAAGGTCTCGCCGATCCGCTTGGTCGCGGGGTGGTCGGGCGCCACGCCGTAGCGGACCAGTCCGCCCGCCACCGGCAGCCGGTCGACCAGCGTGACCTCGGCGTTGGTGTGCAGCAGCAGGTCCTCGGCGGCGTACATGCCGGCCGGGCCGGTGCCGACGACGGCGACCCGGATCCGAGCGAAGTCGGAGGGCAGGGTGCGCGGGAAGGACGGCGCGTCCCAGGCGTGGAAGAGGGGCCCGCCCTCGGGCGCGGGGCTGGGCGCGCGGTCCTCGTAGTAGGCCGCGTTCACGGCGGCGTACTCCTTCTGGCCGGCGGTCAGCGCGTCCACCGGGAAGATCGCGTCGACCGGGCAGGCGTCGGCGCAGGCGCCGCAGTCGATGCACGACCCGGGGTCGATGTACAGCATCTCGGTGCGGCCGAAGTCCGGCTCTCCGGGCGTCGGGTGGATGCAGTTGACGGGGCAGACGGCGACACAGGTGGCGTCGTTGCAGCAGGTCTGGGTGATCGCGTAGGTCATGGTGTCGTCAGCTCGCGGGGCTCCGGTGCGGATACGGCTCAGATGAGGTGGGCGCGGCGGTAGACCGCCACCGCCGGGCGGGTGAGCAGCCCGGCGGAGGCCAGGAACTCCATCAGGCCCGAACAGCTCGACCGCATCAGCGACTTGTGGTGCTCGTTGGCTCGGGCCTCGGCGAGCGCCCGCTCGGTGTCGAGTCCGGCGTTCGCGTACACCTCGCGGTTCACCATGCTGGTGACGATGAAGTACGAGGCGATCGAGACGACCAGGGCCTGGACCTGACGCCGCAGCCGGCCGGCCCCGCGCAGCCGGGCGCGGGTCTCCTCGCGGGCGAACTTCATGTGCCGCGACTCCTCGACGACATGGATGTTGTTGATGGTCCGGACGAAGGGGACCACCCGCTCGTCGCGCATCCAGTCGCGCTGCATGACGTCGAGCACCTCCTCGGCGACGAGGATCGACGCGTACGCGGCCTCGCCGACCGCCAGCGTCTTGAAGGCCCGGCCGAGTTCGCGCACGAAGCGCGGCGGGCGGTAGGCCGGGGCGCCGAGCTTGGCGGCGCCGCGCCCGAACATGATCGAGTGCCGGCACTCGTCGGCGATCTCGGTCAGGGCCCACTGGAAGCGCGGGTCGGTCGGGTCCTTGGCGTACATGTCGCGCAGCACCATCTGCTGGAGGATCATCTCGAACCAGATGCCGGTGCTGGCCACCGACGCGGACTCCTGCCGGGTCAGCTCCTTGCGCTGTGCCTCGGTCAGTTCCTGCCAGTACCGGGTGCCGTAGAGGGAGCACCACTCCGGGCTCATCCCGTGGAAGTCCTCGTCGAGCGGGGTGTCCCAGTCGACCTCAATGGCGGGATCGTAGGAGAGCCTGGCGGACGAGTCGAGCAGCCGCCGGGCCGCCTCGCGTTCGGGCTGCGGGGCCTGGTCCGCCGGCTGGACGGTGCTGCTTGCCATGGTGCGGGCTCCTTGAGGACCTCGGAGGGCGGGAACGGACTCTTGTTAGACACGGTGTCTAGCAAGCTGTTGGACGGACCGTATAGCAAGACGGGCCGCACGCCTACCCGTCGGTACGGAAATTCGTTGCCGAGGGGTCGGCGCCGGGAGAGGATGCGCCCATGATCGACACGAACGACACCGGCGGGTGCGGTGGCGAGACCGCCGAGGAGCGCGCCGCGATCGCCGCGGCCGTGGACGGCGAACTGCGCCTCCTGGACCCCGCCGTCCGCGTCTCCGCCGACGAGGCCGCCCGGCTGTTCGACCCCGAGTTCGTCGAGGTCGGCGCTTCGGGGCGGCGCTGGACGTACGAGGAGATGCTGGCCGCCCTGCCCGGGCTGGACGGCGCCGCGGAGGAGGGTCCGCGTTTCGAGGCTTCCGCCCTGCGCGGCGTGCTTCTCGCGCCCGGCCTCGTCCACCTCACGTACGAGACGGACTTCGACGGCCGCCGGGCGCGCCGCAGCTCCCTGTGGCGCAAGGGGGACGGCGACGCCGGCTGGCGCCTGTACTACCACCAGGGCACCCCGGTCCCGGAGGACTGAACGCCCGTGTTTTGATGAGGCGTTCACGCAGGCGGGGCGACCGGGGGAGCGGCAGGACATGCGGGCGAAGGACGACGGCGCGCTGCTGACGGAACACTTCGAGCGGGACCGGTCGCACCTGCGGGCGGTCGCCTATCGCATGCTCGGCTCGCTCGCCGAGGCGGACGACGCCCTCCAGGAGGCCTGGCTGCGCGCGCACGCCGCCGGCGTAGCGGGCGTCGAGCACCTCGGCGGCTGGCTCACCACCGTCGTCTCCCGGGTCTGCCTCAACATGCTCCGGTCCCGCGACCGGCGCCGCGAGGACTCCCTCGACGACCGGCCGGGCGAGCCGGACGTCGACCAGCCCGGGCGCGATCCCGAGGAGGAGGCCGTCATGGCCGACTCCGTGGGAGTCGCCCTCCTCGTCGTCCTCGACACCCTCGCGCCCGCCGAGCGGCTGGCCTTCGTGCTGCACGACATGTTCGCCGTGCCCTTCGAGGACATCGCCCCGATGCTGGAGCGGACCCCGGCCGCCGTGCGGCAGCTCGCGAGCCGCGCCCGCCGCCGCGTGAAGGGCGGCTCGGCCGCGACACCCGCCGCCGGAACCGCCGACGCCGCCGATGCGGCCGGCGTCGCCGACGCGGCCCGCGCGGAGACGGCCCGGCGGCGGCAGGTCGTCGAGGCGTTCCTCGCGGCGACCCGCGGCGGGGACTTCACGGCGCTGCTGTCGCTGCTCCACCCCGACGTCGTGCTGCACGCCGACCGGATGGTCGTCCCCACGCCCGAACCGGTCGTCGTCGCCGGCGGCCGGGCGGTGGCCCAGGGCGCCATGGCGGCGATGGGACGGGCCCGCTACACCGGTCTGGCGCTCGTCGACGGGCAGTTCGCCCTGGCGATGGCGCCGAAGGGTCGGCTGCGGCTGGTGCTCGCCTTCACGGTGGAGGACGGGCTGATCACCCGCATCGAGGTCGTGGCCGAGCCGGACCGGCTCGCCGCGACGGAGTTCGCCGTGCCGTAGTCCGCCACTCCGGAGTCCGGCCGCATGGGGCCGGACTCCAGCGGCGCGGAGTCCGGCGTGCCCGGCCTCAGCGGACCGGAGTGAGCCGGTCGGCGAGGGCGGCCGTGTCCGGGACGAACCAGAGCTGGGTGCCCCGGTTGGACTCCCGGACGAAGTCCCGAAGTGCCGGACTGTCCTCCAGGTGCCTCGAGATGTCGCCCACGACGGCGAGGCCGAGCCGGTAGTTGGCGAACTTCTGGACGATGTCCCCGGCCACCCGGGTGCGCAGCCGGAAGAAGTCGTCCGGGAACCTCTCGACCGGTACCGCGACCCAGCTCGCCCCGGCGTACGACCCCTCGCCGATGACGTCGATCGCCTCCCGCTCCCCGAGCAGGAGCGGACCCTCGGCCGGGCAGAGGAAGACCGGCGTGCCGTGGAAGTCCCGAAGGGCGTTCACTGTGTGCCTCCGATCAGTGCGTCGAGAACCTTGAGCAGGTCGGCGGTGGTGTCGAGATCGCCCAGGACCACGAACTTCAGCGAGTTCCGGTCCTCGTCGAAGACGGTCTCCACGCGCAGCCGGCCGCCCGCGTCCGCGCCCGTGCCGCCGTGCCGCCCGAGGACCGTGGCCATGACGGCGTTGGCGAGCCGGTCGGCGGTGTGCCGGTCCGCGCCGTCGACCTGCACGATGCTCGACACGTCGGCGCGCGGCCCCCGCGGAGTGGAGGCGGGAGCGACGGGCGTTCCCGTGAAGGCCTCCAGGTCCTCCCGGCTGATCCGGTACTGCCGGCCGACCCGCGTCGCCGGCAGCCGTCCGTCACGGACGTAACCCCGGACGGTCTTCACGTGCAGGTCGAGCAGATCGGCGATCTGCTCGACCGTGTAGTACTGCTGCGCCGCGCTCACGTCACACTCGACCTTCCCTGTGCTTCTCTTACCTTCCCTAATCTATCATTCGAAGAGGAAGGAAAGGGAAGGTCGACGACTGAGGGGGTGGGTCGGTGGCGTACGCGTCGATATGGGTCTGGGTGAGGCTGCTGCCGGACGTGTCGACCGGCTCCGCCCGCCACGAGACCGGGCGGGCAGGGGCGCCCTCCTCGGCATCACCGCACCCCTCCCCGAAGACGCCGCCGCCCGCCCCGGCGCATGGCCGACGGGCGGGCGGTGGGACGGGCGGGGAGAACTCAAGGCCCTGAACCGGTGACTCCGGTGCGACGGGCGGCGTTCTGAGGGCTCGGCGCCACAGCGCGCCGTGCTACAGGGCTCCGTGCCCAGGGCTCCGTGCTACAAAGCTCCGTTGCGCCAGACCGTCAGGTCCAGCGTGATGTACGTGCTGGGCGACTCCTCCGGCGAGAACGCCTTGACCGTGACCAGACCCATGTGGCCCGTCCCGGTGGTGACGCAGATCTGCCGCCCGGGCGACAGCTTGTTCACGTACACCTCGCGCGTGAACCGGGTGTCCGCCCGGCACGCGGCGAGGGTGGCCTCCTGTCCCGGGTCGAGCAGCACCATGTTGCCGCCGGTGCTCTCGGCGTCGAGGTATCCGCCGGTGTCGTAGGAGAGCTCGTAACCGCCGTCCTCGCCGTCCTGGGGCCGTACCACCTGGTCGCCGAGGGTCAGGTGGTACCCCGCCGTCAGGTTGATGTTCTTGTACTCGACGGGCTTCGGCTCGGCCTTGGCGGAGGGCTTCCCGGACGGCGTCGTGCCGCCGCCGGAACCGTCGGAGGAGGAGGCGCCGGACGACCCGCCCGACCCGGTCTGCTGGCCGGGCTTGCCGTTGCCGCTCGCCGAGTTGTTCCTGTCGTCGTCCTTCGTCAGGACGTACGCGGTGGCGGCGCCGCCCACCCCGAAGACCAGCGCGGCGGCGACGCCCACCAGCAGCGTCCGCTTGACCGGGTTCTGGCGGGCCGCCGGAGGCCGGCCGCCGGGACGCGGCGCGTGCGGGTAGGGCGCGTTCGGATAGGGAGTGTTCGGATGGGGAGCGTTCGGGTACGGCGTCGGATACGTCGGCGCGGTCGGGTAGGCGCCGCTGCCCGGGTACGGGGCCGGAGCCGGGCCCTGCGTCGGCGCGTAGGCGTGCCCCGCGTGCGGCGGAGGCGTCGGGACGGAAGGTGCGGCTGCCGGTGGCCCGGCCGGAGAAGGCGTCACCGGAGCGGGCGCCGTGGGGGAGTGGCCCGGTACCGGCCCCGCCGGAGCGGTCGGAGGGTAGCCCGCCGGAGGTCCGGCCGGTGCCGTCGGCGGATGGGCCGGGGGCTGCGCCGGAGCGGCGGGCGCGGGAGCGGCGGCGGGCGCGGGAGCCGGTGCGGGGGTGTTCGTGCGGGCCGTGATCTCCGCGGAGACGACCCCCGGAAGCCAGTCCTCGGGCCGGCGCAGCACGGTCGCCGCGTTGGCCTCCTGGCAGAGCCGGATCACCTCGGCGACGGACGGCCGGGCCTCGGGATCCTTCGCGAGGCAGCGCGTGACGAGGGCGCTCAGCCGCTCCGGCACCGCGCCGAGCTCCGGCTGCTCGTGCACGATCCGGTACAGCACCCCGTGCGAGGTGCCCTCGCCGAACGCGGGCACGCCAGTCGCCGCGTACACGGCGACCTGCCCGAGCGCGAAGACGTCCGTGGCCGGGGTGACCCGGCGCCCGGCCGCCTGCTCCGGGGCCATGAAGGAGGGCGTGCCGATGGTGACGCCGCTGCCGGTGAGGGAGGTCGCGTCGGCGGCGTGCGCGATGCCGAAGTCGATGACGCGCGGGCCGTCCGAGGCGAGCAGCACGTTGGACGGCTTGAGGTCGCGGTGCACGAGGCCGGCGCCGTGGATCACCTGCAGCGCCTCGGCCATGCCCGCGACCAGCAGCAGCACGGTCTCGACGGGCAGGGCTCCGTGCGCGACGACGGCGTCGGCGAGCGAGGGTCCCGGGACGTACGCGGTGGCCAGCCAGGGCCGCGTGCCCTCGGCGTCGGCGTCGATGACGGGCGCGGTGAACAGGCCCTGCACACGCTGCGCGGAGCGGACCTCCTGGGCGAAACGGCGGCGGAACTCGGCGTCCTCGCCGAACTCGGGCCTGATCACCTTGATGGCGACGGGCCGCCCTCCGGGCGTGTACGACAGGTACACCTTGCCCATGCCGCCGGCCCCGAGCCGGGCGGCCAGCCGGTATCCGGCGACGGTCGTCGGGTCGTCGCCCTCGAGCGGCTGGAAGACCGGCGGCGTGCCGGCGCTGCCCGGCTGCTGACCACTCATCAATTCTTTCTCCCCGTGCGGAACTAAGGATCCCGGTTGCTCGCCCGGCACCTTATCCGCTGCGGGGCGGTCGGTGTGACCGCTGATCCTGCGGGGGGCGGGCGAAGCACCGCAGGGCCAGGCCGAGCGTGACCTTGACGTCCTCGTGGAGGTCGGTGAGGTCGCAGACCTCGAGCCAGGAAAGGTGCCCGCCCTGTGCGAAGAGGACGACGTCGCCGAGGAGCGTGCCGTCCTCGGCCGAGAAGATCCGGGACGCCACCGACGCGGTGCCGGGGCCGCTCGGAGCGGCGGGGACGGCCGATGCGTCGATCGCGAAGTCGGTGGTACCGCACCCGCACTCGCAGCGGCCCTCCACCCGCAGATGCGGCACCTGGCGGCGCAGCGCCTCGTGGACGGCATCGTCCCCGTCGAGGAGGAGGTCGAGGGCGGTGGCCACGTCGGCGGGCAGATGATCACTCACCGGGCCACCGTAGGCGGTCGCCACGGTGGGAATGCGGCCGGGGGTGACGGTGTTGCACACGGCAAGGCTGACATGCCCGAGTCAAACGAGCTCGACGGCGGCAGCCGGAAGGAGCACCCATGCCACGCACCACCCAGCGCCCCGTGGTCACCCTCCGGTCCACGGCCGGCACCGGCGTCACCTACGTGACCCGCAAGAACCGTCAGAACGACCCCGACCGCCTCGTCCTGCGGAAGTACGACCCCGTGCTCGGGACACACGTCGACTTCCGCGAGGAACGCTGACCGCGAGCGGTCCGACGAGAGAACGAGACGCCACGATGAAGGTACGCAACTCCCTGCGCGCCCTGAAGGCGCGCCCCGGCTCCCAGGTGGTCCGCCGCCGGGGCCGGACGTACGTCCTCAACAAGAAGGACCCGCGCGTGAAGGCCCGCCAGGGCTGACCCCACGCGGGCCGGCCCCGTCCCCTGCTCCGGGGGGGCGGGGCCGTCCGGCGTTCACGGGGCTGCCCTCGTTCACGGGGTGCCGCGCTGACGGGTGGGCCGCGCTCACGGTGCCACCCGCGCTCACAGGGGTGCCGACGGCCCCCGTCGGTCCGGGCGGCGGCGACCCCGCCTCCTCACGGCGCGGATCTCCCGGATCGAGCGCGCCGCCCAGCCGTCGGCCGCCCGCCGCGCCGAAAACCCCGCGCGAGCCGGTCGGCGTCCCGGTACGCTCGCCCGGCCCAGGTCCCAGCCCTCAGGAGGCCCGTTGACCACCGCCCAGACCGACGCCGTCGTCCGGCTCGTCCGCGCCGTCCTCGGAGAGCGGGCCCTCGGCGCGTACGCGCACGGCTCGGCCGTGCTCGGCGGACTGCGGCCGCACAGCGACGTCGACGTCCTCGTCGTCGCCGACCGCGGTCTCGGGCCCGACGAGCGGCGGGAGCTGACCGACGGCCTGCGCGAGCTCTCCGGCAGCCGCGCCCGTGGTGGTCCCGCCCGGCCCGTCGAGCTGATCGTGGTCGTCGCCGGGCAGATCCGGCCCTGGCGCTACCCGCCCGTCTGCGACTACCTCTACGGGGAGTGGCTGCGCGAGGAGTACGAGCGCGGCGAACTGCCCCGGGCGCGGCCCATGCCGGACCTGGCCCCGCTGCTCGCGATGGCCCGCGCCGGTGACGCCCCGTTCTTCGGACCGCCGCCCGCCGAGGTCATCGATCCGGTGCCCGCCGCGGACGTGCGGAGGGCGATCGTCGCGGGCGTTCCCGACCTCATGGCCGACCTCGACGCCGACACCCGCAACGTGCTGCTCACCCTCGCCCGGATCTGGACCACCCTGGAGACCGGGCGGATCCGGTCGAAGGACGATGCCGCCGCGTGGGCCCTCGACCGCCTGCCGCCCGGCCGGCGGTCGGCGCTGGCCCACGCCCGGGACGTGTACACGGGGCGGGCCGAGGAGGACTGGGCGCCCCGCCGGGCCGCCGTGCGACCCGACGCCGAACACCTCCTGGAGCGGATCGGGCGGGCGCGGACCGGCACCGTGCCGGGCTCAGGCCCGGGCGAGGGCCGCGACGACGAGATCGGTGAGGAGCGCTCCCGCGGTCCCGTCGGGGTCGAGATCGGGGTCGTAGATCGTGACGTTGAGGCCCACGCAACGCGGCGAGCGGACGAGCGGCCGTAGCAGCGCGGTCACCTCGTTCCTGCCGGGCTTCTCGCCTGCCGGGCCCGTCGCGTGGGGTCCGTCAGGTTCCGCGGGGTCCCGCGGACGCGTCCCCCAGCGGGACCGTCCCCGCCCTCCCCGTGGCCGCCTCAGCCCGCCACCCGTACGGGGCCGGATCCGGCCCCGCCCCCGCCCACAGGTGCAAGTGCATCGGCCGCGGACGCGCGGGCGGGTCGGCGGCCAGCGTGTGCTCCGTGGGGAAGCCGCCGGCGAGGGCCGTACGGCAGGAGGCCTCGTTGTCCAGTGCGTGTACCAGCTCGAACCGCCGGCCCGTGAACGGGCTGTCCGCAGCTCCGGCCGCCCAGGCGGTGGCGAGGGCGAGCGCGAGGGAGGCGATACCGCGGCCCCGTGCCGCGGGCGCCGTCCAGTAGCCGACGCGCGCCGCGCCCGCCGCGGCGGTGAACGCCACGTGGCCGACCGGCTCGCCGGGCCCGGCCGCGTCCTCCTCGACCACCGCGAACGCGACGCGCGAACCGGCTCGGCGGCCCCGGTGCTGCTCCGCCACCCAGGCCCGCGCGTCCTCCTCGCCGTCCAGACGGGTCGCCAGCCACCGCCGCATCAGCGGGTCCCGGTGGTGCCGGACGAGCGCGTCGACGTCCTCGTACGCCCAGGGCCTCAGCAGCAGCGACGGACCGCCCGGCACCCGTACGCGCGGCAACCCTGTCCCTCTCACGCCCGGCTGTCCGAGGCCAGCAGCACCCGGGCCGCGCGCAGGAGCAGGGCGGGCCGGGTGAGGGCGCGCGGGTGATCGATGAGGTTGACCACGTTCGTGTACGTGGTGTTGACCACGGAGTCGAGCACCGAGGCCTCCGTCAGCCGGTCGCCCGCCCAGCGCAGCAGCCGGTAGCCGGGCGGGTAGGGGCCCGTGACGTGCGGCTGGGCGAGGTCCGCGGTGGTCGACAACTGCCAGGCCGCGTCGACCACGACCGCCGCCCGCCGGAAGTAGCCCCACGCGGGTTCGCGCCAGGAGGCGCCCGAACGCAGGTGCGCCGCGAGGGAGTTCGCCTCCAGGGCGGCCAGCGTGAGGCCCTGCCCGTACACGGGGTTGACGCCGGCGAGGGCGTCGCCGACGACGGCCAGGCCGCCGGGGAGCCGGCCGAGGCGCGCGTAGTCGCGGCGGACGCTCTCCGCGAAGTGGAAGGTGTCCACCCCGCCGGTCATCTCGCACACGTCGGCGACCGTGCGCAGCGGTTCCACGCACCGCCGCATCCGGGCCAGGAACTCGGCCGGATCGGCGCCCGGGCGGTGCCCCGCGTAGCCGGCGAGGACGACCGACCAGCGGTCGCCCTCCACCGCCGCGAGCGCGCCGGGCTCGGTGAGACCGGGCTGGTGGTCGCTCTTCGGGCCGGGGATGGAGTGGGCGACGACGGTCGTGCCCAGTTCGTCCCCGCGCCGGAACGAGGCGGTGGCGTAGCCGAGGTCGATCCGCATCCGGCGGACCGGCGCCCGCTCCCAGCCCGCCTCCTCCAGCCAGTGGCCGAGCCGGCTGGACCGGCCCATGGCGTCGACGGCGAACCCGGCGTCGACGACCTCGCCCTCCTTCGTGGTCACACCGCGCACCCGCCCGGCCTCCAGGAGCAGGCCGCGGGCCTGCGCGCGCACGATCCGCACGTTCGGAAGCGCGCCGACCCGCCGGCGCACCCCCGCCTCCAGCAGCGGGCGGCTCGCCCCGAGCATCCGCTGCCCGTCCGCGGGCGCCTTGAGCCGGCCGTCGACGTAGAAGCGGACGTCGTCGCCCTCGCCCATCCGGGCCCCCTCCGCGACCAGTTCGGCGGTGATGCCGGGAAACCAGCGCTCCAGCTGGCTGTGCCCCTGCGCGAGCAGGGCGTGCAACTGCCGCCGCTGCGGGGCCCTCGACCCGGTCCCGTCCGCTCCGATGTCGTCGGGTTCGAGGACGACGACCTCCTCGGCGAAGTCGCTCAGCACCCGGGCCGCGAACAGCCCCGCGTAACTCCCGCCCATGACAACGGCCCGCTTCACACAACCCCCCACCACGCCCGCCGCCTCCTGCGCCGACCCGCCCGCGACCCTACCGCCCGGGCTCGCCGCCATGATCACCGGCGCTCGGGAACGAGGCCTCCAGAGCGGCGACATGACGCGCCTCGGCATCCTTCCGCACCGCGGCGAAACGGCGGTCGACGACGAGGCAGAGCCCGAAGGACACCGCCCACGCCGCCGTCCGATGCCGGCCGAGGAAGCGGACCGGGGCGTGCCAGGGACCGGAGAGCGCCTCCACGGTCGCGGCACGGACCACGGCGTCACGGTCGGTGGGATCGACCACCCCGCCCGGCTCCGTGTCCCCGCGCGCCAGGTCCTCCGCGAGGGCGCGGGCCTGGGCAACGGTGTCCCGGCGCCCGTGGATCTCGACGGTCCGCACGGCTGTACGCATCCGGATGCGGTCCCAGTAGCCGCGCCGCGCCCAGCGTTCGGCGCCTCGACACGCCCGGCCTCCGCCGATCCGGGCGCCAGCTCCATGAGTCGCCGCGACAGGCCGCCGGCCCGGCCGGCCCGGGCGGGGCGGTCGAAGCTGTCCGTGCGCAGGCAGAGTTCGGCGTATCCGGAGAGCAGCCCGAGGTGGTCGGGTTCGAGTGCGAGCCCGGCCCGGAAGGCCCGGATGCGTGAACGAGCAGGTCAAGCGGGGTTCCGTGAGTACGACCGCCCGTGCGGCGGCCCGTTTCCGCGGGCCGGCTCAACTCCCTTTGCCATTCACCCTCTTGCGTCGCTCCAAGGCTCCTCATACTCTCACTGCGCATGTTAGGAAGCTTTCCTAACTGTTCTCTTCGCTCAGGAACCCGTCCGCCTGAACACGGGACCGCCGCACCACACGCGACCGCCCGGGAAAGTGAAGCGAGATGCCCCCCACCATCAACACCGTCCCCACCGTCGACACCGGCGGCACCACCCACGCCGCCGGCAGCGGCGGCACCGGCAGCGCGCTCCGGCGCCGTCGTCGTCGCGCCGCCGCCCTCGTCGTCGGTGCCGTGACCGGGCTGCTTCTGCCCGCCCTGCCCGGTCTCGTGCCCGCCGCCGGCGCGGCGGCCGGGAACCTCGCACAGGGGCGACCCGTCACCACCTCGTCGAACGAGACCAGCTCGCTCACCGGTACCAAGGCGGTCGACGGGTCCACCACCACCCGCTGGGCCAGCGCCGAAGGCGTCGACAACCAGTGGATACGGATCGACCTCGGCGCCGGCACCGCCGTGAAGCGGGTCGTCCTCAAGTGGGAGGCGGCCTACGCCAAGGCCTACCGCGTCGAGCTCTCCGACGACGGTTCCTCCTGGCGCCAGGTCTACGCCACCACCACCGGCGACGGCGGCACCGACGACCTCGCCGTCAACGGCACCGGCCGCTACCTGCGCGTCTTCGGCACCCAGCGGGGAACCCCGTACGGCTACTCGCTGTGGGAGGTCGAGGCGTACGGCGGCGGCACCACTACTCCGCCGGCCCCCGGCACGGGCCTCGACGACCCGGCCAAGAAGGAGATCGCCATGAAGCTGGTCTCCACCTTCGAGAACTCGTCCCTCGACTGGCGCGCCCAGTTCGCGTACATCGAGGACATCGGCGACGGCCGCGGCTACACGGCGGGCATCGTCGGGTTCTGTTCCGGCACCGGCGACATGCTCGACCTGGTCGAGCGGTACACGGCCAAGAAGCCCGGCAACCCGCTGGCCTCCTACCTCCCCGCCCTGCGCCGGGTCAACGGCACCGACTCCCACGAAGGCCTCGACCCGGGCTTCCCGAACGCCTGGCGCCAGGCCGCCCAGGACAGCGTGTTCCAGCAGACGCAGGAGGAGGAACGCGACCGGGTCTACTTCAACCCCGCCGTCTCCCAGGCGAAGAGCGACGGCCTGCGCGCACTCGGACAGTTCGCCTACTACGACGCCGCCGTGATGCACGGCGAGGACGGCTTCCGCTCCATCCGCGCGGTCGCCCTGTCCCGGGCGCTCCCGCCCTCGCGCGGCGGCGACGAGAAGGCCTACCTCCACGCCTTCCTCGACGCGCGCGAGGAGGAGATGCGCAAGGAGGAGGCGCACAGCGACACCACCCGCGTGAGCACCGCCCAGCGCCGCTTCCTCAACGAGAACAACTTCGACCTCAACACCCCGCTGTACTGGAGCGTCTACGGAGAAGCCTTCTCCATCACCAGCTGAGCCGCCAGGTCGGACTGGGACGGCCGGCGGTACGGGCAGCAGTCCACCTGCTCCCGTACCGCCGCCACGGCGTCCTGCCGCCACGGCGCCCTTGAGGCCCGGACCGTCCACGCGCCCGCCCGCCCCCGAACCGGCGGCGGACGGACCTAGTCCACGCCCCGTTCGTCAGCGCCAGGCCGGGTGGGCCTCGGGCTTGTCACCGGTCGTCAGCCGGCGCTCACCCGTGCCGTCCGCCCGTACCGCCCAGATCACCGGCTCCTCGTACGGACCGCGCACGAACGCCAGCCAGCGGCCGTCCGCCGACCACGCCGGGTCCATCTCGTGGTCCGCGGTCGCCACCAGCGTCCGGTCGCCGGTGCCGTCGGAACCGACCACACGGATGTCTCCCTTGGCCTGGCCCTGGTACGTGCCGGCGGTGTACGCGAAGGTCCGGCCGTCCGGCGACCAGGCCGGGTCGAGAGCGGGATGCGGCAGCCGGGTCACCTGACGCGGTCCACGCCCGGGCTCGGCGGGATCCACAAGGTGGATCTGCCAGTTGCCCTTCCCCACCTCCGCACAGATCGCGATCTGCTTCCCGTCCGGGGACCACGCCGGGTCCTCCACCCGGCCCTCGCCGTAGGTGAGCTGCCGGACCGAGCCGTCGGCCACCGTCACCTCGTACAGCTGCTGCACGCCGTCCTTCACGCGCAGCACGGCCAGGCGCGTGCCGTCCGGCGACCACGACACCCGCCCCCCGGCGATGGCGGCGACCCGCCGCGCATCGCTGCCGTCGGCCTTCGCCGTCCACACCGCGGCGCCGTCGGCGGACTTGCGCGTGAAGGCGAAGGACCCGCGGTCCGGCGCCCACTGCGGCAGCATGTCGCACGTGCCGTCGGTTCCGTCGGCGGCGTTCCGCACCAGTTGCCGCGGCGAGTCCGTCGCCGCCGGCCGGACGGCGATCACGGCGTGGCACTCCTGGGGCCAGCCGGGCGCGACGTCCTGACGCACGAGGAGCGGAGCCGTCGGGAACGCGCCGGGGGAGGCCCCGGCGGACGGCCCGCCACTGCCCGCCCCGCCGCCCGTCCGGTCGCCGGCATCGCCCTTCCACGGCGCCCAGATGACGACACCCGCGATCGCCGCCGCGCACACCGCGACCGCGACCGCCGTCAGGAGCCCGTCGCGCTGCGGGGGGCGCGGCTCGCGGCGGTCCGAGGGCGCGACGGGGCCGGTGCCGGGCCCGAGGGTGTCGGGGACGGTGGCCTCGGGGCGTACGGGAGTCGGCACGGGCGCGGGGACGGGAACGGGGACCGGGACGGGGACGGTCGGCACCGGTACGGGCTCGGGCGCGGGGGCGGCTGGCGGCTCGGGCTCGGCCACCGGGCGGGGCCCGGGGGTCGCTACGGGATCGGTTGCCGGGCGGGGCACGGGGGTGGCTGCCGGCTCGGTTACCGGGTGGGGCACGGGGGTGGCTGCCGGCTCGGGCCTGGGCGTGAGCTCCGGCTCGGGTACCGGGGCGGGCACGGGTGCGGATACCGGCTGGGGCTGGGGCTTGCGCTGGGGCCCGGGTTCCGGCTCGGGTGCGGCTTCCGGTGCGGGCTCGTTGTCCGCCTGGCCCGCCTGGCCCGCCTGGCCCGCCTGGCCCGCCTGGCCGCCCTGGCCCGCCTGGCCCGTCTGCTCCGTCTGCTCCGTCGGGCCCGCCGACGCAGGCCGGTCCGTCGCGTCCGTCTCCGGCGTGAGCGCGGTCGTGGCGTCTCCGGGCGCCGTCGCGAGCAGCACCGTCGCGTCGTCCGGCAGCCAGCCGCCCTCCGGCGGGTGCTGGATCGTCAGACCGTCCAGGAACGCCGCGGGGGTCGGCCGTCGCGCCGGGTCCTTGGCCAGACACGAGGCGACCTGCGCCCGCAGGATCTCGGGGACGGCGCCGAGGTCCGGTTCCTCGTGCACGACCTTGTAGAGCCAGGCCGCGGATCCGCCCTCGCCGAACGGCGAGCCGCCCGCCGCCTGGCACAGCACGACCCCGAGCGCGAACATGTCGACGGCCGGAGTGATCGTGCCGCCCGTGAGCTGCTCGGGAGCGAGGTAGCCCGGAGTGCCCACCTGGAGTCCGGTCCGGGTGAGGGCCGTGGTGCCGTCCAGGGCCCGCGCGATGCCGAAGTCGATGACCCGCGGCCCGTCCTCGGCGACGACGATGTTCGCGGGCTTCAGGTCCCGGTGGATCACGCCGGCCCGGTGGATGGCCTCCAGGGCCTCCGCGAGTCCGGCGGCCAGCACGCTCAGGGTGTCCGCGGGCAGCGCGCCCACCTCGTCGAGGACGGTCCGCAGCGTGGGCCCGGGCACGTACGCGGTCACGAGCCAGGCCGGGCGCCCGTCGGGATCCGCGTCGACGACCGGAGCGGTGTGGAAGCCGCCGACCCGTCGTGCCGCCGCGACCTCCTGGGCGAACCTGCGCAGGAACTCGGGATCCGTGCCCAGTTCGGGCCGTACGACCTTGACGGCGACCGCCCGCCCGGACCGGGACCGGCCCAGATAGACCACGCCCATGCCACCCTGGCCGAGCCGTCCGACCAGCCGGTATCTTCCGTCCCCGACGGACTCCGGGTCCCCGGCTTCCAGCGGCCTCATGCTGCCCCCTCGCGAAACGAACGTGCAGTGGTTCTCCTACCAGGCGCGCGGTGCTCCGGTCGAGTCGAGCACCGCGCGGTCGGGCCCCGGGCAGGGGGTCTCAGCCCAGGTCGTGCTCCTCCCAGGTCTCGTCGTCGGGGTCGTACTCGGTCCGCGCGGACTCCCAGGTGGCGGAGGCGAGCTCGACGCCGGGGACGGAGCCGAGGAGCTCCACCGGGTCGATGAAGTGGGCCAGGGAGCCGGACGGGTCGATCTCGATGGCCTCCACGGACTCGGCGCGCTCGGCGTCGTCCATGTAGGTGTCCTCCTGGACCTGTGCGAGCGCGGCGGCCTTGAGGGCCTTCTCGTCGGTGATCTCGGCGATGAGCTCGATGTTCACGCGCACAAAGCGCGGGGCGGCCTGCTCGGCAGCCGATGAGGGGTCGAAACTGGTCATCCGGGCAGCTTAGGGCCTGTGCCGCCCGGCCCGCCGCAGGGCCGCCCCACGGCCTGCTCGGCTCACACGCCGCGGAGTCGCCCCACGGCCTGTCCGGCTCTGTCCTCCGCCGGAGGGCTCTGGGGTCTTGTGCGGCGGACGCGGGTCAGTGCCGGACGGATCTAGGCGACGTCCGGAACTCCGGGATCCGGTGCTTCGGGCAGCGGCCGGGCGACGACGTGCTGCGGAAATTCCTGGTGCCCGCCCGACGCGAGCACCCGCACCTCGTCGCGATCACTGATCTCGGCGCGGATGATGCCCGTCGCATCGGCGTACACGGGGTGCCCGCCGGGGCCGCTGGCCGCGGTCCGCTCGACGACCACGGCGTCGCGGACCTCGCCCGCACCGCCGGAGAACACCAGCTCGTATCTGCGCGTGCTCACCGCACCAGTTTACGTCCGGTCACGTCCGGGGTCCGGTCGCGCCGGTCCCGAGGACCTCGTCGGTCACGGCGTCCACCAGGGCGGCCAGAGCGACTCCCAGGGCACGTGCCCCCGCCCCGGCGGGGCCGCCCGGCTCGGTCATGTAGCGGTCGCGGCGGATCTCCACCATCAGCGCGCCGACCCGCGGATCGCGCCCGTGGTGCGCCAGCGGCACGTACGTCCCGGCGAAGGGACTGTCCGTCCCGACCCCGCCGAAGCCGGCGAACGCGCGCCGGGCGGCGGCGAGCAGCGTGGGCGGCGTGTGGAAGGCGTCCGTGCCGAGGCAGACGGGCGGGCGCGGGCCGTCGCCGTGGAGTTCGTACGGGAGCGCTTTCGTCGGGTACGAGTGGACGTCCACGACGATCGCGCGCCCGGTCGCCGCGAGCCGCTCGTCCACGGCTCGGGTCACGGCCTCGGCGTACGGCGTGAAGTACCGCTCGACGAGCGGCGCCGGGTCGAATCCGCGCGGACGGAGTTCGGCGCGGTGCGTGGTGCGCGTGTACACCGCGCCCATCCCGACCGCGAGCATCTCCTCCCGCTCGTCGGGGAACCGCTCGGGGTCGACGACCAGCCGCGACAGCCGGTTGACGAACCGCCAGGGCGCCGTGCCCGCGCACGCGGCGGCCACGGCGGCGATTTCCTCGGTGTGGGCGTCGGTGATGTGGTCCAGCTCCCGCTCCAGTGCGGCGTCGTCGAGGACGATGCCGGCGCGCACCTCCGGGGGCACCGTACGGGAGGAGTGGGGCACGTGCAGCAGCACGGGGGAGTCCGGCGCTCCTGCGAGCAGCTCGTAGGAGGGTGCGTCGGCATCGGGTGCGTCGGCATCGGTCATGGGACGGGCTCCTCGGTGGTGGTCCTCTGCGGTGGTCCATGTCCGCGTGGGTCATGTCCACCCTGGCGGTGTCCGCTCAGGCCGCCTCTACGGCAGGGCCGCACCGCGTGCGGTGATCCACAGGCGGTACCACTCCTCGTGGCCGAGCGCCGCCGGGTCGCCGGTCGCGGCGTCCTGGCAGGCGCGGACGCGTGCCGGGTCGGTGGTGCCGATGACCGGGGTGATCCCGGCGGGATGACGCCGGAGCCACCACAGCACGATCGTCTCCGGCGTGGTGCCCTTGGCCTCGGCGAGCTGCGCGACCAGTGCGGCCGTGGCCCGCTCCTCGGGCGTCTCCTGACGTCCGGTGTAGCGGCCCTGGGCCAGCGGGCCCCACGCCTGCAGCGTGATCCCGTGCCGCAGACAGTGCTCGACCGTGCCCGCGGGGAAGCCCACGGCGGCCGACGCGGGCGTGTTGACGAGCACGGCGTCCTCGAGCCAGTCCCGCCGCAGCAGGCTCATCTCCAGCTGGTTCACGACGAGCGGCAGCCCGAGCCGGTCCTGGAGGCGCGCGATCTGGGCGGCGTTCATGTTGGAGACGCCGAAGCGGCGCACGAGTCCCTGCCGGTGCAGCGACTCCAGGGCCTCGGCGATCTCGGCGGGGTCGGCGAGCGGATCGGGCCGGTGGAGCAGGAGGACGTCGAGGTGGTCCGTCCGCAGCCGGTCCAGGCTCTCCTCGACGCGGCGGACGATGCCGGGCCCGCGCAGGTCGTACATGCCGGGCCGGTCGCCGTCGGCGAGCCGGATCCCGCACTTCGACTGCAGCGTGATCCGCTCGCGCAGGCCGGGCGCACGTGCCAGGACCTCGCCGAACACGGCCTCGGCCTTGCCGTGCCGGTAGATGTCGGCATGGTCGAAGGCGGTGATCCCGCTCTCCAGCGCCGCCTCGATCACCGCCTCCGCGGCGTCGACGTCGGCGGGCTCCCAAGGACTCGGGTCCCAGCTGCCGCCGAGCCCCATGCAGCCGAGGACCACCCGGTCGGTGCCGGCGGCGGGCTGCGCGGTCTGCTGGGCGGCGGGCTGCACGGCACGGCCGCGGTCGTGCGTCTCGGTCGAAGTCACGGCCTCACCCTCCCACAGGCCGCCGCCGACCCTGCCCGGGCGGTCTCGACGCCGGACCCAGGCGGTAGCGTCTTCAACGTTTTGTATACAATCGGCGTGGTCGTGTCGCCCGCATCCGGGCGGCGCGGGCGTGGGCGCAAGGGCGGGCCGACTGTCGACCACAGGGCTCGTACGCCCGCCCGTTGATCCTGCCTGCCGCCGGCCCCGACGCCGCCTGCCCGGAAACACCTCACCATGAGCACCGACACCGACACCCGCACCGTCACGCCCGCAGCCGACGAGACTCCGGACGGGACTCCGACCGAAAGCCTGACAGCGACGGAGACCGGGGCAGCGAGCGGGACCCGGACGACCGCGAGCGGGACCGGGACCGCAAGCGGGACTCGAACCGTCGCCGTCCGCGCCCCGGCGCGCCCGGCGCCCGCAGCGGCGTTCCACAGTGTCGGGGCCGTCACCCTCGTGCTGCTCGGTCTGGTCGCGATCGGCGCGGTGATCCACGAGCCCGTGCTGATACCGCCGCTGGCCGCCAGCGCCGCCCTGGTGCACAGCGCGCCGACGCTTCCGCTCTCCCAGCCGCGCAGCGTCGTCGTCGGCCACCTGCTCGCCGCCGCGGCGGGCTATGCCACGCTGGCCGTGGCGGGAGCCAGCGCCTGGGCCGCCGCCGTGGCGGCCGGCCTCACACTCGCCCTCACCCACCTCGCCCGCACCCCGCACTCGCCCGCCTGCGCGACCGCCGTGGTGGTGGTCCTCCAGGCGCCCGCCCCGGCCCGCTTCGTGCCCCTCCTGTTCGGGGCCACCGTCGTGCTCGTCCTGATGGAGTTGGCGGTCTCCCGGATACGCAAGGGCGCACCCAGGTACCCCGCCTACTGGTGGTGACCCGGACGGACGCCGCCCGACGCGCACGCCGGTGTCACCGGTCGAGCGGCACCACCGCGCGCACCGTCTTGCCGTCGGGCCGTAGGTCCACCGTCACTTCGCGGGACAGGCGCAGCACGATCGGCCAGCCGTAGCCGCCGGGCCGCAGGTCCTGCGTCCGGGCACGGCGGCGCGGCGGGCACCGGCTGGCGTCGCTGACCGAGACGGCCACACTGCCCTTGCGCACGTCCAGGGTGAAACCGGTCACCCCGCCGCCGTGCCGCTGTGCGTTCGTCACCAGCTCGGTCGCCACGAGCATCAGGTCGTCGACCTGCGGGGACGGCACCGAGGCGCCGGGCGCGAGGGCCCTGCGGATCGACCGCCGGGCCTCCGCCGGCGTACGGACTCCGGGCGAGGTATCGCCCCTCGTGGTCATCATGGGCTCCTTCCTCCCTCACCACGTGTTCCGGCGGGTCCCGCCTGCCCGCAGAGCCCGAAAAGATGCGCGATGTCCTGACTGGCGTGCCGTCAGGAAGCGCACCTGGCGGGAACCATGAGCGGAGAACCGGTGACCGCGGGCGGAAACGGGAGCGGAAGTGCGGGCGGAAACGGTCGACCGTGAACCGGTACGCGTGCGAGCGCCGAGCGCGGGTAGGCGATTCGCCACAAGCGAACGTCCGGCGAGTAACAGGAGGTTGTCCCCGTGCGGACCGAGATGGTCAAGGCGACGACGACGGCGGCCGCGGAAGGCGGCATGCCCAGCGACCTGCCCGTGCTCGAGGCTCCTCACGAGGTCGCGCCCCAGGACGCGCGCGCCCTGTCGAAGGTGTTCTTCCGGGAGCTGGCACGGCGGGAGGAAGGGACGGAAGGCCACCAGTACGTCCGTAACACCCTGATCGAGATGAACACCTCGCTCGTACGCTTCGCGGCCGGCCGCTTCCGTGCCCGCGGCGACGAGATGGAGGACATCGTCCAGGTCGGGATCATCGGCCTGATCAAGGCGATCGACCGCTTCGACCTGAGCCGGGAGGTGGAGTTCGCGACGTTCGCCGTGCCGTACATCGTCGGCGAGATCAAGCGGTTCTTCCGCGACTCGACCTGGGCCGTGCACGTGCCGCGCCGCCTCCAGGAGGCCCGCGTCGAACTGGCCAAGGCCAACGACGAGCTGAGCTCGCACCTCGGCCGGGCGCCGCGCGTCGCGGAACTGGCGGAGCGGATGGACCTGTCCGAGGACGAGGTGATCGAGGCTCAGATCGCCGCGAACGGCTACCACACGTCTTCCCTCGACGCCGCGCTGGGCAGCGGCGACGAGGAGGACGCCGACGCGTCCCTCGCCGACCTCATCGGCGAGGAGGACCCGGCGCTCGAACTCTTCGAGGACTTCCACACGCTCGCGCCGCTCGTCGAACTCCTCGACGAGCGCGACCGGCTGCTGCTGCACCTGAGGTTCGTGGAGGAGCTGACCCAGGCGGAGATCGGCGCCCGGATCGGCGTGTCCCAGATGCATGTCTCCCGGCTCCTCGCCCGCAGCCTCGCCCGACTGCGCGAGGGCATGCTGCCGGAGGCCTCGACCACCCGCTGACCCGCCCGGCCGCCGCCCCGCGCCGGCGCGCACCCGCCGCCCCGACAAGCCCGCCGATCCCGCGCCGCCTGCCGATCCCGCGCCGCCTGCCGGCCCACCGCCCGTACCCGACCGAGGAGCCTGCCGGCCTCACCTCACCGCACCGCCCGCAGGAACGCCCGCGTCCGATCGTGGCCGGGGTCGTCGAGGAGTTCGTCCGCGCCGCCCGACTCCACGATCCTGCCCTGGTCGAACATCAGGATCCGGTCCGAGAC
Organism: Streptomyces sp. NPDC127114; assembly: GCF_042677525.1. Classification (NCBI taxonomy): domain Bacteria; kingdom Bacillati; phylum Actinomycetota; class Actinomycetes; order Kitasatosporales; family Streptomycetaceae; genus Streptomyces; species Streptomyces sp. NPDC127114. The sequence goes on from NZ_JBHXTJ010000004.1 coordinate 40,413, forward strand.
GTCGCGGGCGAAGCCCATCTCGTGGGTCACGCACAGCAGCGTGATGTCCGTGGCGCGGGCCACGTCGCGCAGGACGTCGAGGACCTCCGCCACGAGCTCGGGATCGAGCGCCGACGTCACCTCGTCGAGGAGCAGGATCTCCGGCCGCATCGCCAGCGCGCGGGCGATCGCCACCCGCTGCTGCTGGCCGCCGGAGAGCCGGGTGGGCCGGGCGTCGACCTTGTCGGCGAGGCCGACCATGCCCAGCAGTTCCCTCGCCCGTGCCTCCGCGGCCTCCCTGCTCTCCCGGAGCACGTGCACGGGCGCCTCGACGACGTTCTCCAGAACGCTCATGTGCGGGAACAGGTTGAAGTGCTGGAAGACCATGCCGATGCCGCGCCGCCGGGACGCGAGGTACCGTTCGCTCGCCGGCACCAGCTTCCCGGCCCTTCCGCCGCCCTGCCCGGCCGGCATGTGCGAGTACGGCTCGCCGGCCACATGGATGACGCCCTCCGTCACCCGCTCCAGCGTCATGAGCAGCCGCAGGATCGTGGTCTTGCCCGAGCCGCTCGGGCCGATCAGCGTGACCCGCTCGCCGCGCCCGACCGCCAGGTCGAGCCCGTCGAGCACGGTGTGCTCCCCGTACCGCTTGGTCACCCGGTCGAAGCGCACCGCTTCCGCCGTGTCCTCAAGCCCCTCTCGCAAGGCGTGCCTCCAGTCGTCGTACCAGCACGGACGTCGGCCAGCTCGCCAGCAGGAACACCGCGGCGGCCAGCGTGAAACTCTCCAGATAGGCGAAGTGCGTGCTGCCGAACGAGCTCGCCTCGTGCACCATCTCGTGCACCGTGATCACCGACAGCAGCGGCGTCTCCTTGAACATGGAGACGACATAGTTCCCCAGCGGCGGCAGCACGTTGCGGACCGCCTGCGGCAGCACCACCGCCCGCCACACCCGCCGGCGCGGCAGCGAAAGCGCCGTGCACGCCTCCCACTGGCCCTTCGGTACGGCGTCGATGCCCGTCCGGTACACCTCGGAGAGGTACGCGGCGTAGTGCACGCCCAGGACGAGCACGCCGAGCACCAGCGCGTCGAGGCCCGGGACCAGCACCCACGCCGCGAACAGCTGCACCAGCAACGGCGTCGAGCGGACGAACGCGGCGGCCGCGTTCACCGGTCCCGCCACCCACCGCGGCCCGGCCCGCCCGACCAGCGCGAGCACGAGGCCGAGCAGTAGCGCCACCCCGAAGCCGAGCACGGTCGCCACCAGCGTGACCCCGAAGCCCTCCAGCACGGCGGGCAGCGCGGCCCACGCCGCCTCCCCGTCCCACATCACCCGTCACCGCCCGTCCCCAGCCGCGCCCTGGCGGCCCGCTCCAACGCGTTCATCAGCAGACTCAGCACTCCGGCGAGCACGCCGTACACCGCGAGCAGCAGCAGGTACGCCGCCGCCGTGTCACCCGTCGCCGAGCGCAACTGGTCGATCTCGAAGGTGAGATCGGGCACCGTGACCAGGGACAGCAGCGGCGTCGCCTTCAGCAGCTGGACCAGCAGGTTCTTGAACGGCGCGACCATCAGCGCGTGCGCCTGCGGCAGCACCACACGGCGCAGCCGCAGGACGGGACCCATGCCCAGCGCCACCGACGCCTCCAGCTGCGCCCGGGGCACGGCGGCGATCGCACCGCGCACCACCTCGGCCCCGTACGCGCCGAAGTTCAGTCCGAGCGCCACCACGGCACAGGCCAGCGGCTCCAGCCGGAAGCCGAGCATCGGCAGCGCGAAGAACAGCCAGAACAGCTGCACGTACAACGACGTGCCGCGGAAGAACTCGACCACCGTCCTCGCCGCGCCCCGCACGGGCAGCCGCCGCGAGCCGGACATCAGCCCCAGCCCGTACGCGAGGACGAGGGCGAGCCCGGCGCCGAGCACCGTCGCCTCCACCGTGACGAGCAGTCCCTCACCGAGCCGGGGCAGCGCCCGCTCCAGCTCCGCCAGGAACGCGCTCACACCCGTCCCCGGCCCGCGCACAGGTCGGCGGTGCGCAGTCCGCGCGGCGGCGCCTCGCGCTCGGTGAACCCGTAACGGCCGATCAGACCCACGTAGCGCGCCGGATCGCCGGTGATCCTCGCCAGCTCACGGTCGAAGGCGTCGCGCAGCGCCCGCGCACCCGGCCGGAACACCGCCCCGCCCGCGCTCCACTGCTTCACCCCGTCCACCTCGGGCACGAACGGCGTCGCCACCTCCACCGCCGCGCCCTGGTTCGTCCTCGCGAGCCAGCGCAGCGAGATGCCGGTCAGCGCGAAGGCGTCGATCCGGCCGGCGAGCAGGGCGTCCAGACCGTCCTGCTGCTTGGCCAGCGTCTTCACCGACCCGTCCGGCACACCCGCCGCCTTCGCGTACGAGGCCTCCACCGCGGCGGACAGCACGCCCACCGTCGCGCCCTCGCGCACACAGGACGCGAAGTCGCCGAGCCGCTTCGGATTGCCCTTGCGGACCATCAGCGCGGTGGTGGAGACGAACTCGGGCTCGGAGAAGATCACCTTGGCGCACCGCTCGGGCGTGATCGACATCCCGGCGCTCACCACGTCGAAGCGGCCGGCCAGGAGACCGGGTATCAGCGCGCCGAACTCGGTGAGGGTGGGACGCAGTTCGGGCACGCCGAGCGCCGAGAACACCTCACGGTGCAGCGTCGGCGCCTCGCCGGCGAGCCGGCCGCCGTCCTGGAAGCCGTACGGCGCCTCACCGGCGAAGCCCACCCGCACGTGGCCCTGCTCGCGCAGCTTCCCGAGCAGGTCCGCGTCCTCCTTCGGCGCGCCCGTGCCGACCTCGGTGCGGCTGCACGCGGCCAGGAGTCCGGCGACCCCGACGGCGGGAGCCAGGGCGAGGAAGCCGCGCCGTTTCATCGACGAGGGTCGGGACAAGGCGCTCACCCGACCGGCGTGACATCGCGCGCGGCGATGAACGAGGGCCGGCGCACCGGCGCCGCGAACGGCAGCTCCGGCGCGTTCTCGACGCTGTTGAAGACCAGGAACACATTGCTCCGCGGATACGGGGTGATGTTGTCGCCCGAGCCGTGCAGCGCGTTGCAGTCGAACCAGGTCGCCGAGCCGGGCGCGCCCGTGAAGTGCCGGATGCCGCAGGCGTCCGCGAAGGTCGTCAGCGCCTCGTCCGACGGCGTCCCCGCGTCCTGCATCTGCAGCGACCTCTTGTAGTTGTCCTTCGGGGTCTCGCCGGCGCAGCCGAGGAAGGTGCGGTGCGAACCCGGCATGATCATGAGGCTGCCGTTGGTGGTGTGGTTCGCGGTGAGCGCGATCGACACCGAGACCGTCCGCATCCGGGGCAGACCGTCCTCGGCGTGCCAGGTCTCGAAGTCGGAGTGCCAGTAGAAACCGCTCGCGCCGAAGCCGGGCTTGACGTTGACCCGCGACTGGTGGACGTACACGTCGGAGCCGAGGATCTGCCGGGCGCGCCCGACGATCCGCGGGTCGGCGGCCAGCCCGGCGAACACCTCGCTGATCTTGTGGACCTCGAACACGGAGCGGATCTCGCGCGAGCGCGGCTCGACGACGGCCCGCTCGTCCTCGCGCACGTCCGGGTCGGCGACCAGTCGGTCCAGCTCGGCCCGCAGCTCGGTGACCTCGTCAGGAGTGACCAGCTGGTCGACGGTGACGAAGCCGTCGCGCTCGTACTCCTCGAGTTCACGGGCCCAGAACGGCCCGGGCGTTCCGGGCTCGGCCCACACGACGGGGTCCTTGCGGCCGATCAGCTGCTCCTGGGCGCCTCGGGTGGGGTAGAGGTCGACGGGACGGGTGGGGGCGGAGGTCATGACGGGCGGTGCCTTCCTTTCTCGTACGGACTCGTGGGGGCGGGTGCGGTGCTTCAGGCGGTGCCCGGCCCGGACTCGTGGCCGGGGCCGAGCTCGGGCTCGGGCTCGGTGAGGAGCGGGTAGACGCCGTTCTCGTCGTGGTCCTCGCGGCCGGTCACCGGCGGGTTGAAGACGCACAGGCAGCGGAAGTCCTCCTTGACCCGGAGGGTGTGCCGCTCGTGCCCGTCGAGCAGGTACATCGTTCCGGGGGTGATGGTGTACGTCGTGCCTGTCTCGTGGTCGGTGAGCTCGGCCTCTCCGGCGGTGCACACGACGGCCTCGACGTGGTTCGCGTACCACATGGACGTCTCCGTCCCGGCGTAGAGCACCGTCTCGTGGAGCGAGAAGCCCACCCGCTCGCGGGCGAGGACGATGCGCTTGCTCTCCCAGGTGCCGGAGGCGGCACGGACGTGGCGGTCGGTGTTCTCGATCTCGGCGAAGCTGCGGACGATCATGCGGGATGACCTTTCGGTGGTGCTGGTGATGCGAGTGGTGCTGGTGATGCGGGTGATGCCTGTGGTGCCGTTGGCGTTGTGGCGTTGTGGCGTTGTGGCGTTGTGGCGTTGTCGCGGGGACCGGAGGCCCGGCGATGTCAGAGGGCGACGCGCTCGGCGGCGTGCCGGACGGAGCGGGCCAGGATGCCGAGCCCCTCGTCCAGCTCGTCGTCCGTCACGGTCAGCGGCGGCAGCAGTTTGACGACCTCGTCATGGGGCCCCGACGTCTCCAGGAGCAGCCCCAGCTCGAAGGCCCGCCGGCACACGGCCGCCGCCCGCTCCCCGTCGGTGAACTCCAGGCCCCACACGAGCCCGCGGCCGCGGAGGGCGACACCGGAGCGGCCGTCCTCGCCGAGCAGGTCGCCGAGGGCGCTCTCGATCCGGGCGGCCCGGGCGAGGGTGCGGTCGCGCAGGGCGTCGTCGCGCCAGTACGTGTCGATGGCGGCGGTGGCCGTGACGAAGGCGGGGTTGTTGCCGCGGAAGGTGCCGTTGTGCTCGCCCGGCTGCCACACGTCCAGCTCGGGACGGAACAGGCACAGGGCCATCGGGAGGCCGTAGCCGCTGATGGACTTCGACAGCGTGACGATGTCGGGGGTGATGCCCGCCTCCTCGAAGGAGAAGAACTCGCCCGTGCGGCCGCAGCCCATCTGCACGTCGTCGACGATGAGCAGCATCTCGTGCCGCCGGCACAGATCGGCGAGCCCGCGCAGCCACTCGGCCCGGGCGACGTTGATCCCGCCCTCGCCCTGCACGGTCTCGACGATGACCGCGGCCGGCCGGTCGAGGCCGGAGCCCGGGTCGGAGAGCAGACGCTCGAACCACAGGAAGTCCGGCATCCTGCCGTCGAGGTAGTGGTCGTACGGCATCCGCGTGACGTGCGGCAGGGACACCCCCGCGCCCGCGCGCTTGGCGGCGTTGCCGGTCGTGGCGAGCGAGCCGAGGGACATCCCGTGGAAGGCGTTGGTGAAGGAGACGACCGTCTCCCGGCCGGTGACCTTGCGGGCGAGCTTGAGCGCGGCCTCCACGGCGTTGGTGCCGGTGGGGCCGGGGAACATCACCTTGTAGGGCAGGGCGCGCGGTTCGAGGACCGCCGAGTGGAAGGTCTCCAGGAAGTCGCGTTTGGCGGTCGTCGACATGTCGAGGCCGTGGGTCACGCCGTCGCGGGCGAGGTAGTCGAGCAGCGCCCGCTTGAGGACCGGGTTGTTGTGGCCATAGTTGAGGGACCCGGCCCCGGCGAAGAAGTCGAGGAAGGGCCGCCCGTGCTCGTCGTACAGCCGGCTCCCGCGGGCCTGTTCGAAGACCACCGGCCAGGCGCGGCAGTAGCTGCGCACCTCGGATTCGACGGTCTCGAAGACGGACGGGGCGATGTCGGTGAGGGTCACGGTTCTCCCGTATCTCGGTTTCGCGGTGGGGCTTGGTGAGGCTGGGGGGGGGGCTGAGTGGCGCGGGCGGAGTACATCCGTCCGGGCGGATCGGCGGACGGCGGCCCTACGGCAGGGGCGGCGTCAGGGGGCCGATCCGGTAGAGCACCTCCGGCTCGTGGGCCGTGGCGCCCGGAGCGTCGAAGCCCAGGAGCTCGGAGGCCTCGGAGGCGTTGGAGGTCCCGGCGGCGTCGGTGGCCGCGGAGGCGTCGGCGTCGTCCGCGGGGAAGGCGTCGGCGGTGAAGAGGACCTCCCGGGTCAGGGCCGCGCCGTGGCGGCGCGCGAACGAGCGGAACAGCCGGTCCGAGGCCACGTTCCCCGGAGTGACCGTCGCCTCGATCCGGATCGGACCGTGCCCGGCCGCCGCCACCCTCGCGGCCAGGGCGTCGAGCAGTGCACCTGCTACCCCGGATCCGCGATGCGAACCGTCGACGGCCACCTGCCAGACGAAGAGGGTCCCCGGCGCCTCCGGACGCAGGTAGCCGGTGACGAAGCCGAACGGTCGTCCCGTGGTGTCACGGGCGACGGCGGTCGTGGCGGCGAAGTCGCGGCACCACAGCAGGTAGCTGTAGGGCGAGTTGAGGTCCAGGTCCTCGGCCGCGCGGGCGATCCGCCAGAGGTCGGCGCCGTCGGCCGGCCGGGCGGGGCCGATGTCGAGGGCGGTCACCGGGGCCTTCGGGAACGTCATGTGTGCTGCGGTCATGTGGGCCGAAGCTACCGAGCGGTCGAGAGAACTTCCTGGTCCGACGGTCTTGCGCGAACACTGGAGGGTGCGATAGGTGCGCGGGCGGATACCGCCGCGCAAGTCCGTCGCTTCGCGCGGGGTGAATCCGGCGATGCCGGGACAAAATGACCGTTTATAACGGCTGGATAACGCATCCGGGGCGTCTCGTCGGTCCCGTCAAAGTACCGGACAACCTGCGGTGATGCGCGTTTGAAGCGGAGCAGCCGGGTCAGGAGTACGGGTTCGGCGCCACGCCCGGACCATGCGGCACGCCACCGGCAGCCCGCCGGGTCACTCCTCGTCGACCAGGTGTACGGCCGCCTCCTCTGCGGAGGCCGCACCACCGTCGATGCCGACGTCACGTGCGAATCCCTCGAGCGGCGAGAGCGCGCTTCCGTCGTCCATGGCGACGAGACGGCCGGCCCGGCGACCGCCCACCTCACCGTCCAGCGGCTCCCCGTCGGTGTCCGAGGCGTCGCCGATGCCGTCCCAGTCCAGGTTCGGGTCGTCGTCCGGGACCTCCTCGGCGAGCCGCTGGTCCAGGCTCTCGCCCTGCAGCCGCTCGGCCGCGGTGACGCCCGTGTGCTCGACGGCCCAGGGCCGGTCCGGAGGCGCGTATCCCTGGTCGAGCGGGCTGTCGAGCGGACCTTCCAGCGTGTCCGAGGCGTCGAGCAGCCCCGCGTCGTCCTGCACCTCGCTGCCGTCGGGCTGGTAGACGTCGTCGCCCCAGGCCTCGTTCTCGGTCATGCGGAACACTCCAGACACCTCGGCCGCTCGTCGATCACGAGCCGCTTCCATGCTCCGCGCCCCGTCCCCGCCCCGCCACCGCACGACCGCCGCGCGCGTGGCCGTGGGCGGCGGCGTGCCAGGGACCGGGCCGTGGGGCTTTCGCCCGTGAGGTCGTCCGTGGGGGCCGTCGGCCTGTCGGCCCGTCGGTCCGTCGGCCTGTCGGCCGTGGGGCTTTCGCCGGCGGGGTCGTCCGGCGGGGTCGTCCGTGGGCCCGTCGGTCCGTCGGTCCGTCGGCCGTGGGGCTTTCGCCGGCGGGGTCGTCCCGCGGGGTCGTCCGTGGGGCCGTCGTCCGTGGGACCGTCGGCCTACCTGCCCATCGCCCCATCCGCCCGGACGGTGGCGGGGCGGCGGTCGGCCGGTCTGGCGAAGCTGCGCCGGTACGCGTGCGGGCTCACGGCCGCCGCCCACGCAGAGCTCGTCACGCTTGCCTCATGGCAGCCGATCCGGCCACCGTCCCTCTGCGCCCCGTCTCCGCCCTCCCGGGCCCGGCCCACGGCTGCGCCTCACTCTTCGTCGTCGTGGCCACCTGCCGGCTCGCCCGGGCCACGCCGCCGACCAGGGCCGGTCGCCTTCGTGCCCGGCGTCGGCGGCCATCTCGCGCTGCGCCGACCGCGTGCCGGGACCGCCCGTCCGGCGGTCGGATCCGGCCGCCACGACCCTCCAGAGGGACCCGGGATGTGAACCTTCGACGCGCACGGGGTAAAACCATGGCCAACACCCCTCTCACCTGAACGGAAACGCGCGCGTTGAGCATGCTCCCTGGATCACGTGTGCCAGGCAGGACCTGGACGATCCGACTGACCGGTCACCCCGACCACTCCGCGACGGTCACCTGTTCCACGCCGGGCTGCCGCATGCCGGCCCGGTCCAAGGACCTCCAGACCCTGCGGGTCTTCGCCGCCGAGCACGTCCGGGCCCACGCCCGGCTGGCCGCACCGCGGCCCAACGCGGCCTGCGCCTGCGGGGCGAGCGACTGCCGGCACCACGCCGCGCGCACCACGTGCACCGGCCGTACCCTCCTCGTCCTCATCCACAACCCGGCCGTCGCCGAGGTGTGGACCCTCGCGGAGATCTGCCAGGCCTGCGCGCCGCAGATCTCCCACGCGACCGTGCTCGCGGGAGCCGGCGGAGGGGGTGGCGCCCGCGAATCGCTGGCCGCCCGCGCCGCCGCCGCGACTGCGGCCGCCGCCACCGGTGCGGCGGGAGCGTCCACGGGAACGCCCGCGGGCACGTCCGCGGCCCCCGCCCCGGTCGCACCCGTGGCCCCGACCCCTCCTGCCGTCCCGATGATGTTCTCGTCCCCGGAGGCCGCCGGCGGCCCTGTCGCACCCGTACCGTCCCCCCACCGCAGGCGCGCCCGCCGCGGCGGTCAGAGCGGTCAGGGTGGCCAGGGCGGCCGCGGCGGCCAGGGCGGCCAGGGCGGCGGAGGCCGCCGCTCGCGCGGCCGCTCCTGACGACCGCCGCCCGCCGCCCGGCCTCCCTCGTTCGACGGAGGCCGGGTGTCTCGTACGGGACTGTCACGCGGAGCCGGGCCGGGGCTCCGTCCCGTTCCTCCTGCCCGGCGGAACCGCTGCCGAGAAAAACCGGTGTCCCCTCGCGCCCCGCGCTGCCTAGACTCCAGCCCGTACCGCCGAACGGACCATGAAACGAAGGGAGATGACCATGCGCGCCACGCCGACCACCGTCGCCGTCGCCGCCGTCGTCTCCCGCGCCCGGTACGACGTGATCCTGGCCTCTTCGTCGCTCCGGTGCCGGCTGCGCGGCCGCCACCGCTGACCCGCGACGAACCCCGCCCTCGGGCCCGCACGACGGAACGACCGTACGGACTTCACCGTACGGCCCCGTCCGCCTGCCGCGTCCGGCCCCCGCACCGTCACGGGAATCGCGCTGCCCTGCCACCGCATCGCACGCGAAGGACCACCACATCATGCGTACCCGCATCCGCAACCTCGGCATCCTGGCCCACGTCGACGCCGGCAAGACGACGCTCACCGAGCGCTTCCTCTACCTCACCGGCGCCACCCACAAGCGCGGCGAGGTGCACGACGGCACCACTGTCACCGACTTCGACCCGCAGGAACGCGACCGCGGCATCACCATCTTCGCCGCCGCCGTCAGCTGCGACTGGGACGGCCACCGGCTCAACCTCATCGACACGCCCGGGCACGTCGACTTCGCCGACGAGGTCGAACGCGCGCTGCGCGTCCTGGACGGCGCCGTCGCCGTCTTCGACGCCGTCGCGGGCGTCGAACCGCAGAGCGAGTCCGTGTGGCGCCAGGCCGACCGGCACGGCGTACCGCGCCTCGCCTTCGTCAACAAGCTCGACCGCGCCGGCGCCGACCTCGACACCGCCGTGGAGTCGATCCGCACCCGCCTCGGCACCGTGCCGCTGCCCGTACAGCTGCCCATCGGCCGCGAGGACGCCTTCACCGGCGTCGTCGACCTCGTCCGCATGCGCGCGTACACCTGGCGGCCCGGCTCCGACACGTACGAGACCGGCCCCGTGCCGGAAGCACTGGCCGAGGAGGCGGTACGGCGACGGCACCGGCTCGACGAGACCGTCGCCGAACTGCATCCCGCCGCCCTGGAGGAGTTCTGCGCCCACGGCACCCTCGACGAGCGGACGCTGACCGCCGCCCTGCGCGACCTCACCCTCGCCGGCGAGGCCGTGGTGGTCCTGTGCGGCTCCGCCTACCGCAACCGGGGGATCGAGCCGCTGCTCGACGCCGTCGTCGCCTACCTGCCCGCCCCCGCCGACCTGCCGCCGGTACGGGGCGAGCAGCCGGCCGACCCGACGGCGCCGCTCACCGCGCTCGCCTTCAAGGTGACCACCACGCCCACCGGCCGCATGACCTACCTCCGCCTCTACGCGGGCACCCTGCGAAAGGGGGACACCGTGCTCGACACCACCGCCGGCCGCACCGAACGGATCGCCCGCATCCTGCGGGTCCAGGCCGACCGCACCACCGAGGCCGACCACGCCGCCGCCGGAGACATCGTCGCCGTCGTCGGACCGAAGACCGCCCGCACCGGTGCCACGCTCTGCGCACCCGACGCGCCACCCGTGCGCCTCGAACCGCCCGTCTCCGCCGACCCGGTGGTCTCCGTCGCGATCGAGGCCCGGCTCGGGCGCGACACCGAACGCCTCGCCACGGCGCTCGCCCGCCTGACCGAGGAAGACCCCTCGCTCACCGCGCGGACCGATCCCGAATCCGGGCAGACGGTCCTGTCCGGCCTGGGCGAGCTCCACCTGGAGGTCGCCGTGGAGAAGCTGCGCCGCGCCCACGCCCTCGACGTCACCGTCGGCCGGCCGCGCGTCGCCTACCGGGAGACGCCCGCCCAGGGCGTGACCGGCCTGACGTACCGCCACGCCAAACAGGAGGGCGGTGCGGGCCAGTTCGCGGTGGTGGTCCTCGACGTCGCGCCGCTGGACGACGCCGACGGGCAGGAGCAGCCGGACTTCGTCTTCCGCTCGACGGTGACCGGCGGACGCGTTCCGCAGGAGTTCGTCCGCGCGGTCGAGGCCGGCTGCCGTGACGCCCTGGCCGACGGCCCGCTCGCCGGCCACCCGGTGACCGGCGTCCGCGTCACGCTCACCGACGGCGCCACCCATGTGAAGGACTCGTCCGAGCTCGCCTTCCGCACCGCCGGACGGCTCGCCCTGCGCGAGGCCCTGCGCACCGGTGGCACCACCCTGCTGGAACCCGTCGTGGAGGTCACCGTCACCGCGCCCGACAGTGCCGTCGGGACGGTGCTCGGCGACCTGACGGCCCGTCGTGCCCGGATCACCGACTCCACCACCCACGCGGACACGGCGGTCCTGACGGCGACGGTCCCGCTGGCCGCGCTCTTCGGCTACGCGACGCACCTGCGCAGCCGTACCCAGGGCCGCGCCACGTTCACGACCCGCCCGGCGGGTTACTCCCCGGCGGTCTGACGGTTAGAGAGGGGACGTGTCCGCGAGCCCGGAGGCCCGGCGCCACGTGCGCCGGGCCCCTGGGCTCGGGCCCGGGACACGGACCCCTGGACGTGAGCGCGCAGCCCCGCGTTCAGCTCCGGCGTTCGTCGACCGGTGCACCGCCGAAGCCGATCTCGTTCCCGTCAGGGTCACGGAACGTGGCCTTGCGCACCCCGTTCCCGTACGTCTCGCGCTGCATGGGCCGCAGGCCCCGGGCCGCGATGTCGCCGATCACGGTGTCGAAGTCGTCGACGAACAGGGTGTGCATGGCGTGGCCGGCGTGCCCCGGCCGGTGCTCGATGTACAGGGAGCGGTGCTCGGCCACCTCCCACACCGCTTCGGTGTCGTTCGGGTAGAACGTCGGCGGCGAGCCGAACAGCCGCTCGTACCAGACGAGCGCCGAGGCGTAGTCGCTGACGGGGATTCCGGCGAAGAGGTGCACGGCCATGCCACGAGCCTAAGCCGTGATCTCCGGGCCCGCCGGGTCACCCGTCACGCCTCACGGGCGAGGAACGCGGGGCGAAGCGACGGGTCCACCGGGTCGTAGTACCGGTGGAAGACCGGGGTCGCCGAGCCGGACACCGGCGGGACGATCCAGCTCCAGTCAGCGGGTGTCGGCCGGCCGTGCCGGCTCTCCTGCGCGATGTGCCGCAGGAACCGCTCGGACTCGGTGTGGTGGTCCGCCATCGTCACGCCCGCCTCCTGGAAGGAGTGCAGAACCGCGACGTTGAGCTCGACCAGCGCCCGGTCCCGCCACAGCGTGCGCTCGGAGGACCGGTCGAGCCCCAGCCGGTCCGCCACCGCGGGGAGCAGGTCGTAGCGCTCCGCGTCGGCGAGGTTCCGGGCGCCTATCTCCGTTCCCATGTACCAGCCGTTGAAGGGTGCCGCCGGATACCGGATGCCGCCGATCTCCAGAACCATGTCGCTGATGGCCGGCACCGTGTACCAGCGCAGCCCGAGCTCGGCGAACCACGCGTGGTCGGGATGCCGCAGCGGCACCTCCGTCACGGCCCCGTCCGGCAGCTCGTGCCACTCCGGTCGTGCTCCGGGCCGCTCCCGCACCATCAGCGGCAGCACCTGGAACGCCTCGTCGTCCCGCTTCCATCCCAGGTCAGCGGCCTCAGCGGTGAGCCCGGCGCTCCGCGGGTCGCCGATCCAGCGGCCCTCCGCCGTGCGGTGCCCGGCGTAGCGCACCAACTGGTCGTTGACGATCCGAGGCCCGGGGCGTCCCGGCCGGTCCGGCGCGAACACCGAGACGACCGGCCGGATCCGGCCGCCGTTCCCCGCCTGCCGCAGATGCTCGAAGCACTGCTCGGCGATCGCGTCGGCGGCCGTGACCTCCCGCAGGTCCCGGACCACGAGACTCCGCCAGTAGAGCCGTCCGATGCACCGGGCCGCGTTCCGCCACGCCACCCGGGCCCCGAAGGCCAGCTCGGCGGGGGAGTGGGTGTACGTGCCGGTGCGGCCGATCTCGGTCAGCACCTCGCGCAGCCGTCGCTCCACGTCGCCCGCCTGCGGCTGCTCCTGGTGGAACTGACGGACGAAACGCTCGGCCTCCTGCCGGAGGGGCCCGACGGCGCCGGGGGCGACCGCGGGCGGCGCGGGCGCGGGCGGAGGCACGTACGGGCAGGCGCCGGGGCCGACGGGAGCGAGGCGAGTGACGGGGCCGACGGGGCCGACGGCTGCGGCGGGTGCGGACTTGCGACGGCGACTGAGACTGAAGACCAAGGTGTTCCCTCCCTGGCCCCATGACTACCGCACGAAGTCGCGCGAGTGTGGAGAGTAGTCGAACTCCGCCCGGTGGCGGCCTCCGCGCTGCTAAAGTGCCCCCTCTCCGGCGGCGGCCCTTCCGGGCCCGGGGACGGCAGACCTCCCGCGCCCCGAAGACAGGCGGCGCCTCCCGCGACCGGGCGAACGGCGGTCCCTCCCGCGATCGGGCGACGGCGGTTCCCCACCTGGCCCCCGTGGCGGTGCGAGGCACGGCCTCCCGCGCCAGGATCGAGACGACCTCGTACGACGAGGCGCGCCGAGGTACGCGAGGTACCTGAGGCACGCGAGGTACGCCGAGGCACGACGACACCACGGGACGAAGCCCGCAGGATACGGAGGCTGCCATGGCCACAGGTTGGGAACCGCGTCCCGTGGCGGACGACGAGGCGGGAGAGTTCCGCCCGGCCCTGGACGTGCCCGCTCCCGGGCGGCAGCGACGCTGGACGGTGTTCCTGCGGTGGCTGCTGCTCCTGCCGCAGTTCATCGCGGTCGTGCTGCTGTCGGTCGTCGCCTTCTTCGTGACGATCGCCGGCTGGTTCGCCGCGCTGGTCCTCGGCCGGCTGCCCGACCCCATCGCGACCGTCCTCGGCGACATCCTCGCCTACCAGACGCGCGTCAACGCGAGCTCGAGCCTGCTCGTCGACCGCTATCCGCCGTTCGCCTTCGACGCCCCGGACTATCCGGTACGCATCGAGCTGCGCCGCACGCCGCTCAACCGGCTCGCGGTGCTGTTCCGGCTGATCCTGATGATCCCGGCGGCGATCGTGAGCAGCCTCGCGCAGTCCGGCTGGCTCGCCGTCAGCTGGGTGTTCTGGCTGATCGGCATCGTCCTCGGACGGCTGCCCGAACCGGTGTTCGCCGCGACGGCGGCCGTCGTGCGCTTCCGGATGCGGTTCAGCGCGTACGTGATGATGCTGACGCCCGTCTACCCGAAGGGCATCTTCGGCGACGAGCCCGCCCCCGCGGCCCAGCAGCCGCACTCGGCCACGCGCCCGCTCCTCCTGGGCACGCCGGCGAAGGTCCTGGTCTGGCTCTTCCTGCTGCTCGGGCTCGCGGGCCACATCGCCAACGGCACGGTCACCCGCACCGACGACGACGGCTACGCCCGCTCGAGCGCCTCCGTCGCCCCCGGCCGGCCGCTCGACCAGGGACCTTCCGGCGGACGATGATCGTCTTTCGTCATGGGCGCGTCACGGAACCGCCACAGCGGCCTGCGGTGGGAACCGCCCGAGGCGGCGGACCGTGTACCAGCAAGCGAGTGCCGGTACGGAACCGGTCGTGAACCTCGGGGAGCACCACATGCAGTACACAGCAGGCATCGGCCGGACCGCGGCGGCGCTGGCGACGGCCCTGGCGGCCGCGGCTCTGATGACGGGCTGTACGCCGACCGGCGACGCAGGCGCGGCCGGCGACCCGTCGACGCCGCCCACGGCCTCGGCCCCGGCCGAACCCACGCCCACCGGCGGCGACAAGGGCGGAACGACCAGCGGCGGCGGGAGCAGAGGCTCCACGGGCGGCACGTCCTCCTCGGGCGGGGGCTCCACCGGCGGCACGTCGTCGGGCGGTTCCTCCTCCGGTGGTTCCTCATCGGGCGGTTCCTCCTCCGGCGGAACCGGCGCCGGGGCGCAGAAGCCGTGCGCGATCGACGACATCAAGGTATCCGAGGCGCACCAGGCCGACGTCCGCCCGCCGGGCACGGGGACCGGAGCCGCCGTCGTCTCCGTCACCAACACCTCGGCGTCCGCCTGCAAGGTGTACGGCTACCCGACGGTCGCGGCGGCGGGCAACGGCTCACCGGACAAGAACAAGCCGCTGCCCACCACCCACACCGGCCCCGCCGCGACCAACGTCCTGCTGACCCCGGGCGCCCGCGCGTGGACGAAGCTCACGTTCGTCCAGGTCCAGGGCGAGGCGGACGGCTACTGCGCATCCGGCGCGACCCCGGCCACCTACCCGACGATGGTCATCGGCGTACTCGGTGCCGGGAAGCACCAGATCGCCATGGACGACGGCGTCTTCGCCTTCTGCGACGACAAGGTGACCGTCACCGCCTGGTCCTCCGTCAAGCCCTCGTAACGACACGCCCGTCCCCGGCCCGCCCCCTGTGCCCGGTCCGCGCCCCGCGCCGACCGGGCCACCGCGGCCGGACCTCAGCCGAAGGGCGTTGCCTAACCGGTGCGGACGTGGTGCGAGTGAGTCAGCCCACGGGCTCCGCGACGAAGAGCGGGATCTCGCGCTCGGTCCTGCGCTGGTAGTCGGCGTAGTCGGGGAACGCCGCCACCGCCCGCTCCCACCACACCCGCCGCTCCTCGCCCGACACGAGCCGCGCCCTCATGTCCCACACCTTCGGTCCGTCACGCAGCTCCACCAGCGGAGCGGCGAGCAGGTTGTGGTACCAGACGGGATGCTTCACGGCGCCGCCGTTCGACGCGACCAGCGCGTACGCCCCCTCGTGCTCCACCCGCATCAGGGGCGTCTTGCGGAGCTTTCCGCTCTTCGCCCCGACGTTGGTGACCAGGACCACCGGCAGCCCTCGCATCGTCGTGCCCTTGGTCCCGCCTGACGACTCGTACAGCTCGACCTGGTTCCGCACCCACTCCGCCGGACTCGGCTCGTACACACCTTCAAGCGCCATCTCGACCTCCTTGCCCACCGCAAACGCCGATGTGCACGCGGCTATTCCGTGTCTCGGCGGGATGCCCGTGCCCGGTGCCGGGTGCCCGCTTCCGGCGGTCGGCGGCGGCGTTGTCAGTGCCGCTGGTTACTGTGCGAGCAGTTGATCTCGTGCACAAGGGGAGGGCCCGTGCGGCGTTGGGAGCATGCCGGTGACGGCTCGGCGAAGTTCTGGGAGGCCGGTGTCGACGGCACGTCGGTGACGGTGCGCTTCGGGCGTGTCGGCACGGCGGGCCAGACCCGGGTCAAGGAGTTCGAGAGCGTCGACGCCGCCGAGTCCTATCTGGTCAGGACCATCGGCGAGAAGGAGCGCAAGGGATACGCCGCCGTCGGCGATGCCCCCGGCACGCCTGCCGCCACGGTCGGCGGGCCCGCCCCGGCACCCGCCGGGACCGACGTGGCGGCCCCGCTCGCACGGCCCGACGAGGACACCTTCACGCTGCCCGCCGCATGGAAGCGGAACCTCCGCCCGCGGCGCGGCGGGACCCCCGTCACGGTCCGCCCGGTCGAGGACGGCGGCGCCGCGCGCCTGCAGCAGTGGCGCACGCAGTTCACCGTGAGCGTCGACCGCGGGCTCGCCGGCGTCGACAGCGACGCCGGTCTCGTCGACGCCGCCCGCGCCCACGAGACCGGCCGGCCCGACCCCAGGGGCGCCGCCGTGATCGGCACCCTGTTGTACGAGGTGGACCGCGGCGCGCTCGCCGACGCCTGGGCCGGCGCCCACGGCCTGCCGTTCGCCGCGTGCGCCGCCGTCGAACTCCTCGAGTGCCGCCGGCAGTGGAAGCAACAGCCGAACATGACCACCGCCTACGGTGTCGAAACCGCGCCGGAGCACGAGAACCAGTGGCAGCGCCACACCGGCTATCTCGCCCTCGACCGCGTCCGTGCCCTGCTCGCCGTCACGGACGACGACACCTACGCCGCCGCCGTCACCGCCCTCGCCGAGCACCGCACCAGCCCCCGCCGCAAGGCCTCGGTCGGCTACCTCGTCCCCACCGAACAGCACTGGGTCGAGGAGTGCCTGGCCGACACGGCCGTCCGCGAACACCCCCACCTGTGGGTACGGGACCTGGTGCTCTGCTCGGTGGGCTCCGCCTCCCACATCGCGGCCTACGGAGGACGCGTCGACCTCGGATGGCGCGGCTGGACCGCCGCGACCGTGGCCACCGTCGCCGACGCCGTGGGCCCGCTGACGGCCCCGCTGATCGCGGCCGAACTCGACCGGCCGTACCTCGACACCGAGGACACCAAGGCGATGGCCGGCGCACTCGCCGAACTCCCCGTCGACGAGGCCTTCCAGGCCCTCCTCGACCGGCTCGGCGACAAGCACGTGCGGGCCGCGGCCGCCGCCGCGGCCCGCCGCTTCCCCGTCCGCGCGCTCCGGCTGCTCGCCGCGACGGCGAAGGGCGCCGGCACGCACGCGGCCACGGCCCGCCGGATGCTCGCCGCACACGTGGCCGCCCACCAGCAGCTCGTGCTCGACGTCCTCCCGGAACTCCCCGCGGACGTCGCCGAGACCGTACGGCCGCTCACCGAGGGACCCGATCCGGCTGACGAAGCACCCCTGGACGCCCTGCCCGCGCTGCTCACCAGCCCGCCGTGGACCGCGAAGCGCACCACCGTGAAGCCGAAGGTCGTCGAAGGACTCGTGCCCCCGGCGGTCTCCCGCATCGACTGGCTGCCCGAGGAACGGGCCGGCTGGGCCCGCGCCGAGTCCTGGGTCAGCGGCTGGCAGCCGTACCAGCCCATGGAGAAACTGCTCGAAGCGCTCCGCAAGGGAACCCTCCCGGACTGGCACGCCGTCGGCGTGTTCACCCACGGCCCCGCCGAGGCCGTCCGACCCTTCCTCGCCGAGTGGAAGGGCCTGGACTACTCCTACGACGGGGCGAACGTCTTCAAGCCGATGATCGCCGCCCACGAACTCGCCGCCCTGCCGGCCGCGCTCCGCATGGCGACCCGCGAGCCCACTCACCTGGCCCCGATCCTGCTGCCCTTCCTCGACACCCAGGTGGCCCGCCTGATGGCGGACTGGCTGCACCGCCTCAAGACGGCCGGACGCACCGCCCGCGGCTGGTTCGCCCGGCACGGCGCGGACGCCGCCCGGCTGCTCGTGCCCGACGCGGTCGGCGCCCCGGGACCCGCCAGGACGGCCGCCGAAGGCGCGCTGCGGGCCGTCGCCGCCACCCACGGAGCGGACAGCGTGCGCACCGCGGCGAAGGAGTACGGCGAGGAGGCCGCCGCGGCGGTCGAGACCCTCCTCGCCTCCGACCCGCTGGTGACCGCCCTGCCCGCCCGGATGCCGAAGCCCGTCGCCTGGGCCGAGCCGCGGGTGCTGCCCCGCCCGCGCCTGCGGAACGGCGGCGCCGCCCTCCCCGCCCAGGCCGTCGGTCACGTCCTGACCATGCTCGCCGTCTCCAAGCCCGGCGCGCCCTACCCCGGCGTCGCCCGGCTGCGCGAACTGTGCACAGCCGCGTCGCTCGCCGAGTTCGCCTGGGCGCTGTTCGAGGAGTGGCGCATCGTCGGCATGCCGCCCAAGGAGGCCTGGGCACTGCACGCGCTCGGCTGGCTCGGCGACGACGACACCGTGCGCGCGCTGACCCCCGTCATCCGCGCCTGGCCCGGCGAAGGAGCCCACCAGCGCGCCGTCGAAGGGCTCGACGTGCTCGCCGCGATCGGCACCGACACGGCCCTCGTGCACCTTCACGGCATCTCCCAGCGGGTGAAGTTCAAGGCCCTCAAGCAGCGCGCCCAGGAGAAGATCGCCGACGTCGCGGCCGAACTCGGCCTGACCGGCGAGCAGCTCGCCGACCGGCTGGTGCCCGACCTCGGCCTGGACCCCGACGGCAGCACCGTCGTGGACTACGGCACCCGGCGCTTCACCGTCGGCTTCGACGAGCAGCTCAAGCCGTACGTCCGCGACGAGGCCGGCAGCCGCCTCAAGGACCTGCCCAAGCCGGGCGTGCGCGACGAGACGGAACGCGCCACCGCCGAGCGCAAGCGGTTCATGACCCTCAAGAAGGACGTCCGTTCCGTCGCCGCCGACCAGGTGCGGCGTCTGGAGTCGGCGATGGTCCAGGGCCGTTCCTGGACCGGAGCCGAGTTCCGTCAGCTCTTCGTCGAGCACCCGCTGGTGTGGCACCTCGCGCGCCGGCTGGTCTGGCACGCCGAGCACGAGGGCCGCGGCCTCGCCTTCCGCATCGCCGAGGACCGGACCTACGCGGACGTGGACGACGAGACCGTGAGCGTCGCGGACTCGGCCACCGTCACCCTGCCGCACCCGCTGCACCTCACGGAGGAACTCGACGGCTGGGCCGAGCTGTTCGCCGACTACGAGATCGTCCAGCCGTTCCCGCAGCTGGGCCGGCCCGTGCACACGGCGACCGAGGAGGAGGCCGCGGGCGCCCGGCTCACCCGGTTCGAAGGCGTCACCGTCCCCGTCGGCAAGCTCCTCGGCCTGCAGAAGCGCGGCTGGGAGCGGGGCGAGCCCCAGGACGCCGGCGTGGAGCGCTGGTTCTCCCGCCGGCTCGGTCCCGAGCGCCATCTCGTCATCGAGCTGGACCCGGGCATCGCCGTCGGCCTCATCAGCGAGTTCCCCGACCAGAAGCTGGACACCGTCTGGCTCGACAAGCAGCCCGGCGACCACTGGGCCTCCCGCGCGTACCCGCTGCGCTTCGCCGACCTCGACCCCGTGACCGTCTCCGAAATCCTCGCCGACCTCACGGAGCTGACCTCGTGACCGCCCTCCCCGAGCAGGAGCAGCGACTCCAGCGCCCGCCCGCCGAGGTCCGCCACGCCGAGGAGCTGGCCGCCCTGCGCGCCGCCGACACCGACCCGCGCCCGCCGGGCTGGCAGCTGAGCCTGCGCGCCGCCCGCCGGTTCGTCATCGGCGACCACGAAGCGGGCATCAGCCGGAAGTTCGTCGGCGACACCGCGCTCGTCGAGCGCGCCCTGGTCACCCTGGCGACCAACCGCGGCCTCATGCTCGTCGGCGAACCCGGCACCGCCAAGTCCCTGCTGTCCGAACTCGTGGCGGCGGCCGTGTCCGGCGACTCCACGCTCGTCGTCCAGGGCGGCGCCGCCACCACCGAGGACCACATCAAGTACTCGTGGAACTACGCCCTCCTCGTGTCCGAAGGCCCTTCCGAGCGCTCGCTCGTGCCGGCCCCCATGCTGAAGGGCATGGCGGAAGGACGCCTCGTCCGCTTCGAGGAGATCACCCGCTGCCCGCTCGAAGTGCAGGACTCCCTGCTCTCCCTGCTCTCCGAACGGGTCGTCGCCGTACCCGAGCTCGAGGGCCCGCAGGGCATGGTCTTCGCCCGGCAGGGGTTCAACGTGATCGCCACCGCCAACACCCGCGACCGCGGCGTCAACGAGATGAGCGCCGCCCTCAAGCGCCGCTTCAACTTCGAGACCGTCTTCCCCATCACGGACCTCGACACCGAGATCGCCCTCGTCGAGGCGGAGGCCACCGCCCTGCTGCGCCGCTCGGGCGTCACCGTGGCACCCGACCGGGAGGTCCTCGAAGTCCTCGTCACCACCTTCCGCGAACTGCGCTCCGGCGCCGCCCACGACGGCGGCGGCACCGACCGGCTCTCGGCCGTCATGAGCACCGCCGAGGCGGTCTCCGTCGCCCACGCGGTCGGCGTCCGCGGCTGGTTCCTGCGCGGCGAGCCCGGCGACGCGGCCGACGTCGTCACCTGCCTCGCGGGCACGGCCGCCAAGGACAGCCCCGAGGACCTGGCCCGGCTGCGCCGGTACCTGGAGCAGCGGGTCTCCGGGCGGCGCGGCGCCCAGTGGAAGGCGCTGCACGCGGCCCGGCACCTGCTGGCGGGCTGATGACCGTCACGTACCTCGGCGTGCGCCACCACTCACCCGCCTGCGCCCGCCTCGTCGCCCGCGCCATCGAGGAACTGCGGCCCGCGCACGTGCTGGTCGAGGGCCCGTCCGACCTCAACGGGCGCCTCGACGAGCTGCTGCTCGGCCACGAGCTGCCCGTCGCCGTGTTCAGCCACTACCGCGACGCGGAGCGGGCCGCGACCTCCTGGACCCCGCTGTGCGACTACTCGCCCGAGTGGATCGCCCTCACGCGGGGCCGGGCCGCCGGGGCCGAGGTCCGGTTCATCGACCTGCCCGCCTGGCACCCCGCGTTCGAGGGCCGCGCCAACCGGTACGCGGACGCCGAGGCGCGCTACGCCGACGCGACCGCCCGGCTCTGCCGCCGCTTCGGCGTGGACTCGGTGGACGCCCTGTGGGACCGGATGGCCGAGGCCGACCCGGACGCCGCCGACCTGACGGCCCGCCTGGAGACGTACTTCGACGTCGTCCGCGGCGACACCGAGACCGACGCGTCGGACCGGGCCCGCGAGGAGTACATGGCCTCGTGGGTCCGCGCGGCGCGCGCCGCCGCCGGTGACCGGCCGGTCCTGGTGGTCACCGGCGGGTTCCACCGCCCCGCGATCCGCCGCCTCGCCGAACGACCGCCCACCGACGGCCCGGACACCGGCAGCCGAGACGGGACCTGGCCCGAGGTGCCCGCCGCGCCCGAGGACGCCGTCACGGGCAGCTTCCTCGTGCCCTACTCCTTCCGTCAGCTCGACGCGTTCGCCGGCTACGAGTCGGGCATGCCCTCGCCCGCGTACCACCAATGGCTCTGGGAGGACGGCCGGGAGGCGGCGGGCGACCGGCTCGTGCGGTCGGTCGTCGGACGCCTGCGGGACCGCGGCCATCCCGTGTCGACGGCCTCCCTCGTCGCCGCACGCACCTCGGCGCTCGCGCTCGCGGCCCTGCGCGGACACCCCGGCCCCGCCCGCCTCGACCTGCTCGACGCGCTCGCCGGAGCGCTGGTCACGGAGGCCCTCGACGAACCGCTGCCCTGGACCCGGCGCGGCCCGCTGCGGCCCGGATCGCACCCGGTCGTGGTGGAGATGGTGGCGGCGTGCGGAGGCGACCGGGTCGGCAGACTCCACCCGGACACCCCCGTCCCGCCGCTCGTCCACGACGTGACGGCCCGGCTCGCCGCCCTCGGGCTCGACACCGGCCGGCCCGTGACGGCCCGCCTGACCGAACCGTCAGGGCGCGAGCGCAGCCGCGTCCTGCACCGGCTGCGCGTGCTCGGCGTCCCCGGACACGAGCGGGTCTCCGGCCCGTCGCACGGCACCGACCCGGTCGTCGAGGAGCGCTGGGAACCACGTCCGCCGGCGGGCCGCGAGGCCGCGCTGATCGAGGCCGGCGGCTTCGGCGCCCGGCTCGACGAGGCGGCCGTCGTGGCCCTCGGCGACCACGCCACGGCCGCCGGAACCGACTGCGGACGCCTGGCCGACGTCCTGTTCGACGCCGTGGTGTGCGGCGCGACCGAGCTGGCCGGGCCCCTGATCGCCCGACTGCGGTCGGGCCTCGGCGGGGCCGCCCGGCCGGGCCCGCTGGGCACGGCCCTCGCCACCGCGCTCGGCCTCTGGCGACACGACCGCGTCTACGGGGTGGCCCGCGACCCGCTGCTGGGCGCCGTCGTCGACACCGCCGTGTCCCGCGTGCTCTGGCTCGTCGAAGGCACCGGCGGCGCGACGGCCTCGACCGGCCCCGACCGCGAGCGGCTGCGCGCCCTCGCCGCGGTCCGCGACGCCTACCTCCACGCCGACACCCTCCTCACCGTGCCGCGCGAGGCCGCCGTCGACGTGTTCCGGCGCGTCAGCCGCGACGCCCTGGCGCCCCCGGACCTGCGGGGCGCGGCCTTCGGACTGTGCCGCGTCCTGGACACGGCACAGCACACCGCCGGGCGGGGCACCGACGACGACCCGGACACCCGACGGCAGGCGCCGGAGCACGCCGAACCCGCCGTCGCCGTACGGGCCGTCAGCGAGCCGCGCGTCCTCGGCGACTGGCTCACCGGTCTCTTCGCCGTCGCCCGCGAAGAGCTCGGCGCGACGCCGGGGCAGCGCGGGCCGCTCGTCGCGGCCCTCGACGAGCTCGTGGCCGCCATGACGGAGACCGACTTCCTCGTCGCCCTGCCCTCCCTCCGGGACGCCTTCGCCTGGTTCCCGCCCGCGGAACGGGAGCAGATCGCCGCCCGCCTGATCGAACGCCGCGGACTGCGCGGCTCCTCCCGCGCCCTTCTCCGCACCGCCGCCGACCCGCTGCTGGTCGCACGGGCACGGGAACTGGAGGACCACGTGTCACGCACCCTCGACCGCTTCGGCCTCGGAGCCACCCGATGACGCCCGCGAACGCCACCCCGGCCGCCGACGAAGGCCTGGAGCGGTGGCGGCTCATCCTCGGCGCGCCCGCCGAGCGCCACACCGGGCCCCTCGGCGCCACCGCCGCCGCCCGGGACGCGGCCCTCGACTGGCTGTACGGCCGTGACGCCGAGCAGGCCCGTCGAGGAGTGCGCGGCACCGGCCGCGAGGGCGGCGACGGCGCCTCCGCCGTGACGCCCGTGGACTGGCTCGACGACATCCACCGCCTTTTCCCCCGCGAGACCGTGGAGCGCCTCGAGCGGGACGCCGTCGAGCGCTACGAGATCCACGAGATCGTCACCGACCCGGCCGTCCTCGAACGCGTGGAACCCGACCAGGCGCTCCTCAAGGCGGTCCTGCGCACCAAGCACCTGATGAACCCCGAGGTGCTGCGCCTCGCCCGCCGCATCGTCGAGACCGTGGTGCGGCGCCTCATGGAGCGGCTCACGCCCGAGGTGCGCCGCTCCTTCACCGGCACCCGTTCGCGCCGCCCCAGCCGTCTCGCCCTCGCCCGCGACTTCGACTTCCACGGCACCGTCCGAGCCAACCTCGCCCACTACCGGCCCGAAGAGCGCCGGCTGCTCATCCAGCGTCCGCGTTTCCACTCCCGCACCCGCCGGCACCTGGAGCAGTGGCAGCTGATCCTCCTCGTCGACCAGTCCGGCTCCATGGCCGACTCCGTCATCCACTCCGCCGTGACGGCCGCGAGCCTGTGGGGACTGCCCGGGCTGAAGACCCACCTGGTCGCCTTCGACACCTCTGTGGTCGACCTGACCAGCGACGTCACCGACCCCGTCGAGCTCCTCATGCGGGTACAGCTCGGCGGCGGCACGGACATCGCCCGCGCCGTCGCGTACGGCACCGGGCTCGTCGACAACCCGCGCCGCGCCATCGTCGCGCTCGTGACCGACTTCTACGAGGGCGGCGACGCCTACCGGCTGGTGCGCGGCGTCCGCGCGCTCGTCGAACAGGGCACCACCGTGCTCGGACTCGCCGCCCTCGACGAGGAGGCCCGGCCCGCCTACGACCGGCAGACCGCCCAGCGCCTCGCCGACGCGGGCGCGCACGTCGGCGCCATGTCACCCGGCCAACTCGCCGAGTTCGTCGCGGAGAGGCTCGGCCGATGACCCGAACCGACCTGCTCGCCCTGGACACCACCACCCTCGCCGCGCTCGCCAACCGCGGACTCGTCAAGCGCGCCGCCAAGGACCTCGACGCCGGCGCGGGCGCCACCGTCACCACCGGCCCCGAGGGCGCCCTCACCGGCGCCTTCCCCGACGGCACCACCGTTTCCCTCGCACCCGCCGCGGGACTCGACCAGGGCGTGTGCAGCTGCGGCGCGCCCGGCGTCTGCCGCCATCTCCTCGGCCTCGTCCTCGCCCACCAGAGAGCCCACACCCTCCCTCCGCAGACCGGCGACAGCGCCGGTGGAGGCCACGCCGACGGCACCCGACCGGACACGCCACCGCCGCCGTGGCAACCCTGGTCCCCGGGTGCCACGGACGACGAGACACTGACCGCCGCCGTAGGCGCCCGCGCCATGGCCACCGCCCGCCGCACCCTGGCCCGCGGCTACACCGCACGCCTGCGCCACCCCACGCCCGACGAGCCCGCCGCCGTCGCCGAACTGCCCACGTGCACCGTCCGCTTCCCGGTACGGGACGGGGTCGCCCACGCCGTCACGGACGCCGCCGACGCCCTGCGCGGCGAGTCGATCGCGCTCGCCGTGTGGGCGTTCCGCGCCGCGCTCGAGGCGAGCCCGGGCGACCCGCCGCGCCAGGTCGACGTCGGCGGCCGTACGGTCACGGCGGCCCGCGCCGCCGCCCTGGCCTCGGCCGGCTCCCTCGCGGCCGAACTGCTCCTCGACGGCGCCGCGCACACCGGCCCCGTCCTCACGGCCACGGTCGGCCGGATCCGCGACGAGCTGTCCGCAGCCGCCCTGCACTGGCTTGCGGGCATCCTCACGGACATCGCCGTCCAGGTCGGGCAGTACGCCGAGCGCGGCGCCCGCTTCCGCGCCGAGGAGCTGGCCGCCCTGCTCGCCGAGCTCGACGCCCGGACCCGGGCCGGCGGCGGAGGACTCGCGGAGGCGCAGGTCCTCGGCACCGGAGAGCGGGGCGACACCCCGCTGCGCCGGGTCCGGCTCACCGCCCTCGGCTGCCGCGTCTCCGGCACCCCGGCCGACCGCACGGCGGAGGTGTTCCTCGCCCACGGCGGAGCCGGCATCGCGCTCGTGCTGCGCCGCCGTTGGCCCCTGGCCGAAGGCCAGGAGCCGGCCGGACACGACCTGGCCGCACGCCGCCTCCTGGGCACCACCCTGCGCGCCGTCGCCACCGGCAACCTGGTCAGCGAGAGCGCCTCGCGCACACCGGGACGCACCGTCTCCATCGGCGGCGGCAGGCTGGCCGCCACGAGCGTGACCCCGGTCGGCGCGTCCTGGGCCGAGCTCCCCGAGCCGCTGCTCGTACGGGACTTCGCCGCCCACGCCGCGGCACTGCGCGAGCTGCCGCCCCGCTTCCTACGCCCCCGCATCGAGGCCGACACGGTCCGCGTGGTCGAGATCCACGCGGTCGAGGACATCGGCTACGACCCGGCACGCCAGCAGCTCACCGCCACGGTCCGCGACGCCCACGGCACACCGGCCACGGTGGCCGCGCCCCACAACCCGTACGCGCCCGGCGGACTCGACGCGCTCGCCGCCGCCCTGCGCGGCGAGCACGGCGTCCTGCGCCACCTCAGCTGCACCGTCCGCGCCGCAGGCGACGGTCTCGTGCTCGACCCGATCGCGGCACTCACCGGCGACGGCGTCCTCGTCCCCGACCTCGCGCCCCCGGCCCCCACGTCACCCCTCGGCCCGACCTCCCACCCCGTACCGGGCGATCCGGTCACCGCCGCCCTGGAGTCCGGCCTCGCCGCCCTGTCCGCCGCGACTGTCCACGGCCTGCGCCGGCTGCCCGAAGGCGCCCGCACCGCCCTCGACGACGCGGCGGCCGGCCTGGCCCGCATCGGCCTGACCACCGCCGCCGCGCACCTGCGCGCGATACCGGCGGCCCTGACCGGCCAGGGCCCCGAGGCGGCCGTACGGCTCTGGCTCGACGCGGAGCTGTACCTCCTCACCGCCCAGGAGCTGCACGCCCGTACCGCCTGAACGGCCGACCGGGGGAGCCGACCGGCACCCCGGTGCGCCGACCGCTCCCGCCCGGGCGACGGGGTTACGGTCGGCGCCATGCGCGATCACGGAGACGGCGGCGGTGACCAGGACGCGGACGGCGGGCGTGATCGTCAGGGGTGGCTGCGGTGTCTGCTCGCCGGCGCGGTGTTCGTCGTCTGCATGGCGGGCACCACGCTGCCGACCCCGCTCTACCCGCTCTACCAGCAGGAGTACGGCTTCTCCGAACTGACCGTCACCGTCGTCTACGCGGTGTACGCCTTCGGCGTCATCGGCGTGCTGCTCCTCGCCGGCAACGCCTCCGACACCGTCGGCAGACGCCCGGCCCTGCTGTGCGGCCTCGGCTTCGCGGCGGCGAGCGCCGTGTGCTTCCTGCTGGCCGACGGCCTGACCTGGCTGTACGCCGGACGGCTCCTGTCAGGCCTGTCGGCCGGCCTGTTCACCGGCGCCGCCACCGCGTACGTCATGGAACTGGCTCCGCCCGGCGGCGCCTCCCGCGCGACGCTCGTCGCCACCGCCGCCAACATGGGCGGGCTCGGCTGCGGGCCGCTGCTCGCCGGGCTGCTCGCCGAGTACGCGCCGGAACCGCTCCTCCTGCCCTTCGCCGTCCACCTCGCCCTGGTCGCCGCCTCCGTCCTCGTCCTGCTGAAGCTCCCGGAAACCGTCACCGAACGCCGGCCCCTCTCGACCGTGCGACCGCAGCGCCCCGCCCTGCCGCCGCAGGTGCGGGCCGTGTTCGTGCCCGCGTCGATCGCCGCGTTCGTGGGCTTCGCCCTGTTCGGGGTGTTCACGTCGGTCAGCCCGGCGTTCCTCGCCCGCTACCTCCACGTGGACAACCACGCCGTGAGCGGTCTCGTCGTCGCGATCGCCTTCTTCGCCTCCACCGCGGGACAACTCGCCGTCGGCCGCGTCGGCGTCGCCCGCTCCCTGCCGCTCGGCTGCGCCGTCCTCTTCACCGGCCTGGTCCTCCTCGCCGCGGCGCTGTACACCGATCAGCTGGCCCTCGTCGTCCTCGCGGCCCTCGTCGGCGGCACCGGCCAGGGCCTCGCCTTCCGGGCCGCCCTGTCCGCCGTCGCCCAGGCGGCACCGGCCGACCGCCGGGCGGCGGTGATCTCCACGCTCTTCGTCGTCGCCTACACGGGAATCTCCATCCCGGTCATCGGCGTCGGCCTCCTCGCCGACCCGCTCGGTCTGGAAGGAGCGGGCCTCGTCTTCATCGCCTGCATGCTCACCCTGATCGTCCCCGCAGCCGCGTACCTCCTGCGTCGCCCGGTCCGCGAACCGGGCGACGCGCGACGGGACGAGCGGGCGTCCTAGAGGGCGTCCCGACACTCCGTAGCGACCGGTCCTACGTGTCGCCGTCCGTGACCGGCCGGAGCACCATCAGCGGTCCCTCGCGGCGCGCCGCCATCGCGAACCCGAAGCGGTCGACCTCCAGACAGAGGTCGACGTCCCGCTCGTGCACCGCCCGGTGGTCCCCCCGCACGCCCGTGGCCAGCTCGTGCGCCGCGCGGGACTCCCGCGCCCGCCGCACGTACGGCTCCGCATCGGCGCCCGGCCCCCTGCGGCGCCGCTCGGCGATGTACTCGGCACAGGCCCGGTCCTCGTCGGCCAGGCCGTCCTCACCGGTGACGACGAAGGTCACCGGGCCGGTCACGCTCCGCAGTGCCCCGGCCGTCGCCCCCGCCACCACGAAGCTCGCGCACAGCACCAGCTCCGCGTCGGCGACCGCGAGCGCGCCGACGGTTCCCGCCGTCGTCTTCTGCACCACCGTGCGCCCGGTCAGATCGGCCGCGCTGATGTGCCCCGGCGAGTTCACGGCGTCGAAGCCCTCCGCCGGAGCGCCGTCCTTCAGCGCCAGCCAGCCCGGCCGGTCCGCCTTCAAGGCCAGCGCCTCGTCCGCCGACGCGGCGAGCACGATGCGCTCCGCGCCGCGCGCGAACGCCCACGCGGCCACGGTGAACGCGCGCATCACGTCGACGACGACGGCCACCCGGGGGACGCCCGTCAGCTCCGGTATGCCGAGGAAGCGATGATCCGTCGTGTCGCCCTCCCCGGGCCGCGGCGCAGCAGTCCCACTGACCCCCGCCGTGTCACTCACCACCGCCGTCCCGTCCGCCGTCGCCCAGCCGATTCGGGTTCGACGTGCGGTTCGCACGCTGCGCGCCCCGTACGAGTTCGCCCGCGCCCAGCGTCACCGCGGCCACCGCCCGCACCCAGCGCGGGCCGCCGCGCGCGGCCCACACCACGCAGACGCAGCCCGCGAGCGCGAGCACGAGGACACCGCTCAAGATCAGCACGACCATGCGTGCTCCCCCTCATCGCCGTTCATGTTCCCTGGTCGCCGCCATTGTGGCAGCCCGGGCCCCGCCGGCGGGCCCCTTGCCGGCCTGCCCCGCGGGGCGTCCGCCCGGGCGGACCCGCACCGGGCGCGGGCGGCGGGAGGGTGGCACGCTGAAGGGAGAAGGATCCGCTCCGACGAGAGACCTCCGACGCGAGCCCCGGGAGGATCCATGGGACGCGACGTCCCGGCGCTGACGTTCACCCGTGACGACCGTCGCCGGTTCCGCGACAGGACGCACGCCTGCCTCGACGTCTTCGCCCGGCTGCTGCGGGAGTCACGCTTCGACACCGAGCGGCCACGCGTGGGCCTGGAGATCGAACTCAACCTGGTCGACGAGACGGCCCGGCCCGCCATGCGCAGCACCGAGGTGCTCGAGGCCATCGCGGATCCCGCCTGGTCGAGCGAGCTCGGCCGGTTCAACCTGGAGATCAACATCCCGCCCCGCCGGCTCACCGCGGGCGGCCCCGACACCTGGGAGGGCGAGATCCGCGACGCCCTGAACCACGCCGAGGCCCGGGCCGCCGCCATCGGCGCGCACCTGGTCATGATCGGCACCCTCCCGACCCTCGAACGCGAGGACGTGAACCGCGACGCCCTGTCCGAGAACCCGCGCTACCACCTCCTCAACGACCAGATCTTCGCCGCACGGGGCGAGGACCTCCTCATCGAGGTCGACGGCGTGGAACGGCTGCGCACCTACGCGGACACCATCACGCCGGAAGCGGCCTGCACCAGCACCCAGTTCCACCTGCAGGTCGCACCCGAGGAGTTCGCCGCCCACTGGAACGCCGCCCAGGCCGTCGCCGGCGTCCAGGTCGCACTCGCCGCGAACTCGCCCTTCCTGTTCGGCAAGGAGCTGTGGAGCGAGACCCGCATACCGCTGTTCGAGCAGGCCACCGACACCCGGCCGGACGAGATCCGCGTCCAGGGCGTAAGACCCCGGGTGTGGTTCGGCGAGCGCTGGATCACGAGCGTCTTCGACCTCTTCGAGGAGAACACCCGCTACTTCCCAGCACTCCTGCCGCTGTGCGACGACGAGGACCCCGAGGAGACCCTCGACCGCGGCGAGATCCCCCACCTCGCCGAACTCACCCTCCACAACGGCACGATCTACCGCTGGAACCGCCCCGTCTACGCGGTCGTCGAGGGCGTTCCGCACCTCCGCGTCGAGAACCGCGTGCTGCCCGCCGGACCGACCGTCGCCGACGTGATGTCGAACGGCGCCTTCTACTACGGCCTCGTCCGCGCCCTCGTCGACGAGGACCGGCCCGTGTGGTCCCGGATGTCCTTCGCCGCCGCCGAGGAGAACCTCCACTCCGCGGCCCGCCGCGGCATCGACGCCGAACTCTTCTGGCCCGGAACCGGCCAGGTGCCCGCGACCGAACTGGTCCTGCGCCGGCTCCTCCCGCTCGCCCACCGGGGCCTGGAGGCGCTCGGCCTGGACGCGAGCTGGCGCGAACCGCTCCTCGGTATCGTCGAACAGCGCTGCGTCAGCGCCCGCAACGGAGCCGTGTGGCAGTCGGAGACCTTCCACCACCTCCACGACATCGCCCACCTGGACCGGCCCGCGGCCCTGCGCCGCATGACCCTCCAGTACATCGACTTCATGCACCTCAACGCCCCGGCCCACACCTGGCCTGTGGAGTGACAGCTGACAGCTGACAGCTGACAGCTGACAGCGGGCCGCTGACGGGCCGACGGGCTGACCGGCTGTCAGTGCGGGATGGCACAGTGGGAACCCGCCGAGTCCGGTACGGGACCGGCCCGGCGGGCACGAGAGGAGCCAGGGGCGTTGGGGGACTACTTCGAGCGGGTCGTCGACCTGGAGGTCACGCAGGAGGAGGCCGGCGAGGCGGCGGCCCGGGCGATCGACTGGCTCGTCGCCGAGGGCGTCGTGACCCGCGAGACCGACGGCGACCGCATGTACAGCCTCTACGCGGACGAGGGCCACGTGCCCGGCCCCCGCTGGGCCGAGGCCGTCGTGCACGACGGCTGGGAACCGGGCCCGCTCGCCGTCGTCACCGGCCGCCACCACCACGTGGGCGGCCAGGGCGAGGACGACGCGGAGTACGCGGTCTGCCCGCACTGCGCCACGCGCACCACCTTCATCGACTACCCCGCCTCCTTCGAGCCCGACGAGACCGTCTGGGCACCGTTCCGCGCCGCCGTCGAGGCCTGGGAGGCGACCGGCGCCGGCGAGGCCACGCTCGTCACGTGCGGCGCCTGCGGCACCGCGTCACCGGTCACCGGCTGGCAGTGGCCCGACGAGTACGCGCTCGGAGCCCTGGCCTTCGAGTTCTGGGGATGGCCGCCGCTGTCGGACGAGTTCGTCGCCGGACTCACCGATCGACTGGGCCACCGCACGGCCCGCCACATGGGCAAGTTCTGAGAGCCCGCCGCCATGCCCGTAGCCCCTCCACGGTCAGGCCGGCAGCCCTCCCCGCGCGATGACGTCCGCGTACCAGCGGGCGCTGTCCTTGAACGTCCGGCGCTGGGTCGCGAAGTCGACGTGGACGATGCCGAACCGCTTGCTGTAGCCGTAGGCCCATTCGAAGTTGTCGAGCAGGGACCACAGGAAGTACCCGCGGACGTCGGCCCCGTCCTCGATCGCGCGGTGCACGGCCGCCAGATGGGCGTGCAGGTAGGCCACCCGCTCAGGGTCCTTCACCTGCCCCGAGGGGTCGGCGTAGTCGTCGTACGCGGCGCCGTTCTCGGTGACGACCAGCGGCACGTCCGGCAGCTCGTCCCGCAGCCGGACGAGGAGTTCGTGCAGCCCGTCGGCGTCGACCGGCCAGTCCATGGCCGTCCGCGGGCCGGGAACGGGAACGAAGCGCACGTGCCGCTCCGCGCCCGCCCACGGCGAGGGCGACTCCGAGCTGCCGGCCGCGACGGCGGTGGGGGAGTAGTAGTTGATGCCGAGCGAGTCGACGGGTGCGGACGCCGTCCGGAGGTCCCCGTCCCGGACGAAGGCCCAGTCGGTGACCGCCGCGGTGTCGGCGACGAGGTCCTGCGGAAGCCGGCCGTGGAAGACCGGATCGAGGAAGATCCGGTTGCCGACGGCGTCGATCCGACGTGCCGCGTCGAGGTCCTCCGGCGCGTCGCTGTGGGCCCGTACCGCGTGGAGGTTGAGCGTGAGCGACACCTCGGCCGGCCCGGGGAGCGCGGCGCGCAGCGCCTGCACGGCCAGGCCGTGGGCCAGGTTGAAGTGGTGGGCGGCCCGCAGGGAGTCGACGGCGCTGGTACGGCCCGGCGCGTGCACCCCGTTGCCGTAGCCGAGGAAGGCCGCGCACCAGGGCTCGTTGAGGGTGGTCCAGGTCGCGACGCGCTCGCCGAGCGCCTCGGCGGCGAGGCCCGCGTATTCGGCGAAGCGGTACGCGGTCTCCCGCTGCGGCCAGCCGCCCGCGTCCTCCAGCTCCTGGGGCAGGTCCCAGTGGTAGAGGGTGGCCACCGGGCGGATGCCGGCCTCACGCAGCTCGTCGGTGAGCCGCCGGTAGAAGTCCAGGCCCTTCTGGACGGCAGGGCCCCGGCCGGCCGGCTGGACGCGCGGCCACGCGATCGAGAAGCGGTAGTCGGTCACGCCGAGCCGCCGCATCAGCGCGACGTCGTCGCTCAGCCGGTGGTAGTGGTCGGCGGCGATGTCGCCGGTGTCGCCGTTGCGGACCTTGCCCGGCGTGCGGCTGAAGGTGTCCCAGATGGACGGGGTACGGCCGTCCTCGGCGGCGGCACCCTCGATCTGGTACGCGGCGGTGGCGGTGCCCCAGCGGAACCCGGCCGGGAACCGGAGCATGGCGGTGGTGTCGGGGCGTGTCTCGAGCACGGTCATGAGCAGGGAACTCCCAGGAAGGTGAGCGGATCGCGAGACAGAAGGAGGCGAGAGAGGAGAAGACGAGGGGGAGGGGGTCAGCCCTTGACCGCGCCCTGCATGATCCCGCCGACGATCTGCCGGCCGAGCAGGCCGAAGACCAGCAGCACGGGCAGGGTCCCGAGCAGGGTGCCCGCCATGATCACGGACTGGTCGTTCACGTATCCGCCGCCGAGCTGCCGCAGGGCGACCTGGACGGTCGGCTCGGAGGAGGAGAGGGCCACGACGGGCCAGAAGAAGTCGTTCCAGGCGGCCATGAACGTCAGCAGGCCGAGCACCGCCATGCCGGGCCGGGCGACGGGCACGACGATGGACCAGAAGATCCGGGCGGTGGACGCGCCGTCGACCCGGGCCGCCTCGATCAGTTCGTCCGGCAGCGACTGCACGAGGTACTGCCGCATGAAGAACACGCCGAAGGCGGAGACCAGTCCGGGCAGGATGACGGCCTGGAGCTGGTTCACCCACTGCAGCTCGGCGATGAGCATGAACAGCGGGATGACGCCCAGCTGCGGGGGGATCATCATCGTGCCGATGGTGATCGCCAGCAGGGCCCCGCGGCCGCGGAAGCGCAGTTTGGCGAAGGCGAACCCGGCGAGCGTGCAGCACAGCACCGTGCCCAGGGTGATCGAGCCCGACACGACGAGGGAGTTGAGCAGCGCCTTGCCGATGTCCGCCTCCTCCACCACCGCCTCGAAGTTCCGCAGGAGGTTCGGGCCGGGCAGGAGGGCCGGCGGCACCTGGGCCAGGTCGGCGTTGGAGCGGCTCGCGGCGACGACGGTCCAGTAGAACGGGAAGGCCGAGACGAGCACGGCGAGGACGAGGACCGCGTACGCGAGCTTCCCGCCCCGCATCGTGCGCCCGGCGCCCGAGCGGCGACGGCGTGGGGTCCTGGCGGGCACGTCGGGGGCCGGACGGCTGACCGGCGGATCGGCGAGCGCGGTCATCGGCCGGCCTCCTTGCGTGAACGACGCCCTGCGATCGCGGCGTTGACGCCGACGACCAGCAGGATCAGCAGGAACATCACCCAGGCGATGGCGGCGGCCCGTCCCAGGTGGAAGAAGCCCCAGCCCTGCTCGTACAGGTAGAGCCCGAGCGTCTGGTACTGGTGCGAGATGCCGCCCGAGACGGAACCCTCGAAGAGCAGCGGTTCGCCGAACAGCTGGGTCGCGCCGATCGTGGAGACGACGACCGTGAAGACGATGGTGGGCCGCAGTCCGGGCAGCGTGACGTGGAAGAACTGCCGCCACCGCGACGCCCCGTCCATCTCCGCGGCCTCGTACAGCTCGTGCGGGATGGACTGCATGCCCGCCAGGTAGATCAGCGCGTTGTAGCCGGTCCAGCGCCAGATGACGATGGACGAGACGGCGATCTGGGAGGCCGTCGTGCCGGTCTGCCAGTCGACCGGCCCGATCCCCACGAGCCCCAGGACGTAGTTCACGAGACCGAAGTCGCGGCCGAAGAGCTGCGCGAAGACGAGGGTGGCGGCGGCGACCGAGGTCGCGTACGGCAGCAGCATCGCGGTACGGAAGAAGGTCCGCCCGCGCAGCTTGTAGTTGAGCAGGTGCGCCAGGCCGAGGGCCATCACCAGCTGGGGCACGGTGGACAGCACCCCGATGGTGAAGGTGTTGCGCAGCGAGGTCCAGAAGAACGTGTCGCCGAGCAGCGCGGCGTAGTTGCCGAGCCCGCGCCACTCCATGTCGCCGGGTGTCTGCAGTTCGACCCGGTACAGCGACACGAACGCCGTGTAGAGCAGCGGGAAGAGCCCGAAGGCGGCGAACAGGGTGAAGAAGGGGGCGATGTAGGCGTACGGGGAGAGCTTCTGCCACGCGCGCCGTGCCGCGGGCGGACGGCTCGGGGCAAGGGGTCTCGTGGGTGCGGTCAGGGTCACGATGCGGCCCTTCGGGAGGTGTCGGTGCCGGGGGGAGTGGCCTCCCGCCCGGTCCGGCGGCGGGGCGGGCGTCCCGGACCGGGCGGGAGGCGGCTGGTCGGCAGGAGGGGGCGGACGGCGGGCCGGCGGCGGCCGGTCAGCCGATGGTGTTCTCGACGCCCTTCTTCGCGTTCGCCCAGGCCTGCTCGGGCGCCGTGCCCTTGCGCTCGACCTCGCCGAGGGCGTTGGTGATCTGCTGGGCGATGTTCTGGTCGTGCACGCCGAGGACCTGCACCGGGGCGGCCTCGGCGGCCTCGCCGAAGATCTTCCCTATCGGCGCGCCCGAGAAGTACGGGTCCGTCGCGCCGGAGATCTTCGTGATGGCGCTGGTGGCGGACGGGAAGCTGCCCTGCTTGAGGAACAGCTTCGCCTGCTGCTCCGGCGCGGTGAGCCAGGTGATCAGCTCGTACGCCTCCTTCTTGTGCTTCGCGGCGCGCGGCACGGTCAGGTACGAGCCGCCCCAGTTGCCGGGTCCGCCGGGCAGCGCGGCGATGTCCCACTTGCCCTTGCCGGCGTCACCGGCCTGGCCCTTGATGTAGCCGAGCATCCAGGCGGGGCAGGGCAGGGTGGCGAAGGAGCCGGCGGCGAACGCCTGGTTCCACTGCGGCGACCACTGGTCCAGCTTGGCGCTGAGTCCGTCCCGCGCGGCCGTGACGGAGGTGTCCCACGCGGTCCTGAGGGCCGGGTTGGTCTCCCAGATCAGCTTGCCGGAGGCGTCGTAGTAGCGCTCCTTCTGCTGACCGATCATCACGGAGTAGAGGCTGCCGACGCTGTCGAGCCAGGCGCTCTTCGCGGGGGCCTTCGCCTTGTACTGCCGCCCGAGCTCCAGGTAGCCCTCCCACGTCGACCACTTGGTGGCGAGTTCCTCGCGGTCGGTGGGCAGCCCGGCCTTGGCGAAGAGGTCGGTGCGGTAGCACATCGCCTCCGGGCCTACGTCGGTGCCCAGGCCCAGGACCTCTCCGTTCCTGCCGGTGGCCGCCGCCCACTTGGCCTCGGCGAATTCGCCCTTGAGCTTGTCGGCGCCGTGCTTGCGCAGGTCCTCGAACTTGTCGCTCTGCTGCTGGGCGACGGACGCGATCCGGCCCACCTCGACGGCCTGGACGTCGGCGAGACCGCCACCGCCGGCCAGCCGGGTCTGCAGCGACTTCCAGTAGTCGGCCTCGTCCTCGGTGTCGGTCTGCTTGATGGTGACGCCGGGGTGGAGCTTCTCGTACTCGGCGTAGAGACCGGCCTCCTTGTAGCCGAAGGAACCGAACAGGTCCACGGTGATCGTGACCTCTCCGCCCGCGCTGTCGGAGGCACCCTCCGTCGAACCCCCGCACGCGGCGAGCAGGGCCCCGGCGAGAGCGACCGTCCCCAGGCGGACGGCGGCTCTCCTGGCGGCTCGGGCAGTGGGCATGGGAAGCCTCCCTTGGCTCCGGATCGAACGAGAACGCGTGATTGAGAGCGCTCTCAACATGCGAGGGGAGCGTGCCCGCGACGCGGCTGTCCCGTCAAGACTCGAAGACGTAACGGGCTGGAATCGGCCTCAACTTCCGGTCCTGCACCATGTATTGACACTCGTGTTTCGGGAGTCTTACGTTTCCGGCGACCTGAGAGCGCTCTCGGCTACGAGTCGCGGACACGACCCACCGCACTCCGCACTGCCCCCGCCCCCTCGATCCCCACACGTGACGACACGAGGTGTTCCCCATGGCAGTCCCCCACCCGCGCCCAGCCGCCGCGCTGGTCCTCGCCGCCGCCCTGGCAGCGGCCGGACTGGGACCGGCCGCGTCGCCCGCCGCGGCCGCCACCGTCCCCGTGGGCGCCGGCAGTTACTCCGACACCCGGCCCGCCGGAACCTCCGGACCCACCACCAACACCGGCGCGCCCGTCACCCCCAAGGTGACCCCCGCCGCCCAGGGCAAGCCGGTGCCCACCAACGACTGGTGGTCCTCGCTCGCCTTCCAGCGCTACGGCGACAACCCGTACTCCACGCCCATGTACGGCCACCCGCTCACCTACCAGGCCACCGCGGGCGGCCTCGACATCGGTTACCCGACGAGCCCCGCGATCGTCGGCGAGGGCCGCCAGTACGAGTTCGCCCACAAGCGCGACCTCACCCTCGGCCTGACCGGCCTCAACTCGCCCGACACCAAGGCCGACGCCTGGTCCGACTGGACCGTCACGCCCTACTGGTCCGACGGCACCCGCACCCTGCGCACCACCATCGGCCACGGCAGCCCGTTCGTGTACGCCCAGGGCAGCGGCGGCAACGCCCAGATCACCACCGCGAGCACGCCCACCGTCTTCGCCGACCAGGGCAACGTCCTCGGCATCACCGTCGCCGGCCACCACTACGCCCTGTTCGCGCCGACCGGCACCGACTGGAACGTCTCCGGCACCACCGTCAGCACCGCACTCGGCGGCAGGAACTACTTCTCCCTCGCCGTCCTGCCCTCCACCGACGCCCTCGCCACCTTCAAGAAGTACGCCTTCAGCTTCGTCACCGGATCCCGGGTCGACTGGAGCACCGCAGGCGGCACCGTCCGCGCCACCTACACCCTCACCACCGAGGCCAGGGAAGGCACCGAACGCGGCACCCTCCAGGCCCTCTACCGGCACCAGTGGCTCCACACCACCGACGCCCTCACCCCGTACACCTACGTCTCCCCGCGCGGCACCATGAAGGTCCGCGAGGCGGCCTCCTTCACCACCGTCCAGAAGGCGGCGCCGGTCCTCCCCGGTCTGCCCCGCACCGCGGACATCGACACCGCCGCACTGCGCGCCCGGCTCAACGAGGCCGCCTACGCCTCCGACCCGTTCTCCGGAGCCGTGGACACCTACTGGACCGGCAAGGCACTCGGCAAGCTGGCCCAACTCGTCCCGCTCGCCGACCAGATCGGCGAGACCGCGACCCGCGACCGGCTCCTCTCCCTCCTCAGGGGCCGGCTCCAGGACTGGTTCACCGCGGGCGGCGCGAACGAGTTCTCGTACGACCCGGCGTGGAAGACCCTCACCGGCTACCCCGCCTCGTACGGCAGCGACACCGAGCTCAACGACCACCACTTCCACTACGGCTACTACGTGTACGCCGCCGCGATCGTCGCCCAGTACGACCCGGGCTGGGCCGCCGACTCCGCCTGGGGCGGCATGGTCAGGACCCTCGTCCGCGACACCGCCAACCCCGCCCGCACCGACGGCGCCTTCCCCTTCCTGCGCGGCTTCGACGTCTACGCCGGCCACAGCTGGGCCTCCGGACACCAGGGCTTCGCCGCCGGCAACAACCAGGAGTCGTCCTCGGAGTCGACCAACCTGAGCGCCGCCCTCGTCCTGTGGGGCTCGGCCACCGGCGACACCACGCTGCGCGACCTCGGCAGCTATCTGCTCGCGACCGAGGGCGAGGCGATCGCCCAGTACTGGTTCGACGCCGACCAGCAGGTCTTCCCCGCCTCCTTCGGCCACGACACCGCGGGCATGGTGTGGGGCAGCGGCGCCGCCTACGCCACCTGGTGGACCGCCAACCCCGAGGAGATCCACGGCATCAACGTGCTGCCGGTCACCGGCGGATCGCTCCACCTCGGCGGACACAAGGAGGCGATCCGCCGCAACATCGCCGAGATGGAACGCGAGAACGGCGGCCCGGCCGTCGAGTGGCGCGACATCCTCTGGGAGTTCCAGTCGCTCGCCGACCCGGCGGCGGCGAAGACGAAGTGGGACGCCGGCAACGGCGCGTACACCCCGGAAGCCGGCGAGTCCAGGGCCCACACCTACCACTGGATCACCAGCCTCGCCGCCCTCGGCGCCCCCGACACCTCGGTGACCGGCGACATCCCGACCTCGGCCGTCTTCTCCAAGGCCGGCGTCCGCACCTACGTGGCCCACAACCACGGCTCCGCCGCCCGCACCGTCACGTTCTCCGACGGCAAGACCCTGAACGTGCCCGCGCGCTCCACCGCCACCGGCACCGGCACGGCCACCGACCCGGACCCGCAGCCCTCGACCGGCAACACCTTCCGGCTCCGCTCCGGCGGCGTCCTCACCACCGCCACCGGCGGCACCCCGGGCAGCGACACCATCCCGTCGGCGGGCGGCACCAACCACGACGGCACCCCGTACAAGCCGCTCGTCTACGAGGTCCGCGGCGTCAACGGCACGCTCAGGCCGGGCGGCACGACCACGTTCCGCCTCCCGGTGGACGCCGGCACCGCCGTCGGCCTCGGCCAGCAGGTCCGGATCAGCTACGACCTGACCGGCGACGGCACCTTCGACCGCACCGAGACGTACCACTACTTCGCGACCGACCCGATCCAGGGCTGGGAGGAGTACAACCAGACCCGCGGCCTCAAGAGCGCCACCGGCGGCCTGGGCAACCTGGCGAACGGCACCGTGCGCCTGGAGGTGTGGAGCGCGATCGGCAACGCCGACTCCCGGCTCCAGACGGGCACGGACACGGCCGTCGTGGTCATCCCGTACGACTGACGCGACGGCCACGGCAGGCCGACGGCGGGCGAGGGGCACGATCCCCACGCCCGCCGTCAGCTGTCTTCACGTCACATTTGATCCGCGGCACTTTGCCGGCTGAGGTCGGCACCCGCCAGTGGGGCCGTGCAGGCGGGAACCGCCGGGTCCGCCCGGGACGCCGAGTCCGCCTCGGCCGCCGGGTACGCCGGGGCCGTCGTCTCGCGCCACAGGCGGTGGCAGGACAGCAGGGCAGCCGTGAGCAGCAGGCCGTTGCGGACGACCATGAGCGTGTTGCCCAGGGCCGTACCCTGCATGACCTCCAGGTAGTAGGTGGGGAAGGCGAGCGCCGTCACGCCCGTCGCGGCCAGCAGCACCCAGGCCACCGGCCGCTGGGTGGTGCACCGGGAGGTGAGGCAGACCGCCGCGAGTCCGAGCAGCCAGACCATGTACTGAGGGCTGATCACCCTGCTCGTGACGGTGAAGAGCAGCACCGCGGCGAGGGCCGCGTCGAACGGCGTGGCCTCCGTCCACCGCGAGGCCCGGCCGCGCCAGAACATCAGCCAGCCGAAGGCGGCGGCCGTCAGGAGCAGCGACAGCTGGGCCACCGTTCCCACCTGCGGACCGCTGAACTCCAGGGCCCCGTAACGGGACTCGATCCCGATCGGCGCTCCCGACGCCCGCATCAGCCCCAGCACGGTGCCGCCCAGGGACTCGATCTGCACTCCGCGGGCGCCCTGCTGCTGGAGGAAGTCGAAGCTGTGCCGGAAGGCGAGGGCGAGGACGGCGAGCAGCGCCGCCGCGGTCACGGCGGCGGACCGCCACGCGTCCCTGCCGGTACGACCCCGTTCCAGGCCCAGCAGGGTGAGCAGCGGCCACACCTTGACCAGGGCCCCGAGCGCGGCGAGCGCCCCGCCCAGGCGCGGGTTGCGCCGGCTGCTCAGCAGCGCGAGGACGGCGAGGGCGGTCACCTGGATGTCGAACCGGCCGTGCGGCACGTTCAGGAGCAGCGGCAGACCGGCCGTCCACAGCCAGACACCCGCGGGCCGCCGGCCCGGCCGGGCCAGCGCCAGCGCGACCAGCGCGTCGGCGGCGAAGGTGAGGACGAGGAAGGCCGCGAAGTAGTCCAGGAACGGCAGGAGCTCGGGGGACAGGAACAGCAGCCCCGCGCCCGGCGGGTACTGCCACGTGACGTCGTCGACCGGGAAGGAGCCGTCGGCCAGCTGGAGGGCCCAGCGCGGATAGAGGAACTCCACCTCGTCGTTGACGTTCCTGACGCCGATGCCGTCCTGCACCAGCAGGTACAGCATGCCGAGCCGGGTCAGCACCCAGACCGGCACGAGGGCGAGGGCCGGGATGCGCGGCGAGCGGGCGGCGTCCATGTGGTGAGCCGCCCGGACGAGGACCCGGGCTGCGGCGCTGCGGCCGGGCACGACATTCTGCTGCGTCATGGCTCCGGAATGTAGACGCCCCCGGCAGGCGCGCCGGTCAGCGAACCGCGCGTCCGCCGTGCCGTCCCCCATGGGGCGGGTAGGGAGGGACCCAGGTGGCCCCGCGCGCCGCTCGACCGGCCCAGTCCGGAACGAGGCGGCTGGGAAACGGGGGGCTCGCTCCGAACCGGGTCTGCTCGGAAACGGGTCCGTTCGGAACCGCGGTCCGCTCGGAGCCGGGGCCGCTCGGGACCGGGTCTCCGAGGAGAGGGGCCCGCCGGCAAACGGGGGCGCTCGGGATCGGGTCGCTCGCAGCCGGGGCCGCTCGGAAGCGGGTCGCTCGGCAACGGGGGCACGCGCCCTCAGGCCGACGCGCGCCGCACCAGACTCGTCGACGTGATCACGGACGCGGTCGCCGCGTCGGCCGCGCCGTCGAGCACCCGCATCAGCAGCCTGACCATGAGCCGGCCCATGCCCTCGATGTCCTGCCGCACCGTGGTGAGCGCGGGCTCGGTGTCCCGGACCACCAGGTCCATGTCGTCGAAGCCGAC
Source organism: Streptomyces sp. NPDC127114 (assembly GCF_042677525.1). Classification (NCBI taxonomy): domain Bacteria; kingdom Bacillati; phylum Actinomycetota; class Actinomycetes; order Kitasatosporales; family Streptomycetaceae; genus Streptomyces; species Streptomyces sp. NPDC127114. The sequence goes on from NZ_JBHXTJ010000004.1 coordinate 81,035, forward strand.
GACCGCGATGTCCTCCGGCACCCGGATCCCGCGCTGCCGGAGGACCTGCAGCGCACCCGCGGCCATCAGATCGTTCGCGGCGAAGACGGCGTCGACGTCCGGCCGCCGGTCGAGCAGCTCGGCCATGGCCCGGGCCCCGCTCTCCCGGGTGAAATCGCCCTGGCACAGGAGCTCGGGATCGGCGTCGACGAGCACGTCGTGGTAGCCGGCGATCCGGTCGACCGCGGAGGTCTGGTCACGCGGCCCCGCGAGGTGCGCGATCCGGCGGCGCCCCAGGTCCGCCAGATGCCGTACCGCCTGCCGTGCCCCGCCCCGGTTGTCGCAGTCGACGTACGGCACCGCCGGGCCCGAACCCACCGCCGGACGGCCGCCGAACACGGCCGGGACCCTGCTGCGGGCGATCAGCGCGGGCAGCCGGTCGTCGCTGTGCAGCGAGAAGGCCAGCGCCCCGTCCACGTGGCCGCCGTCCAGATAGCGCGCGATCCGCCCGTGATCGCCGGGTCCCTCCACCCAGAGCAGCACCAGCTGGGCGTCATGGGCGGTCAGCTCCCGGCTGATGCCCCGTACCTGCTGCTCGAAGAAGGGGTCGGAGAAGATCCGGAACTCCGGCTCCGCGATGATCACCGCGACCGCGCCATGACGCCGTGTCACGAGCGAACGGGCCGCGTGGTTCGGGACGTAACCCAGCTCCTCGACCGCCTCGCGCACCTTGTCCACCAGCGCCTGCCGCACGCCCGCGCCGCCGTTGACGACCCGCGAGACCGTCGCCCGCGACACGCCGGCACGCGCCGCGACGGCTTCCAGCGTGGGGCGGGACGACCCCGTGGTCTGCTCGGGCAAGGCAGGCACTCCGTGTTCCCCTGTTCTGCTCCGCGGCCGAGGCCGCACCACCGGTCCGACGCCGATCAGGATAGACGCTGCGCGCCGGGTGTTGAGAGCGCTCCCAGAGCCGTGCGGGGCGTGCGTCCCGCGCGTACTCCGATCGGCTGCAGACTGTGACGGACGGCGCCGCGAGGGGAACCCCTGCATGCGTACGACGCCACCCCCGGTCGCCGGCCGGCCCGGCTGCCCACCTCGTCGTCGGACTCCGCAGGAGGAAGACCCGTATGACCTCCGCCTCCGAGGACTCGAGCGCCGACCGCGGCACGGACGTCGACTCCGGCGCAGGCACCGGCACCGGCGCAGGCACCGGTGGGAGCGCCGACCCCGCCCCGGACCCCGTCCTCGACCGGCTGCTGCGTCACGGAATCCTCCACATCGCCGAGCCGATCACCGACCGGACAGCCGAACGCGTCAACGCCGCACTGCTGCTCCTCGCCGCCGAGACCGACCGCCCCGTCACCCTCTACATCAGCTCACCGGGCGGATCCGTGCCCGCGGGTATGGCGATCTACGACGTCATGCGGCACATCGACAACGACATCGTCACCATCGGCCTCGGCTACTGCGCCTCGATGGCCCAGTTCCTCGTCTCCGCGGGCACGCCCGGGAAGCGCTACGCCCTGCCCAACGCCCGCATGATGCTGCACCTGCCGGCCTTCGCCCAGGCCCCGACCGGCACGGCCGAGGCGGGCCGGCACGAGGAACTGCGCCACAGTAGGGACCGCGTCGCCGAGCTGATCGCGGAGTTCACCCACCGCGAGATCGGCCAGGTGGTACGGGACTTCGCCGACGACCGTTGGCTCACTCCCGAGGAGGCCCTGGAGTACGGCCTCATCGACCACGTCCTGGACGCGTCACCGCACGAACCCTGAGCGGCGGCTGCGTCACGCGGCGGTCAGCCGAAGTCGGGGATGGGGTGGCTCGGGGCGAGCGCGGCGGCGACGCGCCGGGCGATGAGGTGGGCGGAGTGGCTGTCCTGCGCGCCGGGGCCGTTCGTCGTCGAGACGGCGATGGCCAGCCGTTCGGCCGGGAGGTACGCCTGGGAGGCGGAGTAGCCGAAGAAGAGGGGGTGCTGGGCGATCCAGTCGCCGAGGACGAGCAGGCCCATGCCGTAGTGCTTGGCCTTGGTGTTCGCGATGCACACCGTCGCCGGACACTTGTCGGTGGGCCGCCCCAGGCCCACTGTGCCCGGGTTCAGCAGCTCCTGGTAGGAGGCGGGGGAGAGCAGCTCGCCCGAGCCGATGCCGACGGCCGATCGCTCCAGGTCGCAGATGTCGGTGGTCTCCACGGCGCCGGGGGCGGTGGTCCACGAGGGGTTCCAGAACGTGGACTCCTCGTAGGTCCCGCGGTCGTCGGTGAAGGCGTGCATGACGGGCTCGGGGATCTCGGGCGTGAAGCTGTTGCGCGTCTCGCGCAGCCCGAGCGGCCGCAGGACCTCCCGCCGCAGCAGGGCGTCGAGGCGGGTCCCGGTGATCTTCTCCAGGGCGGCGCCGAGGAGGACGAAGTTGGCGTGCGAGTAGCTCCAGTTGGTGCCGGGCGCGTACCACCGCTGCTGGTCGGTCGAGAGCTTCACCAGCTCCTTGGCCGTCCACTGGCGGAACGGGTCGGCGGAGACGGCGTTCTGGAACGCGGGCAGGCGGACGTAGTCGACGAGACCGGTGGTGGAGGCGCCCAGCATCCGCAAGGTGATGCGCTCGCCCTGCGGAAGGTCGGGCAGCCAGCGCGCGACGGGGTCGTCGAGGCCGACCCTGCCCTGGTCGACCAGCCGCAGCAGCGCCGTACCCATGTAGCTGATGGCGATGTTGCCGTTCCGGAAGTGCATGGCGGGCTCCGCCGGAACACCCGTCATCGACTCGCCGAGCGCGGTGGTGACGACCTCGCGCCCGTCCACGGTGACCCGCAGGATCACGGACTTGAGGGCCATGTCCTTCTTGGCCTGCTCTGCGATCCGCAGGATGTCGCGGGCCGGTCCGTGGTCGGGCACCCGCGAACCGACGCAGGTCCGGTCGTGCCTCCCCTCGCCGGACGCACCGACCTCGGCGGTGGCAGGGGCGCCGAGGGCGGCGAGTGCGAGGAGCGCGGTGGCGGCGGTGACCGTGGCCAGGCGTGACGTCGTGCGAGCGGGTCTCATGGCCGGAGTATCGACGGCGAGCGTCTCCTTGCCACGGCTCCCGGCCTCCGACCCGCGCGAACATCACTCGTCAGGACCGTGAGGTCTGCCGGATCTGCGAGGTCTGCCCGGTCGGCGAGGCCTGCCGCGTCTGCGAGGTCCGGCGGTCTCCCAGGGCCGCCGGGTCTGCGAGGTCTGAGAGGCCCGGCAGGTCCGCCGAGCCAGGCGCGGGCGCCCAGCCGAGCCCGCCGAAGTCGCAGAACACGATCGGGTAGGGGAGCCCTAGGCCAGCCACTCCCTCAGCAGCGCCTCGCGCTGCGACACGCGTGGCGAGCCGCCCTCCCAGGTGCGGCCCCACTCCGACATCGCCGCGAGCGTGGTGGCCATGGTGGCCGCGCCTTCCGTGAGACGGGACAGGAGGGTGCGGGAGAGCCCGACCTCGGTGGGGGAGTAGCCGACGGCCGCCGCCACGTACGCCTTCAACTCGTGCTCGCCGTCGGCCGATCCGACGCTCAGCGTCATCAGCGGCGGTGCCTCGCCCGTCCGGGTCGGACCCACGGGCGCGGCCAGGTTCATGACCGTGTCCAGTGCCACTTCCGTGAACACGCCGACCTGCCGCATGAGGGTCTTCACGGGCACGTCCGACACCGTCAGGGCGTTGACGTCCTCCCACAGGTACAGCCCGTCCTGCCCGTCGCCGAGCGCCACCACGCCCTCGGCCGTCAGTCGCACACCAGGCGCCATGCCGGTCGGCTTCGCCCCCACGTACACGTCGCCCTCGGCGATCCAGAAGAGGCCCACCATGGCCATGCGTTGCTCGATTCCCCCGACGGCGGTCGCGCCGTCGAGTCACACATCAAACGATCAGGTCACGTCCGGAACGCGCGAAGGGGCGGGAGAGTTCCCGCAGAGGACTGCCTTCGGGGGCGTGCGCGTGGCTTCTTCGGGCCGGTGAGTGCGCCCAGTTGACGTTCCGATGTCGGGATTTGCCAGATTCTCGCCCGATCGGTGCCCTACGGTACGGCCAGGCCGCGCAGCGTGGCGCGGTCACGTGAGGAGGCCTCCTGTGTCATCGCCCTGCGACCCCCAGCACGCTCCCGCCGGCGACGTGGGTGCGGCGCTCATGGTGATCGACTCCCGGCTCAAGGCCCTCTACGACGGCAGGACCGGAGTCGACCCCGTACAGCAGCAGCTGATCGACCAGTTCGTCGCCTCGTTAGGTCCCGAGGAGGTGCATGACCTCCTCGACGGCGCGTGCACCCTCATCTTCATGTTCATGAAGTGGCTGCGGGCGGCGCACGAGGACCATGGCAAGGACGTGATCGAGTACGTGGTGCCCAGCCTCGTGGCCGCGATGCGCAACATGCCCCGGAGCGTCCGGCCCGAGGTCATCCCCACGATGGCGGGCCTGGTCGTGGCTGCGGGTACCGGCCTGAGCCCGAGCCTGTGGCGCAAGCAGTTCGGAGAGTGGACCAGCGAGGAGATGAATCCGCTGGAGGCCACGGCGTTCCTGCTCGCGGAGCACATCAACCGGATCACCGACGATCACGACTTCGCCAGCCGCCTGATCAACGATGCGCTCACCGGGGCGGACCAGGCACGGCGGCGCCGGGGCCTGTAGTCCCGGCGAGTCCACCCTCCAGGACGGCGGCATCACCGCCCGCAGCCTCTGATCAGGCGGATCACCATCAACTCGGTTAGCCTTGCGCCTTCGTCGTCCCACATCTCGAGGAAGGCCCGGAGCATCGTGAAGGTCCTCATCGCCGGCGGAGCCGGCTACATCGGAAGCACCGTGGCCTCGGCCTGCCTGGACGAAGGGATCACCCCGGTCGTCCTCGACAGCCTCGTCACGGGGCGCCGGGAGTTCACGGACGGCCGGGCCTTCTACGAGGGCGACATCTCCGACGGGGTGCTGATCGACCGTGTCTTCGCCGAACACCCCGACATCACCACGGTGGTGCACTGCGCGGCGCTGATCGTCGTGCCGGACTCCGCCGCGAACCCGATGGACTACTACGAGGCCAATGTCGGCAAGAGCCTCGACTTCCTCCGGCACCTCCGGAGGAACGGCTGCGACCGCCTCGTCTTCAGCTCCTCGGCCTCCATCTACCGGGCCGAGGACGGCTCTCCCGTCGACGAGGAGGCGCCGCTGGGGCCGCAGAGCCCGTACGCCAGGACGAAGGCCCACTGCGAGGGCATGTTCGCGGACATCGCGGCGGCCGGGCAGATGCGCGTCCTGTCGCTGCGCTACTTCAACCCCATCGGCGCCGACCCGAAGATGCGTACGGGGCTGCAGCTCAAGCGGCCGAGTCACGCACTCGGCAAGATGATCTCCTGTCACCGGGAAGGCGTGCCCTTCCCGGTCACGGGCACCGACTACCCCACCCGTGACGGCAGCGGAATCCGGGACTACGTGCACGTGTGGGACCTGGCCGCGGCCCATGTGGCGGCGATCCGCCGCTTCGACACGCTCCTGACCGAGGTCACACCGTCCATGGCGATCAACCTCGGCACCGGCTCGGGCACCACCGTGCGCGAACTGTGCGCGGCGTTCAACCAGGTGGCCGAGACCCCGCTCGCCACCGTCGACACCGATCCGCGCCCCGGCGATGTCGCCGGCGCCTACACCGACAGCGACCGCGCCGAGCGGCTGCTCGGCTGGACGCCGCAGTTCTCCCTGGAGGAGGGCATCCGGTCCTCCCTGGACTGGATCCCGGTGCGCGACGACATGCTGCGCGACTGACGCACTCCGGTCCGCCCTGATGCGCTACCCGGGTTCGAATCCCGGCGGCGGCTGCGCGCCTCACCGCCCGACGGCCACGGCGTCCGCTTCGGTGCGCAGGCTCCGCTCCTCCGCGTCGGACAGCCAGAAGAAGACCGGCGGCAGGGCGAGTTCGACGGCCGTCAGGGCGACCTGGAATCCCTGCGGCCAGCCGTGCACCGCGAGCGAGAGCAGGCGGCCCACGCCGCCCAGCAGGAAGACTCCGGCCAGCCACCGCACCGTCCGAGCCGGGATCGGACGCTGCCGTGCGGCCCAGAGCCAGGCCAGTCCGTAGCCGGCGAAGCAGGCCCCCATGAAGCGGCCCCAGCTGTCGACCGTCGCTCCTGCGGAGCCGGCGCCGGGGATCGCCGCGTTGCCGAGTGCCACGTGGAAAAGGCCGATCATCACGCAGGCCCAGCCCATCAGCCGGGTGAGTGTGCGCAGAGCGCTGGCCATGTTGCCTCCAAGCCGGTTCGCCGAAGCTTAGTTGACATGCGTCTACTACCTTGCGTGCGCTAGTGGACATGTGTCAACTAAGCTTCGTCCGTGCCTCCACGCCAGCGACTCACCCCCGCCGACCGCCGCGCCCAGCTCCTCGCCGTCGGTGCGCGGCTCTTCGCCGCGCATCCCTACGCCGACGTGCTGATGGAGGACGTCGCGGAACAGGCCGGCGTCTCCCGGGCCCTGCTCTACCGTCACTTCCCCAGCAAGCACGCCCTCTTCGCGGCCGTCTACCAACAGGCGGCGGACCAGCTGCTCGCCGACACGCGGATCGACCCGGCCGATTCCCTGGTGGAGCAGCTCGCCCAGGGCATGGACGTCCACCTCGACTACTTCGTGGCGAACCGCAACGCCGTCCTCGCCGCGAACCGGGTCCTCGCGGGCGACCCCGTGATCCAGACGATCATGACGAACGAGCTGGACGCACTCCGCGAACGACTGCTCGCCGTACTCCCGCTCGCGGACGAGAGCGCCCGTGAAGCCGTGTCCGGCGTCCTGAAGAGCTGGCTGGTCTTCGTCCAGGTCCTCTGCGTCGACTGGCTCGCCGCCGAGACCTGCACCCGCACCCAGCTGCGTGACGTCTGCGTCGGCGCGGCCCTCGGCGCCCTCCGGCCGCTGCTCGCCGAGGACCCCGCCCACGACTGGCCGCCGCGCCCCTGATCACTGTGCCGCCGACGTGGCGAGCCGCGCCTCCGCGCCGTTCAGGAGCGTGTCAAGGACGACCGGATAGGCGCTGAGGTTCATCCGGTGCGCCAGCAGGTGCGCCGTGGCGGCGATGTGCGGATGGGTCTCGGCGGGGAGCCGGGCGTAGGTGGAGGTCCACATGTCCTCGTCCGCCTCCCGGGCCTCGTCCTTGATGGCGAGCGCCCCCGCGTCCAGGGCGGCGAAGGCCAGCGCCAGATCGATGAAGGCGTGGTACACGCCGACCGCGTCGGCGTCGCCGAAGCCCGCGCCGCGCAGGATGCCGAGGATCGTCTCGTCCACCGCGATCTCCCGCGGCCGACCGGTGACCCGGCTGGCGGTGAGCACGGCGGCCTGCGGGTGGGCGAGGTACGAGGCGTGGATGGCCAGCCCCAGCGAGCGCAGGTCGGCCCGCCACTTCCCGGTGGCGGTCCAGTTGTCCAGGGCCCGGCCCATCAGCTCCTCGCCGATGGCTCGCGTCAGGTCGTCGAGGCCGGCGAAATACCGGTACAGCGTGCTCGGATCGGCGCCGAGGGCGGCGCCCAGCCGGCGGGCGGTCAGCCCGGAACTCCCGTGCTCGCGCAGCATCCGCAGCGCCGTCCGCACGATCAGCTCCTCCGACAGCACCGTGCCCTGCCGGGTCGGCCGTCGCCTGCGGCGCTCCGCCTCCGGAACCACCTTCTTGGCCATCACGCACCCCGCCCGCCCCGAAAATCCTTATGCCAACGCCGTAGACCTTAACAACCGGCCTCGTGTTGCATCGGGGCGTTCCCGGGCGCCCGCCCGGAACCGCCTCGACAAAAGGGTGTGTGACATGCGCGTACTTCTCGTGGGTGCGGGTGGCGTCGGAACCGCCGTCACCCGGATCGCAGCCCGCCGTGACTTCCTGACCCACATGGTCGTCGCCGACTACGACCTGGCCCGAGCGGAGGCGGCCGTCGCCGCGCTCGAACCGCACGCCGGCGCGCGGGAGGGCCGACGGGGCGGCGCGCAGGACGGCCCTCAGGAGGGCCGACAGGGCGGCGCTGACGACCGCACGCAGGACGGCCCTCAGTACAGCCCCCGGGACCCCCGCTTCAGCGCCTGTCGTCTCGACGCCTCCGACGAGGCCGCCGTACGCCGCGTGCTCGTCGAGCAGCGCTGCGACGTGCTCCTGAACGCGACCGACCCGCGCTTCGTGATGCCCCTGTTCCAGGCGGCGCTCGCCGCCGGCACGCAGTACGTGGACATGGCGATGTCGCTGTCCGTGCCGCACGCGACCGCGCCGTACGAGCAGTGCGGGGTGAAGCTCGGCGACGAGCAGTTCGCGCTGGCCGGGGCCTGGGAGGACGCCGGCCGCCTCGCGCTGGTCGGGATGGGCGTGGAGCCGGGCCTATCTGATGTCTTCGCCCGGTACGCGGCGGACGAACTCTTCGACGAGATCGACGAGCTCGGCGTCCGCGACGGCGCGAACCTCAGCGTCGAGGGCCACGACTTCGCGCCCTCCTTCAGCATCTGGACCACCATCGAGGAGTGCCTCAACCCGCCCGTGGTGTACGAGAAGGAGCGCGGGTGGTTCACCACGGCCCCGTTCAGCGAGCCGGAGGTCTTCGACTTCCCTGAGGGCATCGGCCCGGTGGAGTGCGTGAACGTCGAACACGAGGAGGTGCTGCTGATGCCGCGCTGGCTCGACGCACGCCGGGTGACGTTCAAGTACGGCCTCGGCGACGACTTCGTCGCCAGGCTGAAGACCCTCCACCAACTGGGCCTCGACTCCACGGACAAGGTCACCGTCCCCGGCGCGGACGGCCCGGTACGGGTGTCCCCCCGCGACGTCGTGGCCGCGTGCCTGCCCGACCCGGCCACCCTCGGCGACCGGATGACGGGCAAGACGTGCGCGGGCACCTGGGTCAAGGGGACGAAGGACGGTGCTCCGCGCGAGGTGTACCTGTACCACGTCGTCGACAACGAGTGGTCGATGCGCGAGTACGGGTCCCAGGCCGTGGTCTGGCAGACGGCCGTCAACCCCGTGATCGCCCTGGAGCTGCTGGCCGCCGGTACGTGGAAGGGCAGCGGCGTCCTCGGCCCCGAGGCCCTGCCGCCCCGGCCGTTCCTGGACCTGCTCACCGCGTACGGGTCGCCGTGGGGCCTGCGCGAGGAGCGCTGACCGCCGACGGATCTCTGTTGCCCGCGGGGCGGGCATGGGTGATGATCCCGGGCGTGTCTATTCTCGTATCCGCCCTGATCATCGGCCTGATCGGCCTGGTGGTCGGCACGTTCCGCACCCGCTTCCGCTCCCGCTCCCGAAGATCCGCCCGACCCGCCGTCGACCCGTGGGTCCGCGACTCCTTCGTCCCCGCCGCGTACGGACTGGTCCCGCGCGAGGTCCTGGACGCGGGGCGCGCCGGGCCCGCGCAGCCGCTCCACCGTCTCAAGGAGATGCAGGCCGTCGCCGACTCCGCGTGGAGCGGCGACTGGCGCCCGGCGGCCGCGTACGTCGCGGCCGCCGGCGACGACTGGGACGAGCGCTGGTCCCGAACCGAGGTGCTCCAGCAGATCGCGGGCGACGACGACGCGTGGCTGGAGGCCTGGCGGTCCGAGCAGCCGGACAACGGCGACGCCGCGACGCTCCACGCGAGCATGCTCCTGCACCGGGCCTGGGAGATCCGCGGCTCCGAGTACGCCCACAAGGTTCCCGCCGAGCGGATGAACCAGTTCCAGGCGATGCTGCCGCAGTCGATGACCGCCGCCGTCGACGCCTCGCGGATCGACCCCCGCAACCCCGGCCCCTGGGTCGTCATGATCACCGCGGCGCGGGCGCTGTCGTACTCCCACAACCAGTTCCGCGCCCTGTGGGCCGGGCTGACCGCCCGCGCCCCGTACCACTACTCCGGGCACTGGCAGGCGTTGCAGTACTGGTGCGGCAAGTGGCACGGCTCCGACCGGCTGATGCTGGACTTCGCCCGGCTGGCCGTCGAACGCGCCCCGGCCGGAAGCCCGATGGCCGGAATGTACCTCCACGCCCTGCGGGAACTGGACGGTCGCGGCGGCACCGGCGGCGCGCGGGCCCGCAAGTCCCGCGAACTCCTGGAACGCGTGGCCTGGTCCCTGGGGCAGGTCGCCCCCGACAACGAGGCCCTGCCCCGGCTGCGACACCTGCTGGCGCACTACCTCCTGGAGGCACGCAGCCATGACGCGGCCCTGGAGCAGTTCCGTCTGATCGGACGCTGGTGCGGCGCCCACCCGTGGAACGAATCCGACGACCCCGTCGCCGCGTTCGACCACGCGCGCGGCCTCGCCGCCAAGGGGGCGAAGCGGCAGGCGCACGACAAGGGCACGGCGACCATGCCGCTCTGAGGCCTGCGCGTGCCTACGCGTCCCTACGCGTACGCCTGCTCGTGCGCCCGCTGGTGCGTCCAGGCACGTGCGGACGGCGGTTTCGCCGTGACGTCGCCACGTCGTGGGCCGCCACGCCGTAGGTCGTCACGCGTGCGCCGTCATGTCGAGAGGACTTCGAGCAGCGCCGCACGGAACTCCTCGGGGCGCTCGACGTGGACCGCGTGCCCGGCGCCGGCCACGGCGACCTCCCGCACCTTGCCGCCCGCCGCCGCGTAACGGTCCAGGACGTGACGCGTCTGCGCCACCATCGGCTGCGCCGGAGTGCCGTCCCAGCCCGGTACGGCGCCGATCGCGCCCAGGTGCGCCAGGTCGAACATCGAGGTGTCCGAGACGATGACGTCGTCCTCTCCCCGTACCCACAGCACCGGCGGCTTGGGATCGACCAGGTGCAGGTCGGCGAGGCGGAAGTGGGTCGGGGCGAGGCAGTTGAGCACGCCGCGGGTCGTCGCCGGTGCGCGTGGTGAGCATCGACTCGACGTACGCGTCCTCGTGTTCGGGGCGCAGCGGGGGCTTGACGTAACAGGCGGTGAGGACGGAGCGCGGTGAGAGCGGCGAGTCCTCACCGCGGTCGCCCTCGGCGAGCAGCCGTACGAACTCCGGATTGGCCGTGCCGCCGCCCGAGCCCGCCCCGTCCGGGGAGTTGAGGACGCCGTCCACCCCGTGCGTGCCGCCGAAGCCGTACGGGGACACCGGGTTGACCAGCGTCAGGGAGCGCACCGCGGCCGGGTGGTCGCGCAGGTACTGCATGACCACACCGCCGCCCATGGACCAGCCGACCAGGTGCACCGGGCCCATGCCGAGGGCGTCGAGGAGCGCGGCGAGGTCGTCGGCGTAGTCCCGCAGGCCGCGTGTGGCGTCGACGGGCAGCGGGTCGGTGCCGCCGAATCCGCGCAGGTTGACGGCGACGGGGTGGTAGCGCTCGGGCAGCGAGGTCAGGGTGGTGTGCCAGAACGCGGAGGAGGAGACGTTGCCGTGGACGAAGACGACGGGCTCGCCCCCGCTCCCGCCCTCGGCCCCGCCCTCGTCCCTCGCCTCCGTGATCTGCTGTGTCAGTCGGGCGGTGGCGACGCGGCGGGTGCGGAGTGTGGTCATGTCGGGTCCCGTGGTCATGGTTTCGAAGGCCTTCAGGAGAGCCAGGCGGCGACCTGGGCGGCGACGGAGCTGTGCCAGCCCAGCTCGAGGTGGTTGGCGGTCGCGATGGTGACCTTGCCGCCGATCGTCGGGATGCCCGTGGTGTCGAGCGCGCTGGAGACGAAGACGACGCCGTCGCTGGGCCCGCGGTTCTCGTTGAAGATGCCGAGGACGTCGGCGGATCCGCCGGCCAGCAGATAGGCGGTGACGGAGGCGGGCACTCCGGCGCTGTGCAGCGGCCCGATGAGCGAACCGGCGTCGACGGCCGCCTGGATGCCGCCGCCGGTGGTGGAGAAGCCCTGACCGCCGTAGTACGTCGTGTACCAGTCCTGGGCGGCGCCGTCGACTCCGTACACGCCGTCCCAGCGCGCCAGCATCTGACGCTGACCGGGGTAGTTGTCCTGACCGCCGGACGGCGTCATCGAGAACTCCGGGTGTGCGGTGTACGTGCCGTAGCAGGTCATGTGGGAGTGCGGGGACGGGGCGTTGACCTTGCCTCCGCACTCCGGCCAGATGGAGAAGTCGTGGGCCCACCCATGGGCGTACGGGTAGTCGTAGCCGCCGTTCGGGCCGCCGAGGGTCACCAGCCGGCGTACGTCACCGGCGTACGCCCGACCCCAGCTCGGCCTCAGGGACGACACGTACGCGCGGGTCGACATCTGGCCCTTGCTCCAGCCGACCAGGTCCACCTTGGTGATGCCCAGCTTCGCCTTGATGACGGCGATCGCGTCACCGACGACCTGCGCCTGCATGAGGTTGTCGCCCTGCTTGTGCGCGAAGCCGACGGCGAAGACCCGGTGACCGCGCGCGGCGAGGTACTGCATCAGCCCGGTGGACGGGCAGGAGGCGGCGCCGCAGCCGTAGCCGCCCGCCTCGCCGGGATTGGCCCAGGCGCGGTCGGCGGTGTCGTTCGCGCCGCGCACGAGGAGGACGGGAGTGGTGCGGCTGCCCGAGTTCCAGCCGGGGGCCGCATAGAGCAGGAACCGGTCGGAGGAGGGCCGGGCCACGCCGCCGAAGTACGTGACGCGCTTGCCGTCCTGATCACCGCGGCCGTCCGGCGGATAGCCCTCGGTGCGGAATCCGCTGGTCGTGTCGCGGTACCGCTCGACGCTCTCCCAGCCGTTGGTGACGGTCCCGGCGCCGTAGCTCGCTTCGAGCGTGAGGTACGAGGGCGTCGCGGCAGCGGCTATGGGGGCGGGGCCTGGGGCTGGGGCTGTGGGTGCGGATCTGGTCGTGGCCGTGGTGGCGGTCGCGGTCGCGGTCGTTGCCGTGCCGCTCGCGGCGGCGGGCGAGGCCACGATACCCGCGGCGACGACCCCGACCACCGCCAGGACACGGGCGGCGGCTCGCAGCCGCCACCAGCGCTCCTGCCCCCGTCTGTCGACCATGCCCCGGTCCCTCCCGCTCGTGCGCGCACGGCGTGCGTCTGCCCGACGTCCGTCCGGCCGTGGGGTGTCCCCACGCTAGGTCGGAGGACGGACGCCGGGGCATGTGGGCGAGCCACACAAACCGCAATGCGGCCATGGAGTTTGGCAGTGCAGGAGGATCGATCCACAGACGGGGGAGCGGGTGGTGCCGGTGCCGTTCCCTGCGCCGCATGCCCGGCCCCCGTGGCCGCGGCGGCGGCCGCACTCGTCACGCCGGCAGATACCGGGCGGCCTCGGCGGCGGTGTAGGAGGAGGCGAAGGTGAACGCGCGCGGGGACGGCCCGTGCGTCCGCAGGTCCGCCAGCCGCTCCAAGGCCTCATCGACCGTCGGGAGGTGTCCGGCGGGGACCCACCAGAGCACCAGGTGCGCCTCGACGTGCCGCCCGAACCAGTCACGGCGCCGGCGCATCACTTCCAGGTGACCGCTCCGGTAGGCGAAGTCCCACAGGGCTTCCTGCGTCTCCCACACCGACAGGTTGACGATGACGTCCTCGCCCGCGGGCCGCAGGCCGGTGGCGTCGGCCGCTCCGTCCTCGACGAGCCGCCAGACGAAACCGGGCGCGTCGTCGGCGGCGGCGTTGACCGGGTCGAGCATCTCCACGAACGGCGCCAGGCGCGGGTCGTCGAGCGGGTGAAGGAGCGTGGCGACGTTGAGCTGGGCGAGGTGGGCGGCAGGCGCGGATGCGGTCATGACGTCATCCCAGCACGGCCGGCTTTTCTATGTCAACGCTCATTGTTTTTAGAGCTCTCGACCACTACGCAACATTCCCCGGGGCGGGCGTCCATGCGGGCGCGGACGGAACCGTCGGTGCCGAGCAGCCCCTCGAGGAGGGCCAGGTTCATGCCGCAGACGAGCGGCGGGAAGCGTTCGGCGACGGCGTGGAAAGGGCAGTTCCGCATACGGACGACAGGCGTCGCGGCAGCTCCGGTCGCAGTTCCGGCGCCGTCTTCGCCGCAGTCCTCGGCGGGGTCCTCCAGATGGGGCTCGTACCCGCGGGCGGCCAGGATCTCCATGGCCTCCCCGAGGTCGCCGCAGGGCGCCGCCGGACCCCGCAGGGCCTCACCCCGCCGGCGCGCGGCCGCACAGAGCGCGGCGTCCAGTCCGGCCTGCTCGGCGGCCTCGGCGAGCAGCTCGGCGGCCGTGCGGTAGTCGCGGGCGGGCAGCGACACCGACCGCTCGCCGGCGGCCCGCGTGTACACCTTGGCGGGCCGCCCGGCACCCGGCCCGGAGCGCCCCGTCAGCCGTCGGCTGCCGCTCTCCAGCAGCCCCGCCTCCGTCAGCTTGTCCAGGTGGTGTGCGGCGAGCGTGCGCGCCACGCCGGCGGCCTCGGCCGCCTCGTTGCGCCCGACCTCGCGGCCCTGAGCCGCCACGTACTCGTACAGGCGGCGTCGTACGGGGTCCTGTAGGGCCGCGATCGCGTCGATGTCCTCCATGCTGCCATTCTAGGAGCAACGCACGTTGGAGATAGAAGCCTGTCAGTTGCCGCGCCGGTAGCTCATGAACCAGTGGGTGTCGAAGTAGCGGGCCATGGTGAACCGGTGCCGCGGATCGGTGAGGACGCGGCAGACGAACTGGGCGGTCGCGCAGTCGAAGGGGACTTCCTCGCCGTCGAACGTCTGCACGACGACGCGCCAGCGGTCGGGTTCGTCCCCGTCGACCCTCCAGCAGTACAGGTCCTCGTGCTCGGTGCTCGCCCAGACGAGGAGACCGTCTTCCCTGAAATACGTCCACGGCTCCTGGTTCAGCCCGAGAAAGCCGTCGAAAGCGCCCTCCCCGAACGCCTCGACCATGCGCTTGTAGTCACGCGGGAGCGCGGTCCCCAGACGTGACTCCACTTCCGCCCAGTCCACATCGGGCCGCTCGTCCGGCCACTCGGTGCGGCCGGTGATCCGCCTCAGCCGCTCCACCCAGTCGGCTTCCTCGTCCGGAGCGACCGCCGAGGCGCCTGGCACCTTCCGTCGGGCGACCGCCAGCACGGGCCGCTCGACCCCGTCGCCATCCCGCACCGCCCCGGCGCCGATCCACTGACCCCCGTACGCCCAGGCGCGCATCGTCACGGCCTGGTCCTGGAAAGGGGCGAGAAGGGCCGCGCCCCTGGACTCGTCGACCGCCGGATCGGCGAATCCGTCGACGGCGAGGGTGCGCGGGGCGCCGTACCGGTCACTGAGCAGGTCGGTCAGCTCCGGCAGTTCCCCATCGCCCGGCAGGTACATGTGGGCTTCCTGCGGGCCGAGTCGGTCCAGCAGGTCGCTGACGGTCGCTTGCGTGAGCTCCATGGCGGACAGTGAAGCGCACCGCACTGACACCACCGTCGACGGCCACGACGTCCGCCTCGGCCTCGGACCTGCCGGAGCCGGCCGGCTCCCTCCCCAAGAGCCGGCCGCGACCTGCCGGACAGGTCTCGGCCCTGCTCGTCGGGACAGGTCTCAGCCCTACGCGTCGGGACAGGTCTCAGCCCTGCGCGTCGGGCTTCCACTCGTGTGCGAGGAGGCCGAGCAGCACCTCGTCGAGGAACTCGCCCATCACCCAGGCCGAGGAGCGCAGCACGCCCTCGCGGACGAAGCCGTTGCGCTCGGCGGAGCGCAGCATGGCGTGGTTGTCCGACAGCGTCTCGATCTGCAGCCGCTGCAGCCCGCGCACGACGAAGCCGTAGT
Organism: Streptomyces sp. NPDC127114; assembly: GCF_042677525.1. Lineage (NCBI taxonomy): Bacteria > Bacillati > Actinomycetota > Actinomycetes > Kitasatosporales > Streptomycetaceae > Streptomyces > Streptomyces sp. NPDC127114. The sequence continues at coordinate 96,561 of NZ_JBHXTJ010000004.1, forward strand.
GGCACAGCGTCGCGACCACGTCGGTGCCGTAACCCTTGCCGCGGGCGGACGGAAGCAGGCCGAGGCCGATGTGGGCGCACCGGTTGTGGTTGTCGATGCCCCACAGGTTCGCCGAGCCGACCAGCGTGCCGCCGTCCAGCTCGATCACCGAGAACGAGACGCTCCCCTGCGCGCTGTCGTCCACCACGAGCCGCGGGTCGTTCGATCCGGGCGTGATCGGTCGCCACGGTCCGGCCTCCGCACGGGAGGAGTTGACCACGTCGTCGTAGAGCTCGGTCCGCAGGATCGGTATGTCGTCCTCATGGCGGGCCCTGAGCCCGACCTTGCTGCCTTTCAACATGCAGGCTTCTTATCCGGCCGGGCGCTGCGGCGGCAAGCCGATAACGCGGCCGTCCTTCCGTTCGCCGAGCCGCCGTTCCGGCCGCCGGCCCCTGCTCAGCCGCCGTCCGGCGAGACGGCCAGCCGCTCGGCCACGGTGGTCAGCGCCGGGCCCAGGGGCAGCGCGATCCTGGCGAGGGCGTGGCGGTCACCGCGGGTCGGATCCTGGTTGACGATCACCACCGGCTTCCCGGCCTCGGCCGCCTGGCGGACGAACCGAAGGCCGGACATCACCGTCAGTGACGAGCCGAGAACCAGCAGGGAGGACGCCTCCTGGACCAGCCTGCGGCAGTGCTCCACCCGCGGCGCCGGAACGTTCTCGCCGAAGAAGACGACGTCCGGCTTCAGCACGCCGCCGCACGCCGTGCAGGGCACGACGCGGAAGTCTCCGACCTGCTCGTCGGTGAGATCCGCGTCGCCGTCCGGGTTGATCCCGGCCGCGACCGGCGCGAAGCCGGGGTTGGCCTCCTCCAGTCTCCGAGCCAGTTCCCGGCGGGAGCTCAGCGCCCGGCAGGACAGGCAGACGACACGGCTGAGGCTGCCGTGCAGCTCCACCACGCCCTCGCTGCCGGCCGCCTGATGCAGGCCGTCGACGTTCTGCGTGATCACGCCCGACAGCAGGCCGTGCCGCGCGAACGCGGCCACGGCCCGGTGCCCCGCGTTGGGGCGGGCACGGCCGAACGTGCGCCAGCCGAGATGGCTGCGCGCCCAGTACCGGCGCCGGGCGTGCACGCCGGCGGTGAAGTCCTGGTAGGTCATCGGCGTGTGCCGGCTCAGGCTCCCGCCCTCGCCCCGGTAGTCGGGGATGCCCGACTCCGTCGAGATGCCGGCCCCGCTGAGTACCACGACACCACCGGCGCGCAGCGCGTCGGCGACAGGCCGCAGATCCGTGGTGCCCGGCGGCAGGTCTTCCTCCGGGGTCCAGCTCAACGTAGGGCGCATGCGCATGCCGCCAGGGTACGAGACGGTCCGGGAGGCCTCGTCCTCCCGGACCGTCCGTGGCCGGAGAGCCGGCTGTGGCCCCCGAGCTCGGCCGTCGAACCCGAGCCGTGGTTCCCCGCCAGGTCAGCTCATGACGAGCAGCCGCGTGTTCGGCACGAGCTTGCGGTTCACGCTGGTGCTCTGCACGAAGATCGTGTAGTCGTCGTTGTGGTCGGGCTTGATCCTGACCTCCTCGTCGGGCAGGCCGAGCAGCGCCCGGGCCTCGGGCCCCGTGTAGACCCGGTCGGTCTTCTTCTCCAGGACGGCGATCTGCTTGCGCGCCTGGATCTTCTCCGACTTGCTCAGCTGGTAGAAGGCACAGCCGGTGCGGTAGGTGTGCCCGGACTCGGTGACCCAGTTCCGGATCGCGGCATCGCGCGTGACCGGAATCAGCTGGTACTGCGACGCGTCCACCGGAGTGAGGCCGGCGGCCTTGATGGTGTCCTTGTTGACCGCCTCCGCGCCGGTGGAGAACACCGTCCGAGAGCCGCGGATGCCCTTGGTGCGGCCGATCATGAACTTCTCGGTGGCCTCCTGGATGACCTGCCCGGCCTCCTCCAGGCCCCGGGTGCTCGTCGCGTCCCAGATGGCGATGTTGTCCTTCGGGAAGCCGCAGCTCATGGCCTCGCGCTTGCCCATCTGGTCCGGCACGAGGACGGCCAGCGTCCAGTTGTCCTGCTGCGTCTCGATCATCTCGGCGACAGCGGCCGTCAGCGCCCGCGGATCCCTGGAAGGCGCACCCGGGCAGCGGTGGCTCGCGTTCTCCTGCCCGTCCGTCAGCACGAACGTCAGGAAGCTGTGGTCCCCGTACAGTTGGGCCGTCTGCGCAAGCTCGTGCTGGGACTTCAGCGCGGCCGCCAGCAGCGCCGTCATTCCGCCGACCCGGTAGAGCTGCTTCAGCGAGGGCATCCGCAGCACGTCCTTGTCGTAGATGACGCACTCCACCTTGTCGGCGAACACGTACACCGTGACCCGCGTCTCCTGGTCCAGCTCCCGCGAGCGGCGGGCCAGGTAGGCGATCTGCTGGTCGGCGACCTCGACGACCTTGTTCCTCAGGTGCGACATGGACGAACTGGCGTCCAGCACGAGAGCGACGTGGTTGATGTAGTTCTGGCTTACGGACAAGACAGGCCCCCTCTTTCCGACTTGATGCTCCTACCGTCTCATCCACCACTGACAATCGATCTTGGCTCGCTCCGGGAGCGCGGCAGCGACGCCGGACGTTCTGCCGCGCCCACCGCGCCCACCGCGCCCACCGCGCTCACCGCGCCTGCCCCCTGGCACGGGCATCCTCGATCTCCCTTAAGTACCGGACGAATGATTCGCCTCCCGCTGGGCAGCGGCGCTAGAGCAACCGGTTGTACGAGGGCCAGGCGCCGGTCCCGGCGGCCTGCCTGTCGGCCTGGGAGGCGAGACGATCATGAACTTTCCGCTCCCCGACACCGTCGAAGAGCTGAAGGATTTGATCGGGCGGGAGGTGTCCGCCCTCCGCTCCTCCGTACGGCGGACCGCGGAGCGCCCTCCGGACCCCGCGGCGGACGTGATCGCGCCCGTGCAGATGCTCGCACCCGCGTCGGCCGCCGCGGCCGGACATGCGGCCGCCTCGTCCCGCTGTTTGTGCACCATTCACGACAAGGGCGCTCCCGGCATCTGCGCGGCGCTCGACGCCATACCGGCCTCGGCGCTGCTGCTTGAACCCCTCGTGGAGGAGGGCACGGGGACCGTATGGGACTTCCGCATCGTCGCCGGCAACCGGATCCGGTCCGCCGACTGGCTGGAGGCGCCGGACCGGCAGGTGGGACAGCGGTTCCTGGAGGCCAGACCAGGGGCCGCCGGCAGCGGCCTGCTCGCCGCCCTCGCGGACGTCCTCGCCGGCGGGGCGCCGCTGGAGGGCCGGGTCGTCGACTACACCGAGCAGCGCCTTGGCCGGCTCCACCGTGCCCCACTGCTCTACTCGGCCGCGCGCTGCGGAGAACAGGTCCTCGCGACCTGGCGGCCCGTACAGAGCCGTACGGAACTGCTGACCATCGACGCGCAGTACCTCGCCTCGCTCGGCTGGGGCAGCTGGGACCTGCTGTCGGGGAAAGTGACCTGGTCGGAGGGGCTGAGCCGGATCTTCCACACGGAGATCCAGATGCCGTGGACGCTGGAGCAGCTCTGCGACGCCCTGCTGCCGGACGACCTGACCGCCTTCGCCGAGTTCCTGACCTCCGTTCTCGCGGGCGAGGAACCCGCCTGGACCAGGATCCGGTTCGTCGTCCTGGGCGAGCTGCGCACGCTCGACCTGATGGGACGCCCGGTCGCCGGCACCGACGGCCGGCCGTGGGCGGTCAACCTGGTGGCCCGCGATCTCACGCCGCAGATCCGCAGCCGCCGCCGGCTCGCCGAGACGGAGCGCGAGTCGGACCGCCTGCGCCGTCAGGCGCAGGTCGAACGCCGGGTCGCGGACGCCCTGCGCGAGGCACTGCTGCCCACGCACTCCGAGGCCCTTGCCGCCGTCGGCCTGACCGTGGCGGCGTCGTACCGGCCCGCCGAGCCGGACGCGGCGGTGGGCGGCGACTGGTACAAGTGCCGCCTGCTGCCGGACGGCAGGGTCCTGGTGGCCATCGGTGACGCCGCCGGGCACGGACTGGACGCGGTGGCGCGGATGGCGCAGCAGCGCCACGCCCTGGCCGGGCTGGCGCAGACAGGTGCCTCGGCCGGGGAGATCACGACCTGGCTGAACGAACTGGTGTGCAGCGAACCCTCGGGCCAGACCGCCACGGTGATCGCCGGGCACATCGACGAGGACCGCGTCTGGCACTGGGCCGACGCCGGCCACCCCGCGCCACTGCTGCTGCGCGAGGGGCACGCCGAGCCCCTGCACGCCGACCAGCGCGGCCCGCTGCTCGGGGCCTTGCCGGGGTACGCGTACGAGACCCGCGACACCCCGCTCCGACGGGGCGACCTGCTCCTCCTCTACACCGACGGAATAGTGGAGCGCCGGGGCGAGGACGTCACCAAAGGCATCGCACGCCTCGCCGACGTCATGGCCCATTCCGAAGGCAACGAGCCCGACAAGCTGATCGAGTCGATCCTGGCGGACCCGGATCAGGCCGGTCACGAGGACGACGCGTGCATGCTCGCGATCCGCGTGGGCTGAGCGGAAGACCGACGACCGAAAATCAGCGGCCGAAGATCGACAGCTTGACTACGGTGTGTAAACGACTACTCTCTGTGTGTGATCATCCGCGTACAGCGCGGAGGACGCACAGCAACCAACAGGGGTCATACGCATGCGTCTTCGCTTCGCCGCCACCGCTGTGATGCTCGCCCTGACGGGCGTGTTCGGCCCGGGGATGGCATCGCCGGCCGGGGCGGCCGACTACTTCGAGATCCGCACCGACCAGGACGGTCGCTGTCTGACCTCCAACGGCGACAACGTGGAGGTCCGCAGCTGCGCAGGGGTCGGGAGCCAGCTGTGGTTCTGGGAGGGCCACAAGCTGCGGAACCTCGCCGAACGCCACTGCCTGGACGTTCGCAACGGCGAACTGAACGCCCCTGCCCAGGTCGTAGGGGACTGCCACGGGCAGGCCAACCAGCGGTGGGACGTCGTGAACCGTCAACTCGTCACCCAGGTCAACAACCAGTGCCTGAGCATCCAGTACGCCGGTGACCCGAGCCAGGGCGCCGGCATCAACCTCCGCAACTGCACGGGTGCGGCCTGGCAGCGCTGGGACGTGCCCCTTCCACCGGCCTAGCTCGACGAGGTGACGCACGGCCTAGCTCGCGAGGTGACGCACGGCCTGGCTCGATGAGGTGGCGCGGCCGACGCGGGCCGAAAAGCCCGCGGCGGCCGCGTGCCGCCCAACCGATCCCCGCGCGAGCGATGAGTTCGGGCGACAGAAGGGGTCTGCCTTGGTATGACACGAATCATCGCTGACATCTCCGTCTCGCTCGACGGGTTCGTCACCGGTCCCGACCCCGGCCTGGACAACGGTCTGGGGACGGGAGGCGAGGCCCTGCACACGTGGGCGTTCTCCGACGATCCCGACGACCGCCGGGTCCTGAGCGAGGCAACCGCCCGTACCGGCGCCGTCGTCCTCGGCCGCCGTCTCTTCGACGTGGTCGACGGGCCCCAAGGGTGGGACGACACGTCCGGCTACGGCGCCGGCGAGGTCGGCAAGCCCGCCTTCGTCGTCGTGACGAGCTCGCCGCCGGAGGCGGTGCGCACCATCGACCTCGACTGGACGTTCGTGACCACCGGCCTGCCCGACGCGGTCACCGCCGCGCGCGAGCGGGCCGAGGCCGCGTCGTCGGAAAGCGGCAAGGACCTCGACGTCGTCCTCATGGGCGGCGGCGCCACGATCCGCTCGGCCTTCGACGCGGGCCTGGTCGACGCACTGACACTGCACCTCGCGCCCGTCGTGCTGGGCGCCGGGACACCACTGTTCACCGGCGGAGTGCCGCGCACACTCGTGCAACGGAGCGTGATCCCGACGTCGACCGCGACGCACCTGACCTACGACGTACTCCGGTGATCCGATGACCACTGTCAACGCGAACGAGATCTCTTTGGGCGTCGAGTCGTTCGGAGACGACGACGCGCCACTCGTCCTGCTCGCTGGCGGGACGACGATGCTCTCGTGGCCCGACGCGCTGTGCGAGCGCCTCGCCGCCGGCGGGCGCCGTGCGGTGCGCTACGACCTGCGCGACAGCGGGGAGTCGACGACGAAGGACCCGGAGGCTCCCGCCTACACCCTGCGCGACCTGGCCGCCGACGCGGCGGCCCTTGTCGACGCGCTCGGCGGAGGGCCCGCGCACCTCGCGGGCGTCGGCGTCGGCGGAATGGTCGCCCAGGTGGCCGCGCTCGACCATCCGGGCGCGTTCTCCGCGCTCACCCTGGTCGGCACCCGCCCGGTCGCCCCTGGCCCGCCCGACGACGACCTTCCCGACCATGACCGGGCGACGATGAACCGGCTGTTCGCGCGCCCGATGCCCGACTGGACGGACCGCGGGGCGGTCGCGGAGTTCATCGCCGCCGGCGCGGAGATCCGCGGCGACGACCCCGTCGCCGCACGCGCGACCGCCGCGCGCATCTGGGACCGCACGCCCGGCACCGCACCACCGGTCCAGATGGCCAACCAGCTCGGCCTGGTCTTCTCGCGGCTCGACTGCACCCCCCGGTGGCGCGAGCGCCTGCCCGAGATCAAGCTCCCCACGCTCGTCGTCCACGGCCGCCGCGACCGGTTCTTCCCCGTCGGCAACGGCGAGGCACTCGCACGCGAGATCCCGGGCGCCCGGCTGCTCGTCCTCAAGGAGGCCGCCACCGCGATCCCGGGCGCGGCGGTGGACGAAGTCGCCGAGGCGATGCTCATGCTCTGCTAGACGCCGGGGGCTCACGTGGAGAAGCCCTCCACGGGCAGCGCTCCTGGGCTCCGCTCAGCCTCCGGGCTTAGGACCCGCGCCCCATGCGTACGGTGAACCTGCTGGCTAAGGTCGCGCCCATGCAAGCTACGGAGATCATCGTCCGCGACACGGCGGCACGCAGGCGGGACACCCTCGAACGGCTCGCCTCGGAGCGCGACATATGGGTGTCGACGTCCCACCCCGACCACGGCCCGCATCAGGTGCCCCTGTGGTTCCTGTGGGACGGGCAGGCAGCGTGGATGTGTACCGGCGCGAACTCCGCGACGGTACGCAATGTCCACAAGGAACCGCGCGTACGGCTGGCGCTGCCGGACACCGTCGACGTGGTGCTCCTGCAAGGAGAGGCGACGTGCCACTCCACGCGGGACGTGCCAAAGGACGCCGCGGACGCCTTCGCAGGCAAGTACGGCTGGGATCCCCGTACGGAGGAGACTCCCCGTCTGTACCTGCGTGTGGCGCCGCAGACAGTGCGCGCATGGCGCGGAGTACCGGAACTGCGCGGCCGGGTCGTGATGCGCGAGGGGACGTGGCTGGCGTAGCACCGTCACCGTGGCCGCGCGCGTCAACCGGATCCGGCAGTCACCACATCGACCGTCTCAACGGTCGGCGTGGGCTGCGCTTCGCTTCCTCAGCACCTCTCCCAGACGATGGCCGACGCCGCCACCTCGACCAGTCGGTACCGCACAGAGGACCAGGTTGCGCTCATGCTGCTGAACCCACTCGATGCCCCGGACGCGGTGTCAGCCGCAGCTGAACCGCTGGAGGACCTGCTCGACGACTGCAACCATGTGGCGTCCCTCTTTCTGTTCCCTGTCGTCCCCGTGGGCGGGACGGCAACCGGTCATGACTGGATGACCGGTCTTGCCCAAGCCGTGTACGACGCGGGGGCGAGCGGGCACCAGGTGAGCACACCGGTCGACCCGTTCGAGGCACCGCAGGCATGGCGGAACATGCTCCGCCGGCAGGTGACCGAAGGGTTCATGCAGCCTGCCCACAGGTTCGCGGGCCCCACCCTGCGCACGCCTGCCGAGGTTCGGCAGGCCGGCGCACTCGCCGGCGCCATAGCGGACCTCCTCGAGGCGTATCTGGGCCCCGTCCGAAGCTCCGGCGACGTCAGTGGGCCCCACGCGGGTGCCCTATGGTGGCGCAACTCGCTGCTGGTCACCAGAGACTGGGCCACCATCCTCCATCTCGGAATCTGCGACTGACCGCCGCGACCGGTGACTGGCAGCACCTTGGGGGCGCATGCTGCGGCGCACGCAACCAGTTGCCCTTGGAATATGCCGACTTCCCTGCGGGGTCGCTCCGCGCTGCCCCATGGTGGATGAGGGCGGCCCGAACGGGTCGTCTTTCTACGTCGTACGTCTGCGTCAAACGTCTACGTCTACCACCGAAGAGGGAGGCCTGCGCGATGGGTTGGAAGCGCGAGGGGTTCGAGTCGCACGAGGGCGAGGTCGGGGTGCTGCTCGCGGACGGCAGCGAGCCGGGGCCGGTCTACTTCGACATGGGCAGCGGCGGCTATTTCCACGAGTCGACGGACTGGTGGGTCTACACCGGCCAGTCGCGCAGGCCCACGGCCACGACGATGCGAGGCCGCTGCGCCTGCGGATGGCGCGGCACGCGCACCTTCCCGATCGACTGGCAGGAGGTCGACCGCAACGACCTCGGTGCCTACGACGTCTCGGGGCCGCAAGCGGACTGGGAGGCTCACCTGGACGAGGTCGCGGCGCGCACGGTGCCGCTGCCCGAGGACGTCGCCGACCTGCTGAACCGGCTGCACGAACGCCTGGACGAACTCGTCGACGACCACCCGCTCACCGTGCTGAAGGCCGCGAACGAACTCGAATCGGCCGTTGCCCTCTTCGGACCCCTGGCCACCAGGTTCCTCGGCGGCGGGGAGGAAGACGCGGTCGCCCAGGTCGCGGCAGCCCTCGGCATGACCGAGAAGGCCGCCGGCTTACGCCTGAGGCACTACCGCTACCTGACGCTCTGACCACGTGCCTGGCCCCGGAGGCACCCCCGAGGGGAGTGGGTCGAGGTCCAGCGCCACGACGCCGCCCATTCTCGTCCCACCCACTTCCCGTCCCGTTCTCACGGGTGACCTGACCGGCCATCCGGCGTAGCCGCTGCCGCGCGGTCGCCCCGGTCCGGTGCGGGCCGCGCACAGTGGAGTGGTGGATGTCGAGCTGATCGCCGATGAGCTGTACGGGCTCAAGCCGTCGGAGTTCACCGCGGCGCGGGACGCCTATGTCGCCGAGGCCCGCAGAGCGAAGGACCCCGCTGCGGCGAAGGCGATCGCCGGCCTGCGCCGGCCACCGCTCTCGGCGTGGGCCGCGAACCTCCTGGCCCGTCAGCGGGCCAAGGAGGCAGAGCAGTTCCTGGCGCTGGGGGAAACCCTGCGCGAGGCGCACCGCACCCTCGACGCCGAGCAGCTACGGGCGGCGAGCCGCCGACGCCACCAGCTCGTCACCGCGCTCGCCCACACGGCCGCCGTCCTGGCCCGGGAGGCCGGGCAGCCGGTCAGCGACGCGGTGCTGCGCGAGATCGAGCAGATTCTCCACGGCGTGCTCGCCCACCCGGACGTCGCCGAGCTGTGGGCGAAGGGACGGCTGGCGAAGGTGCCCGAGGCCGCGGTGGGATTCGCCGCAGTCGCCCCGCTGGAGACGCCCGTCCACCCGACACCGGCGAAGAAGCCCGCGCCGAAGAAGCGGCATGAGCCGGAGGGCGACTCCGCGCCGAAGGAGAAGCCCGCGGCGAAGGAGACGCCGGACCGCGAGGAGGAGGAGCAGCGGCGGCAGCGGCGGCGTGAACTCGAGCGCGCCCGTGCGGCGGCAAAGGAGGCCGACACCGAGGCCGCCCGGCGCGAGCGCGAGGTCGGCGAGGCACAGCAGGCGCAGGATGCCGCCGAGGCGAAGAAGGACGAGGCGGCCCACCACGTTCACCGCTTGGAGCGCGAGCTGGAGCAGGCTCGTCAGACCGAGCTCAAGGCCGCGGAGGCCGTGGCAGCGGCGGCCAGGGCGGTGAAGAGCGCACAGGGCGCCCTGCGTGAGGCGCGTCGAACCGCCGAACGGACGAGCCGGGAAGTGCGACGCCTGGAGCAGCGGGCCCGGCCCTAGGCTCGCCGCCCGCAAGCGCAGAGCCGACGAACACCAAGCGGCGCCATGACCGGCATCCGCGCTCTGGCCGCGACCCTCATCAGGTGCTGGTCCCGGCCGCGGCCGAAGGTGTGGCAGAACAGGCGGTTCAGGCTGCAATCGGCGTCCGGCCGCAGCCAGTTGGTCACGTCCACGGCCAGGACGAGTCGGTGGTTGGCGGCCTGCGGCTGCGGCAAGGCGGCAAGCGTCCGGCGGCAGCTGGTCGCGTCGATACGGCCTTCGTTCAACGCCGCGTACAGCGCGCCGTGCCCTTGGCGATGCTCGGCCAGCAGTGTCAGCTCCACCGGCGTCCTCACCGGCCCGTCCGCACACAGCAGGGCGTCCGTCAGCTCGAACAGTGCGTCGCCATGAGCGCGCAGGCACGCGTAGAAGTCATCTCGCAAGTGCGAACGCCACAGCAAACGCATCCCGCCCGGCGTCGTGATCCCCAGCAGACTCTGCTGGTACCGGACTTTCTTCGGACGTGTGGTTGCCCTCATCGACTCATCGGATGGCATACCCGTCCCACAGTGGGCCGCCGGCCAGGTCCAATACCTCTGCCACGACCTCGGCGAAGACCTCCTTGTCCCCGGCGATCGCCTGCGCGGCAGCCTCGGACAACGCACGGTGCATCTCCGGATCGGCCGCAGCCAGCCGCCTCGACAACCATTTGCCTCCGCCGAGCCAGTGCCCGCCGACCAGGAGGACGAGCTCCGAGGCGCGCTGCAGCATGTGCGAGACCAAGTACATCCGCTCTGCAGGGTCCGTGCAGCCGCGCAGGTCATCGACCAAGTCGGTCAGGACGTACCGCTGGTAGTCACGCTCACGGTCCGAGAGCGGCGGCGGGCCCGCAGCCCAACGCTTTCGCGCATCGTCCTGGAGCGCAGCGCCCAGCCCATCCGTGTCCAGCAGGAGCATCCCGTCAGCACACATAGCGAGCAGCGGCGAACTCCGCTTCGCGGTCTCCTGGTCGGCGAAGCCTTTCCAGACGGCCTCCGTTTGCACGAACAGCTCCACCGGCCATCCGCGATACACCAGGTTCTCCCGGCTGGGGGCGGGCGGCCCATCCAAGAGGACCACGATGTCCAGATCGGATGTGGGCGTCCGGCGGTCGGTCAGCACACTGCCGGCGAGAAAGGCCGCCCGGGCGGCGGGAAATCGGTCCCGCACCAGTTCGCGGGCGGTGAGCACGGGGTCATCCATGGGCGCAGCGTACGTCCGCTTTCCGCCCGCCGACGCACCCCCGTCGAAGTGCCCGTGGCGCCGGACTCCACTCTCATCCCCTCCCTGCTGACTTCCCCTCCTGAGAAGAGCGGTGGCCGCCGGGGGCGTGGCCGGGGGGCCCCCGGCCGGGGCCGAGCGCCCGGACAGGGGGGGGGGCCACCCGCGCGGGGGCGGGGGCGCCGCGAGGGGGGTGG
>NZ_JBHXTJ010000004.1:107890-297253 GCF_042677525.1 Streptomyces sp. NPDC127114
GCGGCAAGCCCGGCCGGCCTCGCGCCCCCCGCGCCACCGCCCCCCCCCCCCCGGCCCCCACCCCCCCTCTGATAACGGGGGGGGCCGCCGGCCGCGGCCCGGCCCCCCCCCGCTGCCGGTCACTTCCGCCAGAACAGGTGGTGCGTCACGCCGCTCGGGCTCGGGACGACGTCGAGGTGGAAGCGGTCCAGCAGCTCGTCGGGGGAGTCCCACAGGCGCAGGCCGGATCCCAGCTTCACCGGGGAGACGGCCACGTGCATGGTGTCGACGAGGTCGGCGTCGAGGAACTGCCGGATCGTCGTTACCCCGCCGCCGAGCCGGACGTCCTTGCCCTGCGCCGCCTCCCGGGCCTGCGCGAGGACGGTGGCGGGATCACCGTCGACGAAGTGGAACGTGGTGTCGGAGAGTGTGAACGAAGGACGCTTGTGGTGCGTCATGACGAACACCGGTGTGTGGAAAGGCGGTTCGTCGCCCCACCAGCCGAGCCACTCCTCGTCCTTCCAGGGGCCGCGCTGGGGGCCGAACTTGTTGCGGCCCATGATCTCGGCGCCGATGTTCCGGGCGAAGTCCCGGGTCAGGTAGTCGTCGAGGCCACGGCTGCCGCCGGGGTCGGTGCGCATGGGCCAGCTCGCCGTGGCGCCGGCCCAGGCGAACAGCCGCCCCGGATCGACGTGGCCGAAAGGACGCTCAAGGCTCTGGTCCTCACCGGCGCCGATTCCGTCACTCGAGACGTTGAAGTTCTGGACTCTCAGCAGCTGAGCCATCTGTCTTCCTCCTGTGTCGTAGGCATCAGTGGTAGGACCGTCCGTACCACGGAAACTCATCGCTGCCGCCGTGACCGGTCCGAAACCGGGCTGCGAAGCGCGGTCGGCCGGTCTTCCGGCCGCACCACGCAGTTGCGTCGGCGCTGCCCGCCGTACCACGCAGCAGGCGTTGATCAGGGCCCGCCTCCGGGCCCGGCTCCCCGGCTGATGGTGCGGGTCACGCCGGCGAAGACGGTGGTGGCCAGTACCCATCCGGCCACGACGAGGGCGTAGGAAAGGGTCTGGTACCAGCCGCGCGGGGCGAAGGCCTGCTCCTGGCCGAAGGAGATGACCGGAAGCAGCAGGTCGAGGGTGAAGAACACGGGATGGAACTCGGGTGCCTCGTCCGGCTTGAGCGCTGGCGGGTGGTGCAGGCCGTAGACGACCGACCCGACGGCGAGCAGGGACAGGAGCCAGAAGCCCGCGAGCAGGGGGCGGAAGCCGTAGCCGACGGTGGCTTCCTGGAGGTGCCCCCAGATCCGGCCGTGCCAGGGCAGGGTGCGGCGGTGCCGGCGGAGTTTGGCGAGCTGGACGACGCGGGCGGCATGGTCGTCGCCGACCCTGAGGAAGGCCCCGGTGAGCTGCTCGTAGCCGTGCGGCAGATAACCCTCGCTCTCGTTGTGCAGCATGGGGAGGCGGCGCTCCGCGGGCTCGTGCGGAGTGAGGGTGGTGTAGACCAGACCGTTCAGCATCACCTCGTCCGGCAGCACGTCGGGTTCCAGGAACATGACGTCGATCTGGGACCGGCGCATGTTCAGGGCGCCCTGCATGGGCGGTCCCTTGCGCAGCCAGAGCTCGCCGATGACGCAGCTGCCGGCACGCAGAGCCGTGCCGCCGGGGTTCGACAGCTGTGCGTACGACAGGTCGAGCCGCCCCGGGACGCGGGCACCCCGCAGGCCGATCCAGCCGTGTACGGCCGTGTGCCGCATGTGGAGGTCGCTGCCCACGGTGAGGGTCTGCGCGTCGAGGGCGGCGCCGGAAGGGTGATGGAGCGTCGCGTTGTCGAGGGTGACGGCCCCGGCGACGGATGCGCCGCTGAGGCGCACCTCTCCGCGCGTCCGCAGGCCGGGCGCGTACAGGTTGTCGCCGATGGTCGCGTGGCCGAGCCGTAGCGCGGGCCACTTGGTGGTGTCCGGAGGGTCGATGTCGCACCCGTCCATGAACAGCGCCCCGTCGATCCGGGCCCCGCCGAGCCGTACCAGCCCGCGGAACCGGCAGCCGGACAGCTGCACCAAACCCTCCACCTGTACGGTGGCGGCGGCCAGGCCGGGCAGGACGGAGCCACTCAGGTTCAGCTGACGCAGCCTGGCGGCGTAGAGCAGCGGCGTGTCCTCGAAGTAGCAGTCGTTCAGGTGCAGGGCGTGCTCGATCGTGCCGTACGCCAGGTCGAGGGTCCCGGTGATCCGTGCGCCGGCGAGTCTGAGGGCGGGTATCTCCCTCTCCTGGAGAGGACCGCCCAGGAGCAGCGCCCGCAGTACCTCGGCCCGTACGGTCCGCTCCGGGCCCCAGTTCGCTCCGTCTGCCGCGTCCTCGTCGTCGGCAGTGCGCAGGTCGACGGAGGCGCCTTTGGGGAAGGCGTGCCACACCCTCAGTTCGGCGGGAGAAAGATCATTCGTGTCCACCTGCCGTGACTCTGCTGCCCCTGCTGCCTGGCTGTCAACTTCGGTTCAGGACAGAATGCGAGGTCAGGCACGGGCAGTTGGAGTGGTTGTGGCTGTGGCTGTGGCTGTGGCTGCGGAGACGAGACAGAGACGGCTACGGAGGCGGAGACGGCTGCTGCTACGGAGTCGGTCCGTCCCCGGTTCCTCTCGCGAGCCGGGCAGCGAGCGCCGCGCGGCTTACCGCGCTCGTGCGGAGGCGAGGCCGTCCAGGGTGGCGGGCTTCGGGCGGGATGTGCGGGCGACGAGGAACAGCAGGACGCCGCATCCGGCGACCAGGATCCAGCCCGGGCGGGAGGCGATCGCGAGGCCTGCCGGGTCCGCGCCGGTGATCAGGCCGCCGGCGAGGGCGATGCCGAGGGCCGCGCCGAGTTGCCGCGCGGTGGAGGTGACGGCTCCTGCCACGCCGGCCCGGGCGGGCGGCAGTCCGTTGACGGCGGTGTTGGTGATCGGGGCGTTGGCGAAGCCGAACCCGATGCCGATGAGCAGGTACGCGGCCAGGAGCAGCACCACGCTGGTGTGCGGGCTGAGCCGGACCAGGCAGAGTCCGCCCGCCGTGATGAAACCGCCGGCGAGGAGCAGCGGAAGCCGGGGTCCCCTGCGGCCGGTCATGCGACCGGACCACGGAGCGCAGACGGTCGCTCCTACGGCCAGGGGCAGGGTGGCCACGCCGGCGGCCAGCGGTGTCCAGTGCCGTGTGTGCTGAAGGTAGAGGGTGTTCAGCAGCAGTGTCATGTTCAGGGCGACGAAGACGGCCACCGCGCCGACGACCGCGCCGCCGAAGACCGGCCGACGGAAGAGCGCCAGATCCATCAGCGGCTCGGGCCGGCGGGACTCGACCCACACGAAGCCGGCCGCCGCCGCGGCGGCTCCCGCGTATCCGGCAAGGGCCGCGGGTGACGTCCAGCCGATGCGCGGGGCTTCGATCAGGACGCCGACGGCGAGGGCGAGCAGCAGGGTCAGCAGGACCTGGCCGGGCAGGTCGAGCCGGCGGGCGCGCGCCGCCCGCGACTCGGGCACGAACACCGCGCTGAGCAGCAGAGCGGCCGCGATGACGGGTGCGTTGATCCAGAACAGCGCCCGCCAGTCGAGACCGGCGAGCAGCGCGCCGCCCGTGACCGGTCCGGCGGCCATGCTCAGTCCGAACACCGACGCCCAGATGCCGATCGCCTGGGCCCGTTCCTTCGCGTCCGGCATCGCGTTCACCACGATCGCGAGCGCCACGGGGCTGAGCATCGACGCGCCGACGCCCTGAAGGGCACGGGCCGCGATGAGCACGCCTGCCGACGGGGCGAGCGCGCAGACCATCGAGGCCGCACCGAACACGGCCAGCCCGCACTGGAACACGCGGCGGCGTCCGAAGCGATCCGCCAGCGCGCCGGAGGAGATCAGACAACTGGCCAGGACGAGGGTGTAGCCGTCCACGATCCATTCCAGACCGCGCGTGTCGACGTCGAGGCCGCGCCCGATGGCCGGCAGACCCACGTTGACGATGGTGGTGTCCAGGCCCACCAGGAACATGCTCAGGCAGCAGACGGCCAGCACCGTCCAGCGTCTGCGCGCACTCAGCACGGGGGATGCAGAGGGAGCAGAGGGCGTAGGGGGCGTAGGGGGAGTGGAGGGAGATGGCTGGGGAGTCGTCGCAGTCACGGCCTACCTCTGATGTGCGGGGAACGATGCCCGGCAAGGCTCAGCCCAGGCGGGGCTTCAAGCCCACGAATTTTGCGAACACTGCAAAACTGGAGCCATGAGCAAAGGAATCAGTGGCGCCGAGCTGGAGCAGATCCTCGACGGCATCGGTCCCCGGCTGCGCAAGCTCCGGCGGGAGCGGGGACTCACGCTCGAGGCGCTCGCGGTCACGACGGGAATCTCCGTCAGCACCCTGTCCAGGGTGGAATCTGGCCGACGGCGACCGACGCTGGACCTGCTCATCCCGCTGGCACGGGCCCACAACGTCGCACTCGACCAGCTGGTGGCGGCGCCGGCCAGCGGCGACCCCCGGGTCCATCTGCGGCCCCTGCGCAAGCAGCGCGGGAGCGTCCTCGTGCCCCTGACCCAGTATCCGGGCCGGGTGCAGGTCTTCAAGCAGGTGCTGGCACCCCGCCCACCGGAACTGGTCACCCACGAGGGCTACGAATGGCTCTACGTCCTCGCGGGCCGACTCCGGCTCATCCTGGGGGCGGAGGACATCACGCTACGGCCGGGCGAAGTGGCCGAGTTCGACACGACGGAGCCCCACTGGTTCGGCCCCGCGGACACGGACGCCGTGGAGATCCTGCACCTGTTCGGCCCCCGAGGCGACCAGGCTGTCGTCCGCGCCAGACCGTCCACGACCGAACCGTCGACACCGTCATGACCCCTAACAGCCGGACCCGTGCTGCCGATCGCTCGGGAGGTGCGGGCGACCGACGTCCCATCGGCCCTTCGGCGTCGAGAAGGTGGGTCAGCGAGCGACGAACGGCTCGGACAGGTGCGGGGTCGCGAGACGGAGGCTGCCGACGTCCCCGTTGTGGAGCACCCGTTCCCTCGACTTCCTCGCCTGCTCGGGGTCCATCTCGTGGGCGTAGGCGAGTTCGGGATGGAGCAGCTGGATCGCGTGGACGAGCAGGTCACCGGTGACGGCGACCAGTTCGCGTCCGGATGCGACGAGCACGCTCTGGTGCCCGGGCGTGTGACCGGGTGTGGCGATGACGCGCTCGCCGCCGCGCAGCGGGGTGTCGCCGTCGAGCAGCCGTAGCCGGCCGGCCTTCCGGAGCGGATCGATCACCGTGGCGCGCAGCTGGGGGTTGATCTCGTCGATCGCGTCGAGTTCGGCCTGCTGCAACAGGTATTCGGCGTTCGGAAAGAACGGCCGAGCCTGCTCGCCGCCGACGACGGCCCAGCCCACGTGGTCGGTGTGGAGGTGCGTGAGCACCACGCTGTCCACGTCCGACGGTTCGATCCCCGCGGCGGCCAGCGAAGCCGGGAGCACTCCGGGTACGGGCGCCCATGAGGCCGCCGGACTGTCGACCGGGCCGATCCCCGCATCGACCACCGTCACACCCTGGTCGCTGCGGATCGCGAACGCGCGGAACGGGAGCCACCAACGTCCGTCTGCGTCAAGCGCCCCGGGATCGAGCCGGTCGGCCGCCGCCCACTGCTCGGCGGTGGCATCGGGAAACGCCTCCGCCCTGGGGGAGAAGAAGGGACCCTCGCCGTCGGCGAGCGCGATGACGGTGTACGGACCGACCTGAAGGGAAGGGGACATCCCGCAGATACTGCCACCAGCGGGCGACCCACGGCCAGACGAATTCGCTGTTCTCCCCGCCGCCTCGGCGCGCCTGCTCGGGGTCCACCAGCAGGCACCGATCGCCGTCGACGTCCGGAACGGTCCTACCGGATGACGACGTTGTGTGCCGGGATGATCGTGGGCTGGACGTCGGCGTGGCCGAGGTCGGCCAGGACCGGGCCGAAGGCTTCTGCGTGGGCCTCAAGGGCTTCCACGCTCTCCCAGACCTCCGTCACACGGAACGCGCCCTCGGCCGGCCCGGCCGCGTGAGAGATGAGACCCGAGACGGGCACGTCCGCGAACCGGGTGAAGCCTCGACCGCCGGTCATGCGGTCGATGACCGTGTCGTAGAGCTCCTGCCCGGCGCCAGGGAAGTCGAAGGTGACGATGATGGCCATCCGTATGCCCCTTTCTCGGTGCCGCGTGGCTGCGGCAACGGCCGCGATCCTAGCCGCACGTAGTCGGGGGAATGCGCAGAGCGACGAACCCTCTCGGTGCGCGCGAGGGCTGGGGGCGGCAGCATCTGGGCCCTGTGAAGAGCCGGTGTTGTCGGCCCGTTGCCGGGTGGGTCGCGACCTTGCCGGCATCCCGCGGGGCTGCTCATGGGACATCAGCCCGACGACGTATGCCCCGGTGGTTCGTTGACGTTCGCCGCCGCGCTTCCGCATGTCCGGTGCTGACACGGCGGCGCGGCGGCGTTGCGCCGCGGCGGCGCCCCGGTGGGTCAGCGAGGGGAGAGGAGGCAGAACTCGTTGCCCTCAGGGTCCGCCAGAACCGTCCAGGAGATCGCGGACTGGTCGATGCCGGGATCGGTGGCGCCCAGAGCGCGCAGCCGGGCCTCCTCTGCAGCCGGGTCGTCCCCGAGGTAGGGGCTGATGTCGAGGTGGACGCGGTTCCACACGGTCTTGGTGTCGGGAGTACGGACGAACTCCAGGTAAGGGCCGACGCCCTTGGAGGAGCGCATGGTCGCCTGGTCGTCGGTGACCTCGTGCAGCGTCCAGTCCATCGCCTCGTCCCAGAACCGGGCCATCGCCCGTGGATCGGTGCAGTCGACCACCACGGCGGCGATCGGCCCGGTGTCCCCGTAGATCGGGCGGGGCTCCAGGACGCAGAACTCGTTGCCTTCCGGGTCGGCCATGACCGTCCAGGGCACGTCGCCTTGACCCACGTCGGCGAGTGTGGCGCCGAGGTCCTTCAGGCGTGCGACCAACTGCGCCTGATGGGCACTCGAGGTGGTGGCCAGATCGATGTGCACCCGGTTCTTCACCGTCTTGGGCTCCGGTCGGGTGATGATGTCGATGCAGACCGCCGAGGGGTCGGGGTAGGTGAAGCCGAGGGGTTCGAGGTTGGTCACACCTGGTGCCTCGCTGTCGGTCCCCCAACCGAGTGCCTCCGCCCAGAACCGGCCGAGCGCGGAGTCGTCCCGGGCCTTCATGTTGATCTGCACGAGTCGTGTCGCCATACGTAGATCCTAGGAGCTGCCCAAGGTCGGGGCCCGGTGCGTTCGGGCAGGTGGGCGGCGCTGTGCTCAGGTGAGGGCGGTGACCAGCAGGGTGAAGGCGGCGATGATGACGGCGACGCGGGCGTAGTGGTAGCGGTCCCAGCGGTTCATCTGCTGCTTCCAGTCGGCGGGCCGGTTCTCGGGGGTCCACGTCTTGCCCCGGTTGTTGATCGGGACGAGCAGCAGGACCGACATCACCACGCTGACGATCAGCAGCGCTCCGGCGACGACGACGAGGCCGGCGCCGTCGTGGCGCCATCCGGCGACGGCCCAGGCCGCGACGAGGACGAGCGAGCCGATGTACCAGACCGGCATCAGGGCGCCGAGCATGCGGCCGCCGTGGGCGCGGCCGAGTTGACCGCTGTCCTCGGGGAGCGCGTTGAGGATCGGGTTGATGACGAAGGCGACGGAGAACTCCACCCCCACCATCAGCCCGACGGTCACGGTGGTGAACACCTCAAGTGCGTTGAGCATGACGACCCCTCCAGAGATCTAGCGCTGCTAGCTGATGAAGCAACGCTAGTACTGCTGCCGCTCGGTTGTCTAGCGGTGCTAGGATCGAATCATGTCGGTACAGGAACGCAAGCAGCGCGAAAGGGCGGACCGCGAGCGCCTCATCGTCGCGACGGCCCGCGAACTCGCCGAGCAGCAGAGCTGGGACGCGGTTACCACCCGCCGCCTCGCCGAGCGCATCGAGTACAGCCAGCCCGTCCTCTACAGCCATTTCCGCGGCAAGCGCGAGATCATCGGGGCCGTAGCGCTGGAGGGTGCCGCCGAGATGGCCGCGGCGCTGAGGGCCGCGGCCTCCGCCGCGGACGGCCCTCGCACGCGGGTCCTTGCCCTCGCCCGCGCGTACCTCGACTTCGCGGAGCGCAACCCGGCGGTCTACGACGCGATGTTCCAGCTCGACGGCGGCCTGGCCTTCGCGCAGGAGGACACCCCCGAACCCCTCAAGGACGCCTTCGCCGCCCTTCTGGAAAACCTCGATGAGGTCGCGGGGGACGGCGTCCACGCGGGGCTGTTCACCGAGGTGTTCTGGGCGGCCCTGCACGGGCTGGCCACCCTGACCCGGGCGGGACGGCTGCCGTCGGCGGACGCCGAGCGGAGGGTGGAGCTGCTGGTGGACCGGCTCGCTGTCATCTGACACACGGTCGGGGCGGCCGTCCGAGACCCTCCGGCCCGGCCTCCCGGAGTCCGGTCTTCCCGGGTCCGACCCGTCCCGGCCCGGGGCCGGGCAGCTGAGCGCGTCCCGGAGGGGAGGGCGAGGGGCAGGGGAGGGTCGCTCGACCTGACTCGGCCCCTGACCACACCACGCTGTCCCGGGCCGGTGAGTCCGATGCCCAGCTCAGAACATGGTGTTGTCGTTCCTGGAGGTGGGCGGGATCACCTGGAGGACGTCCCAGTGTTCGACGATCTTGCCGTCGGTGTCGAAGCGGAAGATGTCGATGCCCGCGTAGTCCTCGTCGCCGGGCCAGGTCTGGTGACAGTGCAGGATGACGTGGTCGCCGTCGGCGAAGGCCCGTTCGAAGGTGACGTGCTTTCCGGGGTAGTCGGCGGCCATGCGCTCGAAGTAGTCGATGAACGCCTGCTTGCCGTCGCCCACGTGCGGATTGTGCTGGATGTACGTGTCGCCGACGTACTGGTCGACGGCCTCGGCGGGGCGGCACTGGTTGAACATCAGGTCGTAGAACGCCTTGGCCGCAGCCTTGTTCTTCTCCGGGTCGCTCATGACGCCACCGTAGGCCCGGAGGTCAGGTGCTGCGCGGTGAGCGCGTCGAGCAGATGGCGGACGTCGGTGGGGAAGGGCAGAGCCCCACGATCCGCGCGCAGACAGCGTCGACTTCGACGACCTCCGTCCCATCCCCACCGGCCTGCCTCACCATCCCGCTCCACCACTTCAGCGGGCGGTGACGAACTCCTCGCTCCCCCCGGAGCTGTGCGAGTGCGTTCGGTCCGCTGCGGAGAGGAAGCGCTCGACCGTTGTCGTGAACGCCTGTGGGCCGTCCAGCCATGGATAGTGACCGGCGCTCCGCTGGACGCCGAGGGTCACCTTGGGGAAGAGTGACGCGGCGTCGGCGGCGGACCTGGCGGTGGGCCACAGGTCGACCTCGCCCGCGATGAGCAGCGTCGGGCAGGGCAGGGCATTCAGGCGGTGGCGGAGTTCGTCGGTGTCGGGTGTGTAGTCCTTGTAGTAGTGCTCGCTGACGGGCAGCGAACGCTGGGCCGGGTCGGCCGCGGCATGGGCACGGGCGGCGTCGTCCCAGCGGCCGTACATCAGCGGCTCGAAGGCGAAGCGATGCGGCGCGGCCTCGGCAAAGGTCTTCGCGGTCCTCATGTGCCCGTGTGCCGTCACGGCCTCGGCGTGCCAGGGCTCGGCCGCGCGGGCGGCGATCACCTCCTCCGCCCCGGTGTCGGAGGGCAGTCCGACGGCGGCGAACGAGGGGGCGACCAAGGTCAGGCTGTTCAGCCGGTCGGGGTGGCCGGCGGCGTAGAGCATGGCCAGGCTGCCTCCGGCGGAGTGGCCGAGCAGGTCGACTCGGTCGAGCGCGAGGTGGCGGCGCAGCGCCTCGACGTCGGCCACCAGGCGGTCGACTCGGCAGGTGGCCAGATCGGCAGGCATCGCGGAGGCGCCGGTCCCGCGCGTGTCGGGCAGGATCAGGGTGCGGTGGGCGGACAGGCCGCCGAGGTCGCCGAGGTACGCGGCGGCCCGGCCGGGACCGCCGGGGAGGCAGAGCAGCGGCGGGCCCTCTCCGACAATGCGGAAGGCGAGCGTGGTTCCGTCGTACGAGGTGAACAACTCCATGCCGGACAGCGTGTGGGGTGGTGACGAGACCCGGCTATCGTTCAGCCACGGCTAAACGATCAGAGGAGGGGGCGGACTTGGCCGTGGAGATCCGGCTCTCGGCGGCCGAGGTGGCGCGGGTGCGGTTCGCGGTCTCACCGCTGGCCGAGACCGTGCTCGGGGTGCGGGCGGCGCTTGGTGTCGGCGGGCACGCGGTGCACCGGTCGTGGGTGCGCGAGGCGGAACCGGTGATGACGGGGGAGTCGGAGTCACGGTTGCTGCGGACACTGCTCGAAGGCTGCCTGCCGTCGTTCCTGTTTCCGGTGCCGGAGAAGCGCCTGCCCTCGTTCGAAGCCGAGTTGGCGTGCTTGCGGGCGATGGACCCGGCGTACGTCGCTGCGGAGTGCGCTGCCGCGCTGGGCTCCCGAGGTGGGGAGCTGCCGGAGCCGGCCGTACTGATGGAACGGGTCACCGACGCGCTGGCGCGCTGCCATGCCCGTCTTGTGGCCCCGCACTGGGCGCGCATGCGCGCGGTGCTGGAGGCGGACCTGGGCAGGCGGGCAGTGGCCCTGGTGGACGGTGGGGTCGAGGGCCTTTTCGCGCAGTTGCACGGTGACGTGGTGTGGCGCGACGGCGAGTTGGTGGTGCACGGGCGTCGGCGCCCGGATGCGGTGTGGACGGTCGACGCGGGCGGGCACGGGCTGGTGCTGATGCCGACCGTCTTCGGCTGGCCGGACGTGATCGTCGACTACTCCCCGCGCACCGCCGCCTCCATCCGCTACCCCGCCTCCGGTGTCGGCCAGCTCTGGGAGCAGCCTCGCCCGACGCCCGCGGGCCTCACCGCCGTCCTCGGCCGCACCCGTGCCGCCCTGCTCACCGCGCTCGGAGAACCGCTGAGCACCCCGGATCTCGCCGCCCGCCTCGGCGTCACGGCCGGCGCCGTCTCCCAGCACCTCGGCGCACTGCGCGGTGCGGGCCTGGTGACGACCCACCGCACGGGCCGTACGGCCGTACACCTGCGCACCCGGACGGGCACGGCACTCACGGCCGAGTCTCTGGACTAGGCCGTCTCTTCCGGGTCTCGGCAGGGGCCCGTGACGCCTGGCGCGGCACCTAGGCCGTCTTTTCCGAATCTTGGCCGCGTCCGCGGCACATGGCACGGCCCCTCGCCGCGTTGCCGAAACACCCCGACAGCTCCGCTATCGCGGTGCTCGGCAACCAGCCGCCGTCGCCACTGCACCCCTATGGGGGAGTGCAATTTGTGAAGACACCGCTTAGGTCAATCCCTCCGGATGAGAGCCGGGTCGATGTGCGTCGCGACGCGGGTGGTGCGGGCGCAGACTGCCGGTTCCAGGGGCAGGCACTAGAGCTGCCCCGCGGAGGCGTAGGTACTGCTCAGGAGTGGCTGATGACGACCTTGCCGAAGGAGCGGCCGGCCGCGAAGTGACGGTAGGCGTCCATGGCTGCGTCGAAGGGGAAGACGCGGTCCGTCACGGGCCGCAGTCCGTGCGTCTCGATGAAGGCGTTCATCGCGGTGAACTGGGCGCGACTGCCGACGGCGACGCTGCGGACGGTGGCGCCCGACGCGAACAGGGCACCGGGGTCGAGGGGCACGGCGGCGTTGCCGGTGAAGCCGACGCACGCGATCGTGCCCGACAGGGCGATGGCGCGGACCGACTCGTGGAGCAGCCCCGCGACATCGACGATGCGGTTGGCGCCCCGGCCGCCGGTGAGCGTGCGGACCTCGGCGGCCCAGTCGGGCGTGGCCGTGTAGTCGACGACCTCGTCGGCGCCGAGGTCACGCAGCCGCGCGGCCTTGACGGGACTGCTGGTCGTGGCGATCACGCGCGCGCCGAGGGCCTTGGCGAACTGGAGCGCGAAGAGCGAGACGCCGCCGGAGCCCTGCACGACGACGGTGTCGCCGGGACCGAGGCCCGCTGCGTCGCCGGTGAGCGCGTTCCATGCCGTGACGGCCACGCACGGCAGGGTCGCCGCCTCCTCGTACGACAGGTGTGCCGGGATGGCCACCAGCGAGTCCGTGTCGAGCAGCGCGAACTCGGTCAGCATGCCGTCGAGCGAGCCGCCGCGCTGTGCGAGGTGCTCGACGGCGAACGGCCCGTCCTGCCACGAAGGGAAGAGCGTGGCGGCCACGCGGTCACCGACGCCTACGGTTCCGGCGCCCGGGCCGATCGCGACGACCTCGCCGGCTCCGTCCGAGAGCGGGACGACGTCCGGCTTGACCGGCAGCACGTAGGTCCCGTCCAGCACCATGAGTTCGCGAAAGCTCAGGGACGTCGCGCGTACGGCCACCAGGGCCTGGCCGGGACCGGGCACGGGCATGTCGTGCTCGCGCACGGTGAGGCCGGCCAGTCCGGCACCGCTGTGCGACAGGTGGTAACTCAGCATTGGGGGAGCGCCCTTCTCGTGACGTGGGTGGTACGCCGGTCGGTGCGGTGCGGTGCGGTGCGGTGCGGTGCGGTGCGGTGCGGTGCGGTGCGGTGCGGTGCGGTGCGGTGCCGTGCGGTGCCGTGCGGTGCGGGTGCGGGCGCCGCAGCTGAAGCGGGAGCCGGAGGCGGGGGCTGCCCCAGCCGGTGCTGTGCACGAACATGACGCCCCCTCAGCGAGCGAGATAGACCGGTCGATCTACTCTCATTCGAGATATAGATAGACCGGTTGATCTACTGCGTCAAGCGCTGGCACAATCACGCCATGACCGTTTCCGTCACCGCCAAGCCGGGCCCGCGTGAACGCCTGTTGCTGGCCGCCCAGGAGCTGACGTACACGCACGGTGTCGGCGTCGGCGTGGACGCCCTGCTCAAGGCGTCCGGCGTTGCCCGCCGTTCCCTGTACGAGCACTTCGGCGGCAAGGACGGCCTCATCGCCGAGGTGCTGCGACGCAGCACCTCGGAGGACGTGGCGAAGTACCGGGCCACCATGGAGGCAGCCGGGGACGACCCGCGGACCCGGCTGCTCGCGGTCGTCGACCGGCTCGGCCGCATCGCCGCAAGCCCGGACTTCCACGGCTGCCGCTACCTCGCCGCCGACCTTGCCCTCACCGACCGGCAGCATCCCGCCCACGAGGTCACGCGGGCCTACCGGCACACCCTCCACGGGCTGTTCACCGACGAGCTGGCCGCCCTCGGCCACGCGCGTCCCAGCTTCGCGGCCGACCAGCTGCTCCTCCTCGTCGACGGCCTCCTCGCAACCGGCGCCGCCCGCCCCGAAGACCGGCCGCCCGCTGCCGCGGCCCGCGAACTCGCCGAGCACATCATCGACGCCGGGCTCCGGCCGGCCTAGCAACCGACCTAGCCGGTGACGACGTTGCCGAGGCGCCGCACCGCGGTCGGGACGGTCTGCCGGTCACCGACGGCTTGGCGTCGGCGGCACGGGCGCTTGCCCGCCCTGCCGCCGGCGCGGAGGTCGCCCCGCGGTTCCCGCCACGCGTTCCTCCGCATGGTCGTGCCCGCGGTGCCGGGCCTCGTCCGGCTCACTAGCGTCGAGCCCATGCACCTCACTGCACGCATCCGCCGCTTCGCGGCCGCCGCCGCATCGCTGGCCGCTGCCGCCTGCCTGTGTGTCACGACCCCGGCACGGGCGGACACCGTCGTCATCGACACCATCGACGAGACCAAGACCGAGACCGGCGAGGGCCCGCTCGAAGGCTGCCTACCGCTCGGCGTCATCGGCCGGTTCACCGTCGTCGAGCACACTGTCGCCCAGATCCTGCGCACCGACGGAGCCATGGTCGTCAAGGGCGTCAACAGCTACGACTTCCACATGGACCTGCCCGACGGACGCTACGTGCAGAGCGGAATCGACTACGAACGCTTCAAGGTTGTCCTCGCCCGCCCGTACCACACCGTCCTCAGCACCGTCTCCGAGGACGAGCGCACGATCCACGCCGCCGACGGCACGCCCGTCGGCACCCTCACCATCAAGGAGCAGAGGAAGATCGTCTTCGAGGACGCCGACCTCGACGGCGAGGCCGACCCGGGTGAGATCACCGTCGAACGTGCGCGCTTCGACCTCACCTGCGGGTGACCGTACGTTTCAACTCCCGTTCTCCAGTTGGGCGCTCCCAGTGGCTGCGCCTGGCCCGCTCCTTGGCGCGCCTGAGACGTATCGGATGAGGGGCGTCAGCGGGCGTCGAAGCGGTCCTGGGATGCCAGGACGCTGTCCGCGTAACGGGCGGCCCAGGCGCCCATCGCGTGGATGGGGGCCAGCAGGGCCGTACCGGCCTCGGTAAGGGTGTAGTCGACGCGCGGCGGCGCTTCGGCGTAGCGGCGACGCTCGACCAGACCGTTGTACTCCAGCCGACGCAACGCGTCGTTGAGAACCTTGGGGCTGATCCCGCCGATCCGCTCCAGCAGCACACGCGGACGCATCGGCCCGCCCTCGCCGAGCGTGAAGACCACGACGCTGTCCCACCGGTTCGCCAGCACCTCGAAGGCGACACGGGCCCGGCAGTCCGCCGCGAACCCGTCCCCCGTCGGCTCCTCACGCTCACTCATGCGCCCATCCTGCCCGGCTGATGCGCACCGCGCGGTGTGCATCAGACCGCCTAGCGTCCAGCACCGACATGCCACGAGGCGAGAGCAAAGGGGAGCGGGATCATGCGCATCGGCATTCTCGGTACGGGTTCGATGGCCACGGCGCTGGGTGGTGCCTGGGTACGAGCCGGTCACCAAGTCCTGGTAGGCGGGCGGAACGTGGCAGCCGCGGCCGTGGCCGCGTCCCGAACCGGTGCCGCCTCAGGCAGTCTGAGCG
Source organism: Streptomyces sp. NPDC127114 (assembly GCF_042677525.1). NCBI lineage: Bacteria > Bacillati > Actinomycetota > Actinomycetes > Kitasatosporales > Streptomycetaceae > Streptomyces > Streptomyces sp. NPDC127114. The sequence goes on from NZ_JBHXTJ010000004.1 coordinate 122,670, forward strand.
AGGCGGCGACCTGGGGCGAGGCGGTCCTGATGGCCGTACCGGCAGACAGCGCGCCGAAGCTGGCCGCGGAGTTCGCCGCTCCTCTGGCCGGTAGGACGGTGCTCGACTGCACCGTTCCCATGGCGCCCCGCGCGGACGGGCCCAGCCTGACGACCACCGGCGGCACGGACTCCGTCGCCGCGCGCATCGCGGCCGCCGCACCTGACACCGGTGTCGCCAAGGTGTTCGGCATCTGCCACGAGAGCATCTGGACCCTGTCGCGACCCGCCTTCGAGGGCGCGCCGCTGGCGGTTCCCTTCTGTGCCAACACACCTGCCGCAGCCGCTCACACGGAGGAGCTGATCACGTCGATGGGCTGCTCACCGCTGCCCTGCGGCGGGCTGTCCCGCGCGGCACTGCTGGAGTCCACCGCGGTTCTCGCCATCGGTGTGTGGTGGTCCGGCGCCGAAGCCCGGCACATCCTTCCTTCCCCCGCGCTGGCTCCCGGGGCCGTCGACGACGAGCCCTAGCCTGGACCCGTACGTAGGCCGTACCTACGCCGTACGCCCGCCGAGCTCGGGTGCAGGCGCGGGACGCCCCGCCCCCCACCCGCCCGGGCAGGCGTGCCTGCGGCGGGGCCGGGGCATCGCCGACCGTGCCGCCCGGCCGCCTGGTCCTGAAGTGGCGGCTGGAGGGGGCGGGGCTCACCTCGACCGAGGTTCGCGGGCCAGCTCCCGCAGGGACAGCGCGCCGGCTCCCGCTCGGCCGCCGCCGCGAGCCTGGACAGGAGCGGGGAGGTCCGCAGGCTCTCTCTACGTGGCAGATCCCTCCTCCGCCGGCGCTTTCGCCACCCGCCTCGGCGGCGACAGCCTGACGAGGCGGCGACGCCGCCACACATCGCCGTAGCGAGTTCTGGCACGTCCTCGTAGGTTCTGGCAGCTCCTGCTCCTGATCACTCTCGCTCTAGCTCGAGATGTCCTCGACCAGATCGCCGACCCTGGCGTCCGGCAGCGCGCGGGCGACATCCGCCTGGGCGACGATGCCGACCAGTACGTGATGGTCGATGACGGGCAGGCGGCGGATCTTGTGCCGGCTCATGGTGCGCAGGACGTGTTCGGCCGTGTCGTCGGCGTGGACGGTCACGACCTCCCCCTGCGCGAGCGCCCCGGCCTTGACCTCGGCGGGGTCCTTGCCGGCCCCGATGACCTTCACGACGATGTCGCGGTCGGTGAGCATTCCCTTGAGTTTTTCGTCGCTGCCGCAGATGGGCAGGGAGCCGACGCCGAGTTCCGTCATCTTCTTCGCCGCTTCCGCGACGGTCTCGTTGGCGCCTATGCAGGTGACGTCCGGGGTCATGATCTGGCGTGCGGTGATCGTGCCGGCCTTCTTCTGCTCGGTGGCTCCGGTCGACTCGGACATGGCCGGGGTGCCTGGCATGGCCCCTGTGGCCTGCTTGTCGTGGGTGGCGCCGGGCGGCTCCGCGAGGACGCCGCCGTCCTTGCGCAGTACGGCGTACCCGACACCGATGCCGGCCGCGACCGGCCAGGCCAGTACATCCGCGGCGGCGAGGACGCCCAGGCCCAGGTAGAGCGGTAGCCCCTTCTTCGCGGGAAGGACCTGCCGGGCCACGGCCACGGGCAGCATGGCGGCGTTCATCGCCTCGCTCCCCACCTTGCCGAGCGAGGGCACGGTGAGGGTGACCGTGCGCTGCGAGGGCGAAGCGTGGTGCGTGGGGGACGGAGAGGTCACGAAGATCACCTCGCTTGCTTCCTTCGGAACCCTTCTCCTGTCCGTCTGTCCGTTTTGGGCCGGGTTATTGCTGCCGCAGGGGACGCGTTTACGCCGCGGGCGGGGCTGTGCCGTGCCGGGCCGTGTCCGCCTCGCGAGCCTTGCCGGGGCTTGCCTGGCCTTGCCGAGCCTTGCGGAGTCGCCTTTCTCGATGGGGCTACCACCTGTAGCTGCTTCCGCACGGCTCGACCAGACTGCCGGTGAAGCCTGATGCGTTTACACCGCTCGGATGCGAGGAGAAGAGGGCCATGCCGTCTGCGCCTGCCTCGCTTCCCCGGCTGCCTTCCTTCCTCGGCGCGGCCGTCACCGGCGCCGTCTCCGTGGCAGGTACAGGAGCCTCCCTGCTGGGCACTGGCGCCTCCCTGCTGGGCACAGGGGCATCCCTGCTGGGCACGGGAGCCTCCCTGCTGGCCACCGGGGCACGAGCCGCCCTGGGAACGGCACAAGACCTGATGGAACCCGGCCGTGACGTGTCCTGGACGTCGGGCCGCTGCTACATCGCGGTCTCCGGCGTGCACGGCGCCGGCGGCGAAGCCGTACGCGAGCGGGTGCAGCGGGCCCTGGAGCAGCATCCGGGAGTGCTGTGGGCGCGGGTGAACGCACCCATGGAACGGGTGATCGTCGCCGTCGCCTCACCGGCGCCGCCGCAGAGCGAGCTGGTCGCGCTGGTCGAAGGAGCCGAGGGCGACCACGCCGCCGACGCGCAGGCCTTCGACGACTGGCAGCCCGAACCGCATCACCCTGCGGAAGGCGCGCCCTACCCGGCCGTTCCCGCACTGGTCGCGGACACCCTGGGCCTCGCCCTCGTCACGCTGCGCAGGCTCGCTCCGTGGTTCGGGCTGCCCCCGGAGGTCGCCGGTGGCATCGACGCCGTATCCCGGCACCCACGCCTTCGCCATCTCGTCGAGGACACCGGAGACGGCGACCACAACGACTCCTTGCTGCCGGTGATCGGGGCCCTGGCGCAGGGCGTGGCGACCGGGGGCGGGGGACTGACCCTGGACGTGCTGCAGCGTCTGGCGGTGTGGCGCGAGGCGAGCGCGGAAGGATCGGCCTGGCGCAAGGGCGAGGCACGGCTGGTACGCGGCCCGGAGGAGGCCGCTGCCGAAGCCCTCGTCGCCGACAGGTCCGGCCCGACCCCGCAGGACGCCGCGGACCGGTACGCGGAGCGGTCCATGGCCGCCGGCATCGCCGCGGGCCTCGTCGCGCTGCCGTTCGCCGGTGTGCGCAAGGCGATCGCCGTGGCCGTGGCGTCCGTGCCCAAGGCCCCCGACGCCGGAAGGGAGGGCTACGCCACCACCCTGGGCCGACATCTGGCTCTGCGCGGAGTGGTGACCATGGACCGCACCGCCCTGCGGCGCCTGGGGCAGGTCGACACCATCGTCCTCGAGGAAGCGGCTCTGCGAAGCAACCGGTTCGAGCTGATCGATCTGGAGCTCCTCGGGAACCCCAAGTCGAAGGCCAAGGCCAAGGTCAAGGCCGAAACCGGAAACGAAGCCGATCGCAAGGCCAAAACCGAGCCAAACGCCCCGCCCGACCCCAACGCCCCGCCCGACCCCAACGCCGAGCCCGACCCCCACGCCGAGCCGGACGCCGAGGCCGAGCCCACGCCCGAGGCCGCGGCCTCCAACGCCGTCACCGAGCCCAAGGCCGTCACCGAGCCCAAGCCTGAGGCCGGGCGGCCCAACCCCGACGCCGCGCGGCCCGAGATCGAGCCCGAGCAGGCCTCCCGGCAGCTGTTCGCCCTCTTCGACCCCGATGCGCCACTAGCCGTCCGTCGCGACGGCGACTGGATCCTCGGGCCGCTGGAAGAACTGGACCTGAAAGGCCGGACCGGCCGCAAGGCCGCCAAGCGCCTGCGGCGCCGCGGCAGTGAGAAGTGCCTGGGACTGGCCCGGCAACGGCGCCTGGTGGCGGTCGCGGGGCTCGGCACCCCGTCGGCTCCGGGCGCCGAGGCCGTGGCGGCGGCGGCGCGGCGGGCCGGGGCACGGGTCGTGGTGGCATCCGACCGCAAGGACCCCGGACTCGCGTTCGCCGACGCCGTGGTCCCGGCAGGCGACCAGCTCGCCGCCGCCGTTCGTCACCTTCAGGCGGAAGGCGCGGTGGTCCTTCTCGTCTCCGGCGACCGCGCGGCGCTGGCCGCGGCCGACTGTGCGATCGGTGTGCACCGGGAGGACGAGCACACGCCCTGGGGCGCCCATGTCCTGGTCGGGGCGGATCTCGAGGCCGCCGGTCTCATTGTCGACGCCGCCGGGGCGGCAGCGATTGTGGACCGCGACAGCCACCATCTGGCCGCGGGCGGCAGCGGAATCGGCTCCGTCGCCGCTCTGCAGGGGCCGGCCTGGCGGGCCACCGCGCGGGTCCTGGCGGTCAGCAACACCTCCGCCGCCATGGCGTTCGCCCTGGGCGCCTGGCGCGCCCGGCAGCTCCTGAGCCGTCCGCTCACGCCACCGGTGACCAGCGTTCCGTGGCACCTCATGCCCACCGACCGAGTGATGGAACGGCTGGACACCCGCCCGGAGGGCCTCACCTCACGGGAGGCGGCGGCCCGCAGCGCCGGCGCGGTCGCCGGCGAGCCGGCGAAGCTCACGCTGCCCTACGCCTTCGTCGAAGAGCTGTCGAATCCCCTCACCCCGATCCTCGCCGCCGGGGCAGCCCTCTCCGCGGCCGTCGGCTCGCGCACGGACGCCGCCCTCGTCGCCGCCATCACCGCCCTCTCCGCCCTGGTCGGCGGCTTCCAGCGGGTACGCACCGACAAGGCGCTGGCCCAGCTCTTCGCCCAGTCGGCCATCGGCGCCCGCGTACGCCGGCAGGGACGCGAACGCCTGGTCACCTCCGCCGATCTGGTACCCGGCGACGTGATCCACCTGAGGCCCGAGGACGTCGTACCGGCGGACTGCCGGCTGCTGGAAGCCGAAGGCCTCGAAGTCGACGAATCCTCCCTCACCGGCGAGTCCCTGGCCGTCAGCAAGGACCCGGCTCCCGTGGTGACCCCGCACCTCACCGAACGCCGCTCGATGCTGTACGAGGGGACCACCGTCTCCGCCGGACGCGGCACCGCCGTCGTCGTGGCCACGGGGTCGGCGACGGAAGCCGGGCGCAGCCTGGCCACGGCCCGCCAGGCCGCACCGGAAACCGGTGTGGAGGCCCGCCTCTCCTCGCTGACCCGCGCCAGCATGCCCATCGCCCTGGGGTCCGCCGTCGCCGTCACGCTCTCCGGGCTCCTGCACGGACGCCCCCTGACCGAGAACCTGTCCTCCGCCGTCAACCTGGCCGTCGCCTCCGTGCCCGAGGGTCTGCCCTTCCTGGTCAACGCCGCCCAACTGGCCGCCGCACGCCGCCTCGCCGACGCCGGCGCCCTCGTCCGCAACCCCCGGACCATCGAGGCACTGGGCCGCGCCGACATCCTCTGCTTCGACAAGACCGGCACCCTCACCGAAGGCACCCTGACGCTCAGTGGCGTCAGCGACGGCGACAGCCCGGCCGACCCCACCCGGCTCGACGGCCTCCACAAGGACATCCTCGCCGCCGGCCTACGCGCCACCCCACCCGCCCGGCAGGCCGAACCGATGGCGCACCAGACCGACCGGGCGATCGTCGACGGCGCCCGCCGCGCGAACGTCACCACCCGCCAGGGCGCCGCGCGGTGGCGCCGTACGGACGCCCTCCCTTTCGAACCCGCCCGCGCCTACCACGCCACCACCGGTCACACCAGCGGCGGAATCCTCCTCAGCGTGAAGGGAGCCCCGGAGAACGTCATCGACCGCTGCGCCCGCCGACGCCGGCCCCAGGGCGCGTCGAAGCTGGACGACGCGGACAGAAGCGCTCTGGCTCGCGCGGCCGAGGAACTCGCGGCAGCGGGGCGAAGGGTCCTGGCCGTCGCCGAACGGCGCATGGAACCCGACGAGGAGCTCAGCGACGACACCGTGCGGGACCTGGTGTTCCTCGGCTTCCTCACCCTCGCCGACCCCGTCCGCGACAGCGCCGCGCCCGCGACCGCGCGACTGCGCGAGGCCGGAGTGCACACCGTCATGCTCACCGGCGACCACCCCGCCACCGCGGACGCCATCGCCTCGACGATCATCGACGTCGACGAGCCCAAGGTGTGCACCGGCCCGGAGATCGACGAACTCGACGACGACGCCCTGGACGCGCTGCTGCCCGGTGTCGACGTCATCGCCCGCTGCAGCCCCACGCACAAGGTCCGCATCGTCCAGGCCTACCAGCGCATCGGCCGAGTCGTCGCCATGACCGGCGACGGCGCCAACGACGCCCCCGCGATCAGGCTCGCCGACGTCGGCATCGCCCTCGGCCGCCGCGGCACACCGGCCGCGACGGCCGCCGCGGACCTCGTCGTCACCGACGACAGGCTCGAGACGATCGTCGCCGCCCTGATGGAAGGCCGGGCCATGTGGACCTCCGTCCGCGCAGCCCTCGCCATCCTCATCGGAGGCAACTTCGGCGAAGTCGCCTTCAGCGTCCTCATCTCCACGGTCACCGGCACCACGCCCCTCAACGCGCGCCAGATCATGCTCGTCAACCTCCTCACCGACCTGGCACCCTCCCTGGCCATCGCGGTACGCCAACCCTCGGAGCAGACCGGCGAACGGCTCCTCGCCGAGGGCCCGCACCGCTCGCTGGGCACCTCGCTCACCCGGGAAATGGTGCTGCGCGGCGTCGTCACCGCCCTCGGCGCCGGCCTGGCCTGGACGGGCGCCCGCGTCACCGGACGCGGCCGCCGCGCCTCCACCGTCTCCCTCGCCGCCCTGGTCGGCACCCAGCTCGCCCAGACCCTCACCACCGGCGGCACGGACCGTCACGTCCTCGTCGCCGGCCTGGGCTCCGCGGCCGTCCTCATGGCCATCATCCAGACCCCCGGCGCCAGCCAGTTCTTCGGCTGCACCCCTCTCGGCCCCGTCGCGTGGACCATCACCCTCGCCTCGATCACCACGGCCACCCTCCTCGGCCACTTCCTCGGGCCTCGCCTCATCGCCCGCCTCATCCCACCGCAGACGGAGAACACGCCGCCGGCGGATGCCCGGGCCGAAGCCCAGACGGAGTCGCAGACCGAGAACCAGGCCGAAGCCCAGACCGAAACCCAGACCGGGACTCAGGCCAAAGCCCAGACCGAGTCCCAGACCGAGTCAAAGACTCAGACCCAGGCCGAAGCCCGGACCGAGTCAGAGGCCCAGTCCCAGGCCGAGACCCAGGCCGACTCCCAGTCCGGCACACCAGGCGCATCCGCGGCCGCCGCGCAGGGCGAAGAGGAGTCCGACGCGCAGGGCGAATCCCAGGCCGACGCCGTCGCTCCGGAGCGCTGAAATCCCGGTGGGGGCGAGGTGCGGACGGCGCCCGCAGCCTCACTCGGCGGCTGCTCGGCAGGCCCCCGAGTCCGATCCATGGCGAGGTCTTCGAGCAGCCCGAGTGCCGCGGTGCCCGCTCAGCCGGACAAGAAGGCTGCCCGGCGTTCACCCGTCACGGTGGCCCGCCCGCCAGTCCCGCACGCTGCCGCGCACCGATCCGCGATCGTGGAGCCCATGCACCTCCGCCGCACCGTCCCCGTGCTCCTCGGCGCCGCACTCTTCCTGGCCCTTACCGGCTGCGTCGCCGTCCCCAGTGGCCCGCCGGTCCATCAGGAACGGCCGGCCGCAGGCCTCGCTCCCGCAGACGACCGCCCACCCGCCCCGCTCCCCGGCGAGTGGCCGGTACCCACCCAGGACGCGCCGCGCGAGGCGCTCGACACCACCGAGCCCGACCCCGGCCGCCGGTCTCCCGGCACCTCAGCAGACCGCGGCCGCGAGGCCTCCGGGTCGCCGGCCGCCGAGCAGGCTCGCCGATCCGCTCCCGCCACCCAGAACCGGTCGAGGAAGCGCCAGTCACCACCCACCACCAAGCCGCCGAAGAAGCCTCGGGCGACACCGAAGACGAAGCTGAAGCCGAAGCCGAAGCCAAAGACGCCGAAGCCAAAGACGCCGAAGCCTCGTGTCCAGCCCCGCCCGACCTCCGGAGCCGCGGACATCCGCGCCCTGTGCCGCGAAGCCGAACGCATCAACGTCCCGTACGGCGTTCCGGCACTCTGCCGCAACACCTACGGCCGCTGAAGTCGTGTCAGCGCAGAAGGATTCGCAGCGATCCGGACCACCTCCGGACCACCTCCGCCGGCCGGGCGGCGTGTCCGAGGCGATCAGGGAACTCGAGCGGTGGCACGACGTCAGTCGAGGTAGCTGATCTGAAGGACGGTGACAGTCTTGAGGGTGCCGCCGATGAGGAGGACGGCGAAGGCCTGGTCGGTGAGGACGGTCCGGATGACGCCGTCGTCCTCGCCGTACGGCAGGGTGGCGCCGATGGGATCGTCGCAGGCGGCCGCGAAGGCGAGCGTCAACGCCTCGCTGGGTGAGGGCGGCATCGCTTCGTGCACGGCTTCGGCTGCCGGGTCGTACTTGAGCCGGTACTGCAAGGCGTGGTCCTTGATTTCCGGGCACCTCGGGGGTGCGGCGAAATCACTGGACGGCGGGACAGTGATCCTTCCGCGACACAGCGTATCGGGTCGCCGACTGTCGGATGAACCGATCCTGATCAGGCGGCGCCGCTGGCCCGTGACCGGTCGGCGGCGGCCTGCGCCTTGTCGGTGGCGTCGACCCAGGGGCCGGGTGTTTCTTCGCCGCGGGCGTCGTACGCGGCGAGCTTGCGGCCACGCTCGACGGCGGCGACGGCGTCCTTGGCGATACGTTCCCACTTGGCGAAGACGGTGAGGAGCTGGTGCGCCGGCGCGCGGTTGATCTCACCGAGGAAGCGCTGGGCGAGAGCAGGGTTTCCGAGGGCGTCGCAGATCCGTTCGATCGTCCACGCGTCGCTGCTCATCCTGGCCCTCCGGTGGGGTCACCATTCGTGTTTCCACCGTAGCGCAAATCGTTAGCGGGCTATCGTTTTGGACTGACGATCGGCGCTTGCTATCGGCGCTAACCGTCGGCCCTAACCAGCCGCTCTAACCGTCGGCCCCAACTATCCGCCCTAGCCGTCCGCTCTGACCATCCGCCCTAACCGTCGGCCCCAACTGTCCGCCTTAACCGTCGGCTCTGACCATCCGCCCTAACCGCCGGCGAGGGAATCAGGAAGGCATCACCCTCCGGCCTCACGCCCGTTCGACGACGCGGAATCTCAGGCACACCAGCGGTGTGTCCTCCTCTACCGGAGTGCCGATGCTCTCCCAGAAGCGGGTGTGGACGGCGCGCCAGTCCTCCAGCGAGCGGTCGCCCTCGCCTTCGGCGGCGGCGTGCTCCCACGTGACGTCGCTGAACGGCGCGATCTCGACACCGGTGATCTCGATCGTGGCGACGTACATCCCTTCGTCCCCGAGGAGCGCCAAGCGCTCACCCGTGAACTCCAGGCCCTCGGTCTCCGTGACGTACTCGGACAGCAGACCGGTGGTGGCGGTCTTCCGTCCGGCCAGTACCAGTGCGTTCAGCGATGCGCGCAGCTCACCAGGCGTGCCCAGCTCCATCGCCCGCATGCCGTTCACCCGTGGCCACATGCTCCTGCCGTCCTTCTCGGGCCCTGCCCGCTGGTGAGTCTTCCCGCGCGAGGTGCGCTGCGCGCCGTGCGGACATGCTGCGTGATGTGCGGGGTGCGATGTGCCGGACGTTCGTCACACCGTGCCGAACCATGCCTCCGCGAGGGAGTGCAGCGTCCCTTCGGCGGGCGCGTGCAGTTCCCGCATGTACCAAGGGAGGTTGCTGTACACGTGCAGCAAGGTGTACGCGAGGAGTTCGGGCGGTGCGAACGTGTGGCCGTACGCCTTGGCGAGGCGGGCCAGCAGGGCCGGATCGCCCCGGGTGACGAACAGGCCGACGCCCACGAAGTCGTACGCGCGGTCGCCGATCATGGCCGGTTCGAAGTCGAACAGTCCGGTCAGCCGCCACCCGTCGGGATCGACCAGGAAGTGCTGACGCATGACCTCGGTGTGCAGCAGGGAGCGCCGAGGCTCGCGCGGGAGGGGAACCGAGGCCAGGAAGTCCGGTATCTGTTCCAGCCAGGAGTCCGGCAGTCCGCGGTCGCGCTGCCGTTCCATCGCACCCGCACTCTGGCGCTCCAGGAACGCGCCCCAGTCGCCGGGGCCGAGGACGTCCCCAAGGGGGCCGTGGTCGAGTGAGTGGAGCACCGACAGGGTCTCGCCGATCTCGGTGACGAGCCGTTCGCGATGGCTCCGCGGCACGCGGTCCCAGGAAGCGGCCAGGTTCTCGCCGCGGAGCCGGGACATCAGGACGTACCGCCAGCCGTTCTCGTACGGGCCGAAGTCCCGTACCTGCGGTGTCGGCACCGGCAGCCGCCCCTGGACGTGCGCGAGGACACGGCCTTCCGCGATGCCGTCCTGCGCGGCGGCTCCCGGGAACAGCTTGAGGACATGGTCGTCGCCCACCGCGTAGACCGGCTGCGATCCGTCCGGGAAACGGGTCAGCGGACGACCGGCGAGGCCGAGGCGCGCACAGAGGTCCTCCACGGCGGGCCGCATCACCGTCTCGTCAGGGACGACGGCGTCCCACTCTTCATCCGTTTCCACCGGTGGCAGCATGATCGGGAAGGTAGGTCACCGCCTGCCGGGAAGGCAACGGAGATTCACGGGCCGCGCGGGCGAGGGGTCCGGAGGTGCTCAGGTGAGGAGTTCCGCGAGCCGGGCCCTCTCGGCGGGCGCCACACCGGACGCCCGGGCGGCCAACGGACCCAGGTGCAAGGCAGTTGCGCGAAAGGGCAACCGGACGCGTCGCCGCGGCCTCGAATCCCCGGCCGACTCTGCCCGAATCGCCCTTCACCCGGCGCGCCCGTTCGCGGTACCCAGGAGCAGGTAGTTGATGGAACCTCAGGGGAGAGGCCTGCTCCGCATGCGTACGCACAAGCCCGGGAAGTCGTCCGACGAGGTGGAAGCCCAGCGTGCGGCCCGCCCGACCCGCCACCCGGCCACGACGGCCGCCGTCGAGTCTGCGGAGGCGGCGCCGATCTCCGCTACGGCACTGCCGGCCCTGCAGCGCAGCGCGGGCAATGCCGCGGTCGTCCAGATGCTGCGGCGGGCGGCACACTCCGGCGGGCCGGGCGAGGAGCGGCACCAGCACGACGACGGCTGCGGCCACCACCGGCCCGGGCAGGCCCCGGTACAGCGCTCCACCGTCCCCGACGTGCTGCGTTCCGGCGGCCGGCCGCTGGACGAGGCCACGCGCACCGACATGGAGTCGCGTATGGGCGCGGACTTCTCCGACGTCCGCGTCCACGACGATCCCGCGGCCCAGCGTTCGGCCGCCGAGATCGGCGCCCGCGCCTACACGTCCGGCAACCACGTCGTCATCGGCCGCGGCGGAGGGGACCGGCACACGCTCGCCCACGAACTCACCCATGTCATCCAGCAGCGGCAGGGACCGGTGGCCGGCACGGACGACGGCAGCGGACTGCGGGTGTCCGACCCCTCCGACCGCTTCGAGCGCGCGGCCGAGGCGAACGCCCGCCGGGTACTGTCCGGACCCGGACACGGAGCCGGACACGGAGCCGGACTCGCCACGGATCGGCCGGCTGCGGAACCGGTCCCGGCGCAGCGCAGCGAGCAGACAGGTGCCGTGCAGCGGGTGCAGACCCCGGCCAACATCCAGGACCTCTGGACCGACGGCTACTGGGAGGGTGAGGCGGGAAACCGTCCCGCGGTCGCCCCCACCGCGCCGGGAAGGGGGCGGACTCTCAACGTGATCCTCACGGACGTGGCCAACCAGCTCCTGACGGCGTTGACGGCGCAGGCAGCGAGGGAAGGACAGAAGGAACTACGGGTCTTCCGGACCATGACCATCGAGGAAGCCGACGCGATCCTCGAATGGAACGGTGCCGGCAAACTGGCGGGCACCGAGGCATGGCTGCGAGAGCACCAGGACGACGCCCAGATCACGAGCAACTTCCACGCGGCCAAGGACGCACCCGGGTCCACCGTCGGTGCCATGCCGGTCAAGAACCACCTCGGTGACATGGACCAGGCGTACCGCTACTACAAGAGCCAGCACGACCAGCATTACGCGGACCACAAGAAGGCAGCAGGGAGCGCCGGCAGGAGGGTCGTCGGGGGCCCGGCGACCCGCGTCCTCGAGTTCACCCTCAAGCCCGGCGCGCACGAACTGCTGTTCAGCCCGGACAACATGGCCCTGTCCGGGAACTCCGGAGCAGCCGCGGCACTACGCAAGATCTTCGGCGCGAACCGCACCTTCCCGACGGGTTCGGGTGCCGAAGGAAACCTCAGCGGGTACGTCGGCATGAAGCCGGAACAGCACGGGGACTTCAGCCTCAGCCTCGGGGACACCGAGGCGACCAAGCTGCTCTTCCAGTTGTTCGTCAAGCAGATCCAGGACGTGACGTCCAGGGCCAGCCACAAGTGGAACAACGAGACGACGGAGTACTAAGGGTTGTCCCGTAAGCGATCTCCTGTCGCGGCGCTGCGGGGATGACGAGTGAGTGCGGGGCACTGCACTGCCCACGATGACGGCGTGGACATATTGGGCATGCTGGCGGCCTCCCTGCGCACGCCCACGACCGCGGTGGAGGACACCGCGGTCACCATCACTCCCGGCCTCATCGCCCGGGGCCAGACAATCCACTTATCGGTCCTCGTCGACGGGCCGGCCCCGCGCCTCACCTGCCAGGCATCACTCATCGACGTCACGGTCCAGGAGCGGCGGGACCCCAGTCGGCAGCACGGGCGTGACATCGGGATGGGCATCGCCATCGGGGCGTACCTCGTCCTGACCGCCCTGGTGTTCCTGGTCTACTTGACGGCGTTCGTCCCGCTGGGCCCGGTTGACGAACTCTTCGAATTCAGCGGCCCGCTGATTATCCTTCTGGTCAGCGGAGCCTTCATCGTCTGGTTGCGCCGACGGCAGTCCACGTGGCGTCCCGACCAGAGCTGAACGGGCGTTCGCGCGACTGTCAGAATTCGGTGTGGTGGAGCACCTCGAACTTCCCCAGTCGCGCACGAGGAAACGGGCGAACCGACGGAAGAACGCTCCGCGCGGCGTGCTCGGAGATGCCTGACCGAGCATTTCTTGGTACCTCTCGAGTGCCGCACGGTACCCACGCACGACAGCCGCCTGTATCGACCTCTCGACTCCCGGCAAGACGTAGCAACGGTCCGCACTGAACTCCACGAAACTCAGCCCCTCGCGACGAGACAGGTAGTCGTCGGCCGTCAACGCCGTGAACCGCAGCTCAAAGCCTGTTTGCCCGGGGGTCGTCCACGAGGCGCGGATCGATTGAATCTGATTGTCGTCGATCATGATGCCGTCAGGTCCCGTGACTGCGTCCAGAATCGGCTTCATGACGTTGTCGAGGTCAGCCACCATGTGGGTCTGGTAGCGACGGGATTCCTCGATCAGCCACACCAGGGTCACTTCGACATCGTGGATGAAAACGCCTTTCGTCGCCTGCGAGACGGCCGAAGCGAGGGCGTCCTGGAAGTCGGCCTTCCGGGAGTTGTCGGCCTGGAGTGAAAGGGGATCTATGGTGCTCCGGATGTCGATCCGGCTTTGGTCGCCGAATTCCTGAACATCGAAGTCGCTTGCGTGGGCCATCGAACGAGACATGGAGGGAATGTTCTCAACGCCGGGGGATCATCACAAGCGCTGAGTCCCGTGGGCAGCGGAAGCCGCCCACCTTCGTCCGCGGCGCCCAAGCCAATGGCGCGTTCCGTGCAACATCCACTACGTCTCATGGCGTCCTTGAGGTGGGGGAGACGATCAGCCCGCACCTGAAGGACGTGCCGATCCCCGCGGGGAGGACGGAGAGCGCAGCAGTGATCGGGACCGTGTTCCGCAGTGAGGACGTCCCCGCCGAGGAGCGGTTCGACCGCTGGCGGGAGCTGATCGACCGTACGCGCGCGAGCGATGCCACCACCGACCATGCTGCCGACTTCCGAGCGGAGTTGCGCGTGATGGAGCTCGGACCGGTCACGGTCTGGCGGACGTCGTTCCCGACCGTGCGTTTCCGCCGGAGCGTGCGCAGGGTGCGCCAGGCGGATTCCGAGCTCCTCCACCTCTCCTTGCTGACCGACGGCGGCCTGACACAGACCCATGAGCGGGGAGGCACGGCCGCGGTCGGTGCCGGCGGCATCCTCGTGGACTCCAGTTGGCAGGCGTGCGAAGCGCTGGCGCACGCCTCCGGTCCTGCGGTCGAGGGGCAGACGGGCGTCGTCGCCGGAGTGGGCGTGGACCTTCCGAGGACCGCGCTGCCCCTGCCCCCGCATCAGGTGGAACGGGTGCTCGGACACGGCCTGTCCGTCGGGAACGGCACGGGAGCGCTCCTGGCCGGCTTCCTCACCGGCCTCGACCGGCAGGCCCATGCCCTCCGGCCGTGCGAGGCGCCGCGTCTGGGCACGGTCGCGCTCGACCTGGTCTCCGCCTTCCTCGCCGACGCCTTGAACGCCGAGACCGCCCTCCCGGCGGAGACCCGGCACGAGGTGCTGGTCGCACGGATCCGGACCTTCATCCAGCAGCACCTGCCCGACCCGGAGCTGACCCCGGGGACCGTGGCCGCCGCGCACCACATCTCCCTCGGCCACCTGCACCGCGTCTTTAGCGAGCAGTTCCCGGGTGAGACGGTCGCCGCGTGGATCCGCTCCCGGCGGCTGGAGAGGATCCGCGCCGAACTGGCGGACGTCTCGCTGCGCACGCTGCCCATCCACGTTGTCGCCGGCCGCTGGGGCATGCCCCGCGCCTCCCAGTTCACCCGCGCCTTCCGGGCCGCGTATGGCATCTCCCCGCGCGAGTACCGGCAGCAGGCCCTGGCCGGACAGACCTGACGGGGACGAGCGGCCGGAGGAAGCGAGGGAGGCGGGTCCCATCCGGGGCGCCGCCGGCCCCGCCCCGGCCCGCCCTGATCGCGTTCAGCCCCGTGCAGGTCCGCTCGCCCCCGCCCCGGTCCCGTCGGGTCCGCCCCGGCAACTCCCGCACCGCGCCGCACCGCACCGCACCGCACCGCGCCGCACCGCACCGCACCGCGCCGCGCCTCACCGCACCGCACCGCACCGCGCCGCACCGCGCGCGCCCGGCTCGGTACGGAAGGGGAAGACGTCGGCGACGGAACGGCAACACGGCCGGAAGACACTCGGGCATGCTCGCGGTGCGCCGCTCCACAGGCGGCGCGGGAAAACCGAGGAGGGGGATTGAATACGCAAGATCCGAGGCCGGGCGCGCCCACGCCCGGGAGGGTGTGGCTCGTCACCGGTGCCACGTCCGGCTTCGGCCGGAGCATCACCGAGGCCGCTCTGGACGCCGGTGACACGGTCATCGCGGCGGCCCGTCGGCCGGCCGTCCTGGACGAGCTCGCGGCAACGTACCCGGGCCGGCTGGTTCCGGTGGTCCTGGACGTCACGGACGCCGGCGCCGTCGACGCGACGGTCGCCGAGGCGGTCGCACGATTCGGCCGGATCGACGTCCTGGTGAACAACGCCGGCCGAGGCCTCGTGGGCGCGGTGGAGGAGACCACCGACAGGGAACTCCGGGACCTGATGGAGCTGCACTTCTTCGGGCCCGCCCGCCTCACGCGGGCGGTCCTGCCGCACATGCGCAGCCAGAAGTCCGGCGCCGTCGTGCAGATGACCAGCATGGGAGGGCGGCTGTCCTTCCCGGGCGTCGGTGCCTACTCGGCGACCAAGTTCGCCCTGGAGGGGCTGACGGAGGCGCTCGCGGCCGAGGTCGCCCCGTTCGGGATCAAGGCGCTCATCGTCGAACCCGGCTCGTTCCGCACCTCGTTCGCCGGTGGCGACGCCCTGCGCCTGACGGCCGAGATGCCGGACTACGCCGAGACCGTCGGCGCGGTGCGTACAGCGCTCCCGGACAGCGACGGCAAGCAGGCCGGCGACCCGGAGAAGGCGGCCGCCGCCATCCTGCGGGCGCTCGACAGCGAGCACACCCCCCTGAGACTCGCCCTGGGCAACGACGCGTTCGACGCGATCACCGCCCACGCCGAGGCGGCCCTGGCGGAGGCCCGGGCCTGGGAGTCGGTCAGCCGAGGCACCGACTTCGACGACTGAGCACCACGCGGCACAAGAACACCGGACACCGGATCTGCCCGATTCGGCGAGCCGTCCAGCACAGAGCACAGAGCACAGAGCGCAGAGCACAGAGAAACAGACAACAGAGAAAAGAGGGAACGACATGAAGAAGCTCCTCGTGGCCGCGGCCATCACCCTCGGCGTCCTCGGCATCGCCACGGCCACCGCGGTCGCCGACGGCCCGGCGTCCCAGGTACGGCACTCGGTCGCCGGGGACCCGGCCTGCTGCTGACCCACCCGACACCCCCCGGTCGGGCCGTGCGCTCCGACCGGCGGCGGTGGGTGAAGGAGCCCCTCGCCCACGGCGAGGGGCTCGCCGCTCAGGACGCGGCCGCGTGCTGCGCCTCCGGGTCGAAGCCCTCGGGCGCGCGGTCGAGGAACACCGTGACGGAGCTGATCCGTCCGGTCGTGTCGAACTGGAGGATGTCCGTGCCCATGGCGAAGGAGGCGCCGTCGCCGGTGAGGATCTCCCAGGCGATCCGGGCGCGGCCGTGGTGGGTCTGCGGGCGTTCGCGCAGGCGGAACTCGACGGCGCCCAGGTGGCCGGCGAACCGCTCGCGGAAGTCGCCCAGGGCCCGGGTGCCGCTCAGGAGGCCGATGGGCGCCCGGTACTCGACGTCCTCGGCGAAGGCAGCCGCCGCGGCGCGGTGCCGTTCCTCCTCGGTTCCGGCGTTCCAGAACCGTACGTACTCCTCGACGGGCTGGGCGCAGGTGTGCGGGACGGTCACCTCGGTCATGGCCGGAATCCTTTCGTCGGGTCGTCGCTGCGAGGAGGCAACCGCCGTCGGTGTGCCTCTGGTGGACGACTGTGCGGGCTGCGGAGTCCGACTGTCGATGACCTCCGAGGTCATTGCCGGCGTACGCGCGGTCGGGAAGCCTGGGAGCCATGACGACGCCCCTCACTGAACCCGTCGGAGTGCTGTTGCGGCGGTGGCGCGAGCGCCGTCGGCGCTCCCAGCTCGACGTGTCGCTCGCCGCCGAGCTGTCCACCCGGCATCTGAGCTGCATCGAGACGGGGCGCGCGAATCCGAGCCGCGACATGATCCGGCGTCTGTGCGACGAGCTGGAGGTGCCGCTGCGCGAACGCAACGCCCTCTACATGGCGGGAGGTTTCGCGCCGGTGCACCCGGAGCGTGCCCTCGCCGACCTGGGCGCGGCGCGCGAGGCGGTGGAAGCGGTCCTGAGGGGGCACGAGCCGCATCCGGCGCTCGCGGTCGACGTGTGCTGGGAACTGGTGGCCGCGAACCGTGCGGCAGAGCTGTTCCTCAGCGACGTCCGTGGCGCGGGGGACGGGACCACGGACCCGCGGTTCAACGTCCTGAAGGCGACGCTGCACCCCGACGGTCTGGCCGGGCGCATCCGGAACCTCGCCCAGTGGCGGGCCCATGTGCTGCGCCGGGTCCGGCGCCAGTGGGAGCGGACGGCGGTCGCCGGCCTCGCGGAACTCCTCGCCGAGCTGGAGAGTTACCCCGCCCCCGCGGCGGACCCGTCCGGGCCCTCCGGGCACGGCCCGGCGGACGACCTGGTGGTCCCCCTGCGACTGGCGACCGACCACGGCGAACTCGCGCTGCTCTACACGACGACGGTGTTCGGTTCGCCACGGGACGTGACGCTGGACGAGATCGCCATCGAGACGTTCTTCCCGGCCGATCCCCGCACCGCCGAGCTGATGCGGGCGGCCGCTACGTAGCCTTCCACCCCGCCGCTTACCCGTCCCGGCTCAAAGGCGGGGCCTGCCCGTACGGCCCGACGGCCCGGGTACGGCTCACCCGACTCCGGCGCCGAGGGGCAGGCGTCCGTACGGTGAGCGGCCCGCGCGCTCATCAGCGCGGCGGTGGGCGGCTACGGCAAGGGCAACGACCGGGCGGCACAGACGGGCAACCTGCCGCAGACCTGACCGCCCTGCGCCCGCCGGCCGCCGGTCCTCGCACGGGTCGAAGACCGGCAGTCCCAGCTGGTGTGTCAGTCGGTGTGTCAGTCGGTGCACCCGTCGGTGGAAAAGCCCGTCGGGTCGGCGATCAGGACGCCACCACACCTCCTGGCACTCCGAACCACTCCTCCAGCGCTTCCGCCAGCCCGGCCGTCGACGTCGGCGCCTGCACCCCCGCGTCGGCCGCCCAGGCCGTGAAGCCGTCCGGACGGACGAGGACCGCCGCCAGTCCCGGGCGGGACGGGCAGCCGGCCGTCAGGGTGTCGACGCGGCCGGCATAGCCCGCGGCGAGGGCCCGGAGCTCGGGGTCGTCGGTGAGGTCGAGCAGGAGTGCCCGGCCGCCGTGGAGGTGGTCCGCGAGGCGGCTGCCGTCGGAGAGTTCGAGGTCAGGCGTGCTGCGGCCGGTCAGCGGGTGCTCGCCCGGAAGCTCGTACCGCACCCCGGCACCGTTGAGCCGCGCGGTGAGGTACGTGGTCCCCGCGACCGTCCCCGCCAGGTCGCTGACGATCTCGCGCAAGGCCCGGGACTGCGGGTCCGGGCGCATGGCCGCGACCTGGGACCGGGTCCAGTCGAGGATCCACGAGCCGACCGGGTGCCGCTCGGAGGTGTACGTGTCCAGCAGCCCTTCCGGCGCCCGGCCGCCGATCACTGCGGCGAGCTTCCAGCCGAGGTTCATCGCGTCCCCGATTCCCAGGCTCAGCCCCTGGCTCCCGAACGCGGAGTGCACGTGCGCCGCGTCGCCCGCGAGCAGCACCCGGCCCTTGCGGTACGCGGTGGCCTGGCGGGCGTGGTCGGTGAAGCGGGTCGCGGTCCGCACCCCGGTGATCGTGACGTCCACGCCGGACACGCGGCGCAGCCGCGCCTGGAGGTCCTCGGGGGTGACCGGCGCGTCCCGGTCGGCCGGCGGGCCGTCGAACTCCACGGTGACGACGCGGCCCGGCATCGGCCCGTAGGCGTACACCCCGGTGTCCGTGGCGGTCCAGCCGAGCTTCAGGTCCTCGGCGCCGGTCATCTCCACGACCGCCTGGTGACAGGTGATCTCCGGGTCCGTACCGGGGAATGCGAACCCCGCGAGCTTGCGGACCGCGCTGCGGCCGCCGTCGCAGCCCACGAGCCAGCCGGCGCGTACGGTCCCGTGGCTGGTCCGCACGGTGACGGCCTCCTCGTCCGCGTCGAAGCCGGTCAGCTCCACTCCCCGGCGCACGTCGACTCCGAGTTCGTCCGCCCGCTCGCCCAGCAGCCGCTCGATGTCCTGCTGCGCCACGAGCGCGACCTCGGCGGCGGGTCCGGCGTCGCCGAGGCCAGGCTCCGTACGGTCGACCAGGTCGGCGCGCAGCATGATCCCGGCGAAGTGCCCGACGAACCCGAGGCCCCGGCCTTCATCCCCGCCGTCTAAGCCCCCGCCGTTCCGCTCGCGCATGAACGCGTGGAAGCGGTCCATCGCCTGCCGCTGCACCTCGGCCAGCGCGGGCAGCATGCCCCGGCGGTACAGCGCCTCGGCACAGGGCGCGGTGATCGCCCCGCCCTTGATCGTCGGGTCCACTTCGGTGAGGCGCTCCAGGACGGCCACCCGCGCGCCCCCGAGCCGGAGCTCGCAGGCCAGCATCAGTCCGACCGGGCCGCCTCCGGCCACCACTACGTCAAAGTCCATGATGCTCACTATGACCGAGGGCCAGAAAGCCTTTTTCACCGCCCTGACCAGCCACAACAGGCTCCGCGTGTCAAGGGCCGGTGCCGCGAGGAGAGTGAAAGGCGAGCCGTCCGTGCTCCTCCCGGAGGTGGACGACCTCCGTCCGAACGCATCGCGGCTTACGTGGCCGCGCTGCTATGCACGGCTGGTGCAGTCCGCGGGGCCGGCTGCCGCCTTGTGGACACCGTGCAATGCCCCGAGGAAAGTGCGCCACTCTCCCGTGAGACGGAATCCTCGCAGCGCGCCCCCGTGCGCCTTACGGGCTCGGTCAGGGTCCGGGAAAAGCGATTGGCGGACGGGGCGTCCCCGCCTACCGTCGTGTGTGATGGAGATGGTCTTCCGGAAGCTGCCGGGCAATCAGCATGAGATTCTGGTCCGCGCCCGAAAGGGGCCCGACGTGAGGCTTCCTGCCCAGCCGGACGGTCCGAGCATGCCGCACGACCTGGTGCACGCCGTCGTGGAGACGGCCCTCGGCATCGAGGACGGTTTCTGGGGCGCGACGGCGCGCGGTGCCACCTTTCAGGGCTTCGAGCTCGTGACGCCGGGGCGGCACCGCCGCTCCGGGGTGAAGGTGCTGCGCCGGGGCGGCGACGCCGTCATGGCGGCCGAGCTGTCGGTGAACTGGGCCTACCGGGTCTGGCGGGGCCTCTCCACGGAGGGCCGCGGCGTCGGCCCGGCGCCGCTGGACGCGGAGGCTCTTGCGAGAACGGGGCCTCGCCTGGACGCGGCCGCCGCCCGCTGGGCCGCGGTTCCGGAGGGCGGGGAACTCCTCTGGCGCTGGGGCTCGGACCGCTAGCAGCAGCCCGCCGACCTGATTGCCCACCGCCCGGATTCCGCGTTGCTGCAGGTGACTCGAACCGCCCGCGACGCATACGCCTCGTCGGTCGGGACCGAACCCCGGACGCGCGCCTGTTCGGGAACGGAGCCCGGCCGGGTGAGGCGTACCCGGCCGGGGTGTCAGGGCGTCAGTTCCCGGGGCACTGCTTCCACGCGAGGTGGTAGATGGTGCTGATGTCGCCGTCGGTCGAGTCCATGGTCATGTAGCTGGTGGCGCCAGGCTTCGACGTGCCGGCGTCCACCCGGAGCTCGGTGTTGATGTTGAAGTTCCGCTGGACGCCGCAGGGCGCCCACACGAGCTGCGCCCAGTCGGTCGCGTCGGTGGCCTGCCAGTTGTCCTCGTACGGACCTCGGAAGGTGTGCGTCCGGGACGCGGTGTTCGGCGATCCCTGGAAGTAGTACGAGGCCTTCTCGGTACTGCTCGCTCCCGGCTGGAGGGACGCGTAGCCACGGTAGTCGGCGCTGGCGATCGCGTAGGTGAACCCCTGGGGCACATGCACCAGAAGGTTGAGCTGACAGTTTCTGCGGGCTGCCGTGGGCGAGGAGCTGCCGCCCGCCTGCGCCAGGTACTCGCTGTACGTGACGGTGAAGGCGGTGTTGTCCTCCGACACGGCGATGGCGGCCGTACCCAGGGGGCAGCCGGAGCCGTTCACCGTGGCGATGTCGATGACGATCCTGTCCGGGGGCGGGTCGGCGATCGACGAGGGGCTTGCCTGCGCGGGCAGGACCGAGGCGAACAGGGCGATGATCGCTCCGCTCACCAGTAAGGGGATTCTCATGCTTCTCCCATCCGGTGCTTCGGTGCCGGGGCGACCGGGCGAACGCGGGGGCGTCCGGTCGCGGGCTGGGGGGTGCGGCGCGCCGCAGGGTCGGGCGGCCGTCACGGACCTGTTGCGGTGGATCGAGGAGCCGGCCGTGCGGAAGGGTGGTGCAGTCGGCAACGGTTGAACTATCATGTACGTGCCAGACGTGTGGCCCTCGTGCCCCGCCGGTACGGGCGGGGGTGCTCGAATGCTAGAGGCCCAGGCGCGCAGGGTCAGGACAGCGCCCGGCCAACAATGGCCCCGCAAACGGCCCTTCTGTGGCTCGGAATGGCGGGTGACACCTCAGGCCCCGCCCCTCGGCTCATGCCCCTTGGCTGGATGGACCGCCGACCCGAGCGCCGTCAGTCGTCGATTCCGGTTCCGTCGCGAACCGAGTCCACGGGAGCGCCACGGAGCTTTCGGCGTGCGCGGACGAGGCGGGCGATCCTCACCACCGTGCCCGCGCCCCAGATGACGCAGCCGACGCCGATGAGGAAGGTGCTGTCGAGCAGACCGCCGAGCAAGAGAGAGGCGAAGAAGAGCGCGTCCGACACATCCAGCCACGCCGCCAGCCGTACGGCGGGCTCGTCGGCTCGTAGGCGGCGCAGCGCGGGGGCGTTGGCGAGCACCATGAGGGCCCCCAGGCCAATTGCGAGCCAGCGGGCTCCGGTGGGCATGTCCACCGGCGAAACGTATCGCCGGTCGTGAACCCGCGGGTGGCCGGCGCATGAACGACCGAGGTACGGACGGACGCCTCCCCCGTCGCTCCCGACGCCTCGCCGCCGGAGGTACGCACTCCCTTCCACGCCGTTCGACCGACCTGCCCGCGCCGTTGCGCTCAGGCCCGCGTGCCCAGGCGCCTGCCCCCGCCCGTAGCCGCCTCGATGAGAACGTCCGCGAGCTCGACGGGGACGGACAGCATCGGGTAGTGGCCCGTGGCGAGTTCGAAGAAGGTCGCGTCGGCGCCGACGGCGCCCGACACGCGCGGGTCACCGGCAGCGTAGAGCGCCTCCACCATCGCGATGGACACGCCGTTGTGCGTGCAGAAGACCGCGCTGCTCGGAAGGCCCCACACCGCCCCGCCCAGGCTGATCCGCTCGGTGAAGCAGGCGTACGGGTGAGGTGCCGCGAGGCGCCGCATCCTGGCCAGGGCCTCCTCGTCCATGCCCGAGAGACTGCCCCATTCACCGAGCCGGTCCTCGGGCGGCAGAGGGAACCGCCAGCCGTCGCCGTCGGCGGCCACCATCTCCTCGACCGCGGCTCTGCGGGTCTCGTCCATGAAGCCGTCCTTCACGGTGTCCCCGTCCTGCGGCACGCCGGTGTCCAGGTAGACGATCCTGCCGATCCGCTCCGGCCTGCGGTCGGCGGCGCCCACCACCGGGAAGATCCCGTAGCTGTGGCCCACGACGACCGCGCCGGTCGCCTCCTCGTGGTCGAGCACCTGGACGATGTCGTCCACGTGCGTGCTCAGGCCTGTGTCCCGACGCGCCAGGTGCCTGCGCTCGCCCAGACCGGTCAGGGTGACGGGACGCGCGCGATGGCCGCGGCGGGCCAGTTCACCGGCCACGTCGCGCCAGGCCCATCCGCCGAGCCAGCCGCCCGCCACCAGGATGAAGTCCGCCATGGGAGAAGGTCCCTTCCACATCGTGGCCCCGCCGCGCGCACCAGGACGCGCGCAACCGGGGCAGGAGCGATCCGCCGCGCGGACGGCTGCCCGCGCGGCTCGTGGCATACGTTAGAAACCGCCCCAGGGGGAGGTTCAAGGATGAGGTCCGAGTGGACGATCGGGGGTCTGGCCGCCGAGGTCGGCGTGTCGGTCAAGACCGTCCGTTACTACACCGAGCGCGGCCTGCTGCCCGGTGTCACCCGCAGCGCCGGCGGTCACCGCCGCTACGACCGCTCCGCGCTGGAGCGCCTGCGCCTGCTGCGGGCCCTGCGCGCGATGGGCATGCCGCTGACCGTCGCCACCGACGCGGCCACGGGAGAACTCCCGCTCGGCCAGGCCCTCGACAGCCAGATCCGAGGCCTGGAGACCGAGCTGCAGCGGATGCGCTGGCGGCGGGCCGCGCTGCTCGCGGTGCGCGACGGCGGGGACGACGTCCTCGCGCTCCACCTGCTCGCCGCCGTGCCCGAGCCGCCCGACGGGCAGGAGATCCTCGCCTTCTGGCGGCGGGTACTCCCGCCCCGCCTGCCGGCCCCGGTGGCCCGGGGCGTCGCCGAGGCAGCCGCCCCGGCCCTGCCGCGGGACCCGGCGCCCCGTCAGGTACTGCTGTACGCCAGGCTGCACGCACTGGTGACGGACCGCGGGTTCGCCGCCGAGGTCCGCGCCCGTGAACGGCGGGCGGCGCGCGCGGCGGGCGTCACCGTGGACTGCCCGGACCCGCTGGCGCTGTACGAGGGCCTGGGCGAGGCCTACGCGCTGGCCGCCACCGAGATGACGGAACCGGCCCGCCCCACGGGCGGGCCCGCCCTCGACACCTTCGTCCGCGCCTACGCGCGGTCCCGGGGAGAGGCGGACACACCCGCCTTCCGCCAGGCGCTGCACCGGTGGCTGGGGCACGCGAGTGATCCCAGGATGGGCGACTACTGGACCTGGACCGCGGAACTGAACGCCGCCGCCGGGCCGCGGCCACACTCAGGAACCCATGACGCTCCTGCCCCGACGCTCGGCGCCTCGCACGCCTGGCTGCTGGACTCGCTGCGCCGCGCGGCGGGCGGGGGCTGACCGTCGGCACGAAATGATCGTCTCCCACGGGGACGGGTCGCTGCCCGGAGTGCTGCCCCCGTCCACCGTGTCAGGCGCTCTCTGAGAGCCATGACCCCGAGGGCAGCACCGGACTGACCCGCGGCTCTCTTCAGCGGTTCGGACCACGGAAGAGAGGGAGCCTTCTCGTGAAGGCCTTCCGTGGAGCGGTCTCCTGGTCGACCGCAGCCGGCGTGGAAGTCTCGGGCGGGCCGCTGCTCCCGGTTGCCTCGGCCAGTGCGGCCAGCGCGGATTCGGCTGCCTCGCGGTAGAGGTCGCACGACTCCGTCATGGCCTGGAGCGCCTTGGCGTACCGGGTGACCATGGCCCGTGCGTGCGCCAGCTCCTCGTCGGCGGTGAGGAGGTGCCAGCCCTGGCGGAGGCGTGTCAGGGCCGCTTCGGCGTCGGTCGGCAGCGGTCGCGGCAGCGAGGCGTACTCCGTGATCTTGCGGAGGAGTTCGGTCGGCTCCGTGCCGTCGAGGAAGACGTCGCGTACGGTGAAGCGCTCGGCGTCGTAACCCGTGGCCTGCGGTGTCGAGGGCAGGACGACGGCACCGCCGCGGGGCAGCCCGACACCCAGCTCACGCTTCATCACGAAGTCGGCGATCAGCGCCTGCTCCGGCGTGGCCCGGTGCTCGACCACCCGGTGCTTCAGGCTCGGCGGCAGGAACGTCGTGACCGGTCGTCGCCCCAGCTCGTCCGGTGTCATCGCCTCGTGCACCACGACATGGACGAACCAGCTCTGCCGGGTGCACTCACGCAGCAGGCGCCGCAGCTCCCCGTCGTCCTTCGGCAGGTGATTGGCCGTCCGCAGACGCACGCCCGCCACGCTGTCGTGATCCCAGGCGACCTGGTCGCTGTCGGGCCAGAACACGGTGGCGGGAGAGGGCCAGCTCGCCTCCCACCGTCGCTCCGCCTCGGCGGCGAGGACCCACGCGACCTCGCCCTCGCTGTCCGCGCGACGGGACGCCGGTTCGTACGTGGTGAGTTGGGCGCGCACGGTAACGCCGTCGGTCACCCGCCAGCGGGCTTCGAAAAGACGGCGTGCCGACGGACCGGGGTCGGCGGACGCGTCCCGGGGGAACATGTCGGTCGAGCGGACCGCCTCGACGGGGTCGAGGTCCAGGAAGTCGTCGATCACCCCGGCCGCCTTGAGCGCGATCAGGTTGCGCCGGACGTCCCGCTCGGCCTCCGGACCGCGGTGACGCCCACTTCCGAGCCAGGCGGTGTCGGGGGCAGTGGTTGATGAAGGGCTGCTCTTGGCCATGGAACCGTCCAGTGGGTGATCAGGGCCCGACCAGTATGGTCCGTGGCCGGGCGGTTGGGTCCACCAGGCCGCCGACCCGGTCGGCCACACCGCAGGAGGAGCCGACGCCGCGGGGCGCGTGCGGGACTTCCCCGGGACGAGGACGCCCAGCGCCGGGCTCAGTACGGCTCAGTACGGCTCAGGGACCACTGGGCAGGCGTGGGGTATGCGGTGGGCGGCGTCGGCGAGGAGGCGGGCAGTCCGCGTTCCGGCTTCCACGACGTGAGGAGTGTGGCTGGGACGGCAGCGGCAGGACTCGGGGTCGTACTCGGTCATGATCACGCCGGCGTGGTCGGCGTCCGGCTCGTCGAGTGAGGCGGGCCAGCCGTGGTGCTGCAGCGCCGTGTGGAAGCGCCGCGACTCCTGGACGGTCACGACCGGATCGGCGGTTCCGTGGATCAGCCGGACAGGGACGGCCGGCAGCGATTCCGCCGCCGCTGCCAGCTCGTGGATCGGCGCGCGGCCTGTCAGCGGCTGGGGTCGGGCGTACGCGCCCGCGATGCCGACGACGGCCTGCGGTCGCCAGCCGTCGAGTGCGCGCGGGTCGATGGCCGCGGCCATCGCCGCGTTGGCTCCCAGGGACCAGCCGGCGAGTGCGATCCGTCCGGTGTCCCCGCCGAACGCGCCCGCGTTCTGCTGGACGAAGAGCGCGGATGCACGCAGGTGGCTCCGGCCGCCGTCGTCGGCGTCCGGCCGCCAGTCCGGAACGAAACACACCACGCCAAGGGAGGCCGCAGCCCGGGCGAGCGGTGCGAGGACGTCCCGCTCGTCCGCACCCCTTCCGTGCCAGAGCAGCACGACGGGCGAAGCGGTTCGTGCTGCCGGCGCGGGCCGATACACGTCCAGACGCTGTGCACCGACTCCGTACGTGAGTCCGCCCGCCACGGCGACATCCATGGTCACTACTACCCGTCCCGTTCCGCATGAGTCCCGGCGTACGGCACGCCAGGCAGACCCCGACCCTACCCAGACGGGCCTTCCTGGCCGACGGGGCCGTTTCGAGGGTTTT
This sequence comes from Streptomyces sp. NPDC127114, assembly GCF_042677525.1. Taxonomy (NCBI): domain Bacteria; kingdom Bacillati; phylum Actinomycetota; class Actinomycetes; order Kitasatosporales; family Streptomycetaceae; genus Streptomyces; species Streptomyces sp. NPDC127114. The sequence continues at coordinate 148,823 of NZ_JBHXTJ010000004.1, forward strand.
CGAAAGGCTGGGGCCCGCTGCCCGGCCTGGACAGACTGGACGCGTCGGACGGTGCAACCGTCCGGAAAGCCGGTGCCGCCCGAACGCATCGCCGCCCACGCCTCGTTGGCGGCGCACGGACCGGCCGTCGTGGGACCTGGATGCGGGGGCATCCAGGCGGAAGAAAGGTGTTTGACCTTGTCACGTAGGAATTCGGCCCGGGCCGCGGTCGCCCTGGCGGCGGGCCTGCTGTCGATCGGCGGGCTCGCGAGCCCCGCGACGGCCCAGACGCCCGCCGCCATCACGGCCCCGACCACGGCCGTCGGCGCCGCCGGTGCCTCCAGCGCCTCGGCGGCCGACTACAACCTGGTGTACCACCGCACGTTCCACGGCTACACCCGGGAAGTCGCGTGGTACCAGTGCAACAACGCGGGGCAGAACGGCGTCCGCAGCCAGTACTGGTTCGTCTACGAGTGCAGGAGCGCCGGCGAGATCACCTACGACCTGTACGTGGCGTGGACGGGCAGCCCCTGACCTGAGCCGCCCGGCGGTGGGCCGGGCAGTGCGGACACCGCGCGGCGAGGAGGACTTCGGCGGCGCGCCGGAGTCCTCCGAACCATGCTCTCCTTCCTCCTGTCCGCGGATACGATCGCGATGAAGAAGCGGGGGTATCGCGGTACTGCGGGGGGCTGCATGTCGAAGAGCGCTGCCGTTCCGATCGGGCGGCTGGAGCACGTGCACCTGTCGGTCAGCCGGCATCCCGGCACGACGCTGTTCTCCCTTCTCACGGGTGTCTTCGGTGACCGGCCCCTGGGCATGCCGGAGGCATGGCGCCGGGGCGTCCGCGAGGCGGCACGGCCTGGCGACGCCGCCCTGATGCGGCCTCTGCTCTCTTCGGGCGCCCCGTGGTTCCCCGACTGCCTCGCGCTCGTGCGAGGGGTTCACGACGCCGGGCCCGCGGCGAGCACGACGGAGGTCGAGGACGAACTGGACGCCCTCGACGCCGATGAGCTTCAGCAGGAGATCGCCCGACGGTTCGGCGACGCCGTCCCCGAAGCCTGGCGGCAGATCGCAGACCGTCCCCGCAGCTTCGTCGACGCCTACCGGCGGCTGGCGAGCTCGGTCTGGTCCGGTTTCTCCCCGTTATGGCGGCGGGCGGACGGACTGCTCCTCCGCGAGGCGGAACGCGTCGGAGTCGCCTCGGTGACAGGTGGCCTTGACGCGATGCTCAACACCCTGGGCGCCGCCGTCCATTACGCCGACGGCCTGCTGGAGCTTCCCCACGCCTGTCCCTCGCACCACGTGGGCCCCGGCCGGCGCCGTCTGGTCCTGGCACCGCTCGCCTCGGGGTTCTCGGCCTGTGCGTACAGCGCCGAGGATCCGGACCTCATCTGGATCGGCTACCCGCTGCCCGGACTGGGGAGGCTGACCGAGGGCGCGGAGGCGGAGCGCCGTACGGCCTCCGACGCGCTGGGCCTGGTCCTCGGCCCGGTCCGCGCCACGATCCTCCGCGACGCCCACCGTCAGCCGTCGGTGTCGGAGACCGCCCAGCACGCACACGTCACGGTCAGCACGGCCACGTACCACTGCGGCCAGCTCGTGCGCGCGGGCCTGCTCCGGCGCACGCGCCGCGGCCGCGAGGTGCGACTCCAACTCACCGACAAGGGCGCCGCTCTGCTGGATCTGCTGTCCTGACGGGTCACTGTCAGTGCCCGTTCTTATGATCACCGCATGTCTGATGCCTTCACCGTTCTGTGGACCCAGGACACGTGCCGCGCGCTGCGCAGGGCCGGCCGTGTGGGGGAGCGGCCGCCGGTCGCCTTTTCGGGTGCCCACCAGTCCCTGCCCGCCTGGTCGAGCGCACGTGCCGGCGACGAGGTGTACGCGCTGCACGTCAACCGGTGCGAGGTGTTCGTGGTGTCCCGCATGCGCGTGGCCGACATGGAACGCGGTGACTGCTGCGGCACGCCGCCGACGACGTGGCGGGAGCCGGCGTTCCCCGGTCACGCCGACTGGGCGGCGCTCGGCGCCGGCGGTTGCGGCGCCACCGCGGTGCACGTCGACGCCACACCCGTACGTTTCGACACACCGGTACCCGGTGAACTGCTGGCGGTACTCACCTGGCGCAACGCCCGGGGCAAGACCCGCACCCTGAAGTACGTCGTCGACGGCCGCCTCGAGCGCTCCATCAGCCTCCAGGGCTTCTACCGCCTGACCCCCGAGTCGGCCGACGCACTGTCCGAACTCGTCACCAGCACCCCGTGAAAGCCCGCGGCACACCGTGAACGGCACCACCGATCCGACCGACCGGACCCCGAACACCTTCCCTTCCCACGCTGCTCCCGGCCCGCCGGCCGGGGTGAACGGCACCGGCCGCACGAGCGGCGACCCGTGCGTGGGCGCGAGACGAGGTCGACCGACCGACGGGCTGTCACGTTTCTGCGGTGAAACACCGCCACCGGTCGGGTGAGGCTGCACGCCGGGACCTGCCGCTCCTGTCACCAGCGCGCTACAAAGCGCGGGTGATCAGGATTCTGTCGCGGAGCCTGTTGCTCCTCCTCGCACTCGCGCCCGCTCTGCCCGCCGCCACCGCCGCGTCCGCCACCGCCGCGTCCGCCACCGCCGCGCCCGCCACCGCCGCGTCCGCCGCCGTCACAGCCGGCGCCGCGTCCGCCGCCGACAGCCGGCATCGGGCCGCGCGCCCCGACCCCATCGTCTTCGTCCATGGCTGGAACTCCGACGGTGCCACGTGGCGGACCATGGCCGACCGCTTCCAGGCCGACGGATGGCCCGCCGACCACCTCGATCGGTGGACCTACGACGCCACGCAGTCCAACGCCACCACCGCCGCACGGCTCGCCGAGGAGATCGACCGGGTCCTGCGGCGCACCGGCGCGACCAAGGTCGACCTCGTCACCCACTCCATGGGCGGACTGTCCTCCCGCTACTACCTCAGGAACCTCGAGGGCACGGCCAAGGTCGACGCATGGGTTTCCCTGGCGGGGCCCAACCACGGGACCGACGCCGCGCGCTGGTGCGGAGGCGCCCCGTGCGTCGAGATGCGACCAGGATCGGAGTTCCTGAACTCGCTCAACGCCGGTGACGAGACTCCCGGTTCCGCCCGCTACGCCACCTGGCGCTCACCGTGCGACCTGATCATCAGCCCCAGGGACAGCGTGGCGCTGTCCGGTGCCGTCAACACCGTCACCGCCTGCCTGGGCCACAGTGACCTGCACGGCGACCAGACGGTCTACGAGCAGGTCAAGAGGCACATCAGCTAGCGGAAGTGCCCGGGCACGAGAGTGCGCGGCGGCTCTGGCAGGGCTCGTACGCCCCCCGGAACGGGCAGAGCGCCGGACGGAGTTCAGTTCACCGGCATGCCGATGCCCGGCAGCCACAGGCGGCCGTGGTCGTTGACCGTCAGCTCCCAGGCCACCAGCTCGTCCGGACAGACCGAACCACGGCCACGGACGTCGGCGACCAGGAGCCGGGCCGCGGACCTTGCCGCCGAGGGGTCCTCGTCGGCGAACACCGCCCGCCACCAGCCGCCGTCGCGCTCCTGCCAGCCCCGCTCCCGCATGACCTCCTCCAGACCCGGCTCCTCGGCCGTGGTCCGGTGATCCACCATCAGCGACAACTGCCCCCGGTCCTGGCTGTAACCGACCCGCAGATGCCGCGGCCAGTCACGCGAGCACCCGACGACGAAGGACGCCCAGTCGCCCGGCAGCTGCACCGGCAGCTGTTCCATCCACGAGTCCAGGAGCAGTTCGAGCGAGGACTCGAGGTGCTCCCAGGACGCGGCCGTGTGGTGGCCGTCCCAGCGGAAGGCCGGCCAGCTGCGCCCCGGCCCCCGATGCAGCAGCCAGAGGTAGGGCAGCGCATCGAAGCCGTGTGGCTCCTCCGGCCGCCAGCCGACCGAACCCGATTCCACGGCGGTGTACTCCCGTCCGTGCAGGTCCGACGCCGTGTGCACCGAGAGCGTGGCGCCCTGCGGGCTGCCGGCCAGCAGCACGACGTGCTGCCCCGTGTGCCAGCGCACGCTGGGGCCGGCGGCCGAACCTCCGTACAGAGTGGGCTCGCCGAGCTCGGCGAACACCGCGTCGTACACCGGCCGCAACGCCTTACGCCGGGCCGCGCGGCCGGCCCCGGACGGGTACGGAGCGACGAGCACGGGCGGCGTGCCCAGGTGAGCCTCCGGACAGTCGTGCAGGGCGCGTGCGTGTGCGGCAGCACCTGCGGGACCGGGAATTCGGGGAAGGGAGGGGGACGTGCCGATAGCCATGGCGCCATCGTGCCAGGTGGCTGTCACCGTCCGGTGCTCGGCCTGGCGAGGGCGGGCCCCGCCCGGCCGGATGTCCGTGGAGGCGGGCCGCGCCTGGCCGGATGTCCGTGCAGGCGGGCCCCGCCCGGCCGGATGTCCGTGCGCCTCAGGGAGTGAGGACCTGGACCTGCTCTTGTGAGTCGACCAGTTCGATCCGTTCCAGGCCGGGAAAGACCGCGGTGACCTCGCCCGTCGTCGCCGTGCCGTCATGCACGAGGCGGACCGTCCTCACCGTTTCCAGGACGAGCCCGTCCGGGCACGAGGGAAGGTCCATCCGGTCGAGCGCGAGGACGCGCAGGCGGGGGAGCGCGGCGAGGGAGCGCCATGTGCCGGCGTCGGCGACGGGAGCCCGCCACAGGTTGAGCGAGGTCAGTTCACGGAACCGGCCGAGGGTTTCCAGACCGTCCTCGGGCCACACGGGCGGCAGTTCCAGGTGCTCGATCGGGGCGCGTGCGGGCAGGTCGGCGGTGGACCAACGGGCGTCGGCGTCCAGACCGAGGACGAGGGACGTCAGCCGGGTCAGCGCGGTGAGTGCCGACAGGTCCGGCCGGCTGCCGCCGCGCCGCATGCGGAGCTGGGCGGGGTCGCAGGCGCCGAGGAGTTCGGCGAGGGAGGGGTCGGAGACGCCTTCGGCGATCTCCAGCAGGGCGGGCCGGAGGCCGATCCGGAGGAGTTCCCCGGCGTGCTCGTCGTTGGCGACGAAGTAGCGGAGCCGGCTCGGGTCGAGCCGCGCCACCACCTCTTCGGCGTACGTCCGGCTCTCGAAGCGGTGCCACGACCAGATCAGCTGGGACCGGACGCCGAGCGACGGATGCCCGGCGAACCGGGCGAGGTAGGGGATCGCCGCGTCGGTCCGGATGTGGCTGGCGGCCGTCACCATCATCAGCGCCTCCTCGTCGCCGAGGCCCTCCGGATCGGACAGCAGGTCGAGGGCGAGGGGGCCCACCTCGCCCAGCACCCTCGCCTCCTGCTGCGTCCGGGGCGGGAAGACCTCCGAGGCGCGGTCCAGGACCGCCTGCCGCACGTGCGGAGCCACCTCCGTCACCTGGTCGAGGGCGGAGACGGCGAGCACCAGGATGCGCTGCTGGCCTCGACGGTCTTCGACGCGGTCAGCGGCCTTCATGAGCTCGTCCAGGAGCTCGGCGCACTCGCGGGGACGGGCATGGCCCAGCGCCATGCGGATGACGTCCTCCCACTGGTCGTCCTTCGCGTGCGCGGCGAGGACACCGATGTCCCACTGCTCGACCAACGCCTTGGCGGCCAGGTAGTCCTGGAAGGTGCGGTGGACGAAGTCGACCGTGTCGGCGGTCGGCTCGCGCAGCAGACCGCTGCGGTGGAGGAGATGGGTGAAGACCGCCCCAGGGTCGTACGCCGAGGCCTCCTGGACGGCGGGGACGGCGGAGCGTACGAGCGACTCGGCGTGCCGGCGGTCCATCTGGGTGCGCCCGTTGAGGGCCAGCCAGTACGCGAGCCGCTGGATGAGCTGGATCTGCGGGGCCTCGCCCAGTTCGACGCCCGTAGGGCTGCCCATGTCCCGTTCGCGGTCGCGGCGGCTGAGCAGCATGGACAGGGCTGCCTCGTACAGCGCCTTGCGGCCGCGCGGCAGGAAGCCGCGGCGGTCCCGGTGGAGGGCACAGATGAGGCCGCACATCAGGGGATTGGTGGCGAGCCGGGCGACGTCCTCGGTGGTACGCAGGGCGTCGAGCAGCGGCTGCTCGTACGGCGCGGCGGCCGGACCGGCGGCCTGGTGCCAGCGGCGTACGAAGGTGGTCACCTCGGTGCGCGTCATGGGGGACAGGGTGAGCTCGGTGAAACCGTCCGCAGCCAGCCACGCGTCGCCCACCGCGCTGGGGCGCGAGGTCACGAGCCAGCGGTTGCCGTCCCCGTAGGCGGCCAGCAGGTCGCGCAGCCACTGGCGGGCCCGGCCGCGTTCGGCCTCCGGGATCTCGTCTATGCCGTCCACCAGGACCAGGCCGCGCCCGGAGGTGAGGACCCGGTCGACCCAGCCGTCGGGCGCGGTGAGCGGACAGCCGGAGGCGGAGAGGAAGTGCGCGGCGGCGGGCAGCCGCTCACCGTGCCGGGTGAGGGTACGCAGGGGCAGGACGAAGGGGACGCGGCCGTGGAGATAGGCCATGCCCTCGGCCTGGTGCCCGGTCGCTGCGGACACGGTCAGCCACTGGACGAGGGTCGTCTTGCCGGAGCCGGCGAGGCCGCGCAGCAGGATCCGGTCGTGCTGGGCGAGAGCGAGGTCGGCGCGTACGGCACTGCTTTCAGGAGGCGTGGGATAGGCGAAGCCGTCCAGGGACGGTCCTTGGCCGGCGGCGTCGCCGGTCCGGAACCACTCCTCACCGTCCTGGAAGGATCCGTCCACCGATCCCGGCGCCGTCGCCTCCAGCGACAGATACGCCGCGTCGAGCGGCCACTGGTCCGGTGAGTGGTGCAGATCGATGCCGTAGATGACGAGCCGGCCGTGCTTCTTCGCCAGATGCGCGAGATAGCGGCGCTCGAAGTCGGCGTCCCGCACGTCGGGATGGGGGAGTCGGGCGAGGAGGACGTCGGCCTTGGCGTGGAGCGCCGACTGGCCGCGGGACTGCTCCACGAGGGTGCGGGGCACGAAGGCGGAGCGCTGGGTGAAGAACTCCAGGATGTGACGGCAGGCCCAGACGGTGACCGCGTCCAGGAAGTGCAGGGACGCGGTGGCCAGGCCGTCGGGGCACGGCGCGGCGGCGCGCAGGCGCGCCGCCAGGGCCTCGTGGCCGAGCGCCACGGCCTGGACGTCGTCCATGTCGAGGTCGCCGAGGGCGATGAGGGTGGCCGCGAGGGCGTCGGTGACGGCCTCGGCCTCGTCGGCGGGGAACGGCTGCTCGCCCGGCCCCGCGGCCGCCCGCTCCACCAGGGTCGCGGCGAGGCGGCGGACGTCCTTCTCGGTCAGGGTGCGCTTCTCGCCGCGGAAGGAGACGAGTGAGGACAGGCGTACGCGGCGGGCCTGGCCGGGAAGGCCGGCGCCCGGCCCGTCGGCGGCCAACAGCTTCCGGAGCAGCGGGCCGAGCGCGCCCGACGCGAGACGGGTGCCGATGACTGCCGGATCCATGGGTGCCTTCCCGCTCTTTCCTGTACGTCCTCAAAGGCGTCAGCGTAGTGCTCGACGCTGTTTTCGCAGGCGGTGGTTGCGTATGCGGGTGCGATCGTAGGTGACGTCACCATCCGGGTGGCTCCGGCCACTTGGGGCCGGGGGCCCCGGGGGCCGCGTGGGGCCGGCCCGGCCACCTGGGATGCCCGGCCGCCTGGCCGCCTGAGGGCCGCTCCGGGCCGCCTGAGGCCGCTCGTGCCGCCCGTGGCCCGAGTGGGGCCGCCTCGGCCTTCCCCGGACAGCAGGCCGACCAGACGGGTCCCCGCCCCCCCCGCAGCACGGTCAAGCGTCCGCGAACCACGGGCGGCGCTCGGCCCAGTGCGTCACCCACCCGGTGAAACCGGGAATGCCGGGCATCAGGGCGTCGGGAGCGTGGGTGCCGAAGGGTATCGCGCCCTCGCCGGCGATCTGCCAGACCTGGCCGCGCTGCGAGCCGGTGACGATCAGGTGCCAGTACATGCCGCAGCCGTCGGTGCCCAGCAGCAGCGAACCGTGGTCGAACACGGCGTTCGTCCGGGCGGCGAACTCCTGCTCCGACAGTTCGGTCTCGTCGTCCTCCCAGAGCCACGCCTCCGTCAGGGGGAACGGCTCGGCGAGCAGACGTTCGGGGCGGCCCTCGCCCCAGTCCGGCGGCGTCTGCGCGAGGGGCAGCAGGCCGTAGTACGGCGGTCCGGCGCGCAGCCCGTCGCTGACCTCGGCCGCGAACGTGCGGTACGGCTCCGGGAGCACGACGGCGTGCTCCGCCTCGAAGGACCGCACCGCCTCCCAGCCGGCCGGCGGTGCTGCCTCGGGGTACGACGCGATGACCTCGCGGAGGGTCGCCAACTCCACCGGGTCGCATGTCTCCGTGTTCATGCGGGTCATCATGCAAGATCCGGGGTGTGCGCTCGCCGGGGCGGGACCCGCACCGCTGACCCGCGGCGCGCTCGAACGGGCTCTGACGTACGCTCCTGCGGTACGTCGACGACGGGGGAGTGGCTGATGGAACGCCGTACGGTGATGCTGGGCATGGGCGCGTTCGCGGCGGCATGGGACGGCGGGGCGGTGCTGGGGGCCACGCCCGCGGCGGCCGCCGGCCGAGGTGTCGTCGTCGACGTCACCGCTCACGGCGCCAAGGGCGACGGGTCCACCGACGACACGGCCGCCTTCCAGGCCGCCCTCGCCGCGGTCAGGGACGTAGCCGGCGGCGCCACGTTGCTGGTCCCGCCCGGCACGTACCCGATCGGCACGAGCCTCGTTCTCGGTGCCGGCACCACCGTCTCCGCGTACGGCGCCCGGATCGTCCGCAACAAGGACAGCGGTGCCCTGCTGAAGAACTTCGACTCCGTCACGCCCGCCTACGGCTACGAGGGCGCCGGCGACATCGCCGTCCTCGGCGGCACCTGGGACATGCGAGGGGCGCTGTTCAGCAAGCAGAGCGACGCCATCGGCTTCGCCCACTGCTCCGGCGTCCTGGTGAAGGACTGCACCTTCCTCGACACCCCCTCCGCGCACGCCGTCGAGCTCAACGCGGTCCGCGACGCGGCCGTCGTCGACTGCGTCTTCGACGGGCTCCACCCCGGTGACGGGGCAAGCCTCACCACCAAGGAAGCCATCCAGATCACCTGCGCCACCGAGGGCAACCTCCCGGCACCCGGCTACGACGCCACCCCCTGCGAGGACATCCTCATCACCGGCTGCACGTTGCGCGCCGGTACCACCACCGGGCCCTTCGGCGCCCTGTGCGGGGACCACTGGGGCGCCAAGGGTGTCCACCACCGGCGCATCCGGGTCATCGCCAACACGGTCGAGTGGAGCGGTGCCTTCGGCATCCGCGCCGCCGACTGGCAGGACTCGGTCATCGCCGACAACACCCTCACCGGCATCGCCCTGCACGGCATCTACCTCAATTCGCCCCAGGGCAACGCCCTCAGCGGCATCACCGTCTCCGGGAACACCGTGCGCGGCGTGGACGGCAGCGGCGGCATCTCCGTGACCGTACCCACCGGCGGCGCCCGCCACCGCGACCTGGCCGTCGTCGGCAACACCGTCGAGTCCGTGAAGGGCGAGGCCGGCATCTACGCCACCCAGACCGACGGCCTCACCATCGCCCGCAACACCGTCACCGCCACCGTACGGCTCACCGCCACCGGCAACAGCCAGGGCATCCACGTCCAGAACTCGCCGAACGCCCTGGTCACCGGCAACAGCGTCACGAACGTCCAGGGCGACGGCATCGGCGTCGACAGCGGCGCCACCGGCACCCTCGTCGCCGACAACACCGTCACCACCACCACCGGGTACGGCATCAACGCGGGTGTCAGCGGAGCCACCCTGCGCGGCAACCGCATCACCGGCGCCACCACCTACGCCGTACGCGTCGGCGGCAACGCGGCCGGCACCTTCGTCCAGTCCACGACCGTCGACCAGGTCGTCGGCGGCACCTCGGGCGCGGCGATCGGCGTGATGGCGGGTTCCACCGGCACCTGGCTCGTCGGCAACGACCTCACCGCGCGCGGCACCGGCACCCCGGCCATCGCCGACAACGGCACCGCCACCACCCTCGTCCAGAACCTGACCTGACGGGCCGCTCACCTCGCCCCACGGACACCGGCCGCCGCAGGTTGCGCCGAGGACCCCGTACCCATGGTGGCCCCGCCCGGCACACGGCGCCGTCGAAGGCCAAGTGGCCCGCCCCGCCCGTGAACGGCACCTACGACGCCGGTACGAGCGTGTCGGCCGCGCGAACGCGGTGGAGGTGGACGAGAACGTCGTAGGCCCGGCCGAGGGCCAGGGTGGGCTGGGGGCGAGGGGTGAAGGTCGAACCGGCGTCGTACACCGGGCGTGCCTGGTCGAGCCAGGTCAGGCGTGGCCGACGCGGGCGCGCGCGTCCGGCCCGCCGCCATGCCTCCAGCCCCCTGCCGGACGCCTCCGTTCGCTGGTCACCGGAGCCGGCGGTCTTCGCACAGACCGTAGAGTCGGGAATGAACTCCCGGAACTCTCGCCTGCCCACAGCGGCGCGCAGCAGCGGTCTTCGCCAACGCCGGGGAGGCGATCCAGAGGCTCACACCGTCCAGGCCAACGGCGCCTGAAGGTCCAGCCGTCCGCGCCCCCGAGCGGGTCGGCCGCCCCGCACCCGCAGCCGCAGCTCGAGAAGACTCGGTCACTAGACAACCCAGGTCATTGCCAGGGCTTGAACGACCACTTCGGGGGGCTCTCGGTGCAGGCCTGGTACACGACGGGGGTGCCGTTGCGCTGTTTCCCGCTCGGCACGCCGACGCAGTGCTCGCTGCCGATCTCGAAGCGGTCCCCGTGTCCGGTCAGCCCCCACTCCGTGCTCAGGTTCTGGTCCGAGCAGTCCGCCTGCACGATGTCGACGCCCGGATCGAAGCGGTCCCCCGCCAAGGCGAGGCACTTGTCGCTGTGCTGGGCCCGGAGCTTGACGAAGAGGACGTGGTCGGTCTGCTGGTCGGCCGGTCGGTCCTCCAACTGCCCGACTGGGGTGTCTCCGACGTCCGTGACTCGCCATCGCTGGTCGGTGATTCCCAGGCAGTCCCACAGGACCACGTCCGCGCCGGAGCGCTGGGAGGATCCCGGGACGGCCAGGCACTTGCCGTCCGGGCTGCGGATCTCGTAGTACTGCACGGCGGCGTGAGCCGGGCCCGTGCCCAGGACACCCAGGGCCAGGGACTGCGCGGCGAGGATCCCGAAGGCTGCGGCCACGCGGGCCGCGGAATGCCGGGGCATGCCCGTCATAGGTCCTCCTTCGGCCATATGGGCTACCTACGAAACGAAGCTAGTCGCCCTCCACGAGCCACTGGGGCTTGGACGCGTCCATTCGGGTGATGGCGCCAGGCGTCCGGGCTCACCGCGAGCCCGCCAGTGCGCACGCGGTTCCGCGTCGCACCGCCGAGCCGAGTTGCTGGCCGGCACCGCGCGCTGACCAGTCGGTTTCCGAGTCGTCTTGCAGCATGTCGACGCCGCGTCTCAAAACCCGTGGCAGTTCCCCAGGCCGGCGCCGGAAAATGCCGGTGTGCAGCTCTCCTATGTCTACCGCGTGACGAAGTACGACCCCGCCGACCGTGACGAGTACGGGGACTACACCGGAGCCGAGGACGTAACCAGCGATCATGGCGAGGTCGAGGCGGCCTATCTTCACGCGATTCAGGCGTTCGCCGCGGATTCGGGCGTCGACCGTCTGTCTGTGCGCGAGCCGGGGATCTCGTCGTTCGTCCATTTCGGTGTCGAGCCGCCTCTCAGCGGCTTCGGTCTCGGCACACTCCTTCCGGGCGGACTTGCCGGCTTCTACGACGGGGCAGAGGTGTCGCTGGACACCGGGTTGGAGCTGGTCCGGCTCATGCTGCGGGACAGTGGCGCCTGGTGCAGGCTGGAGGTCGAGGGGGCGTTCGCGGTGCACGTCGGATGGGACCAGTACGTCTACGTCGAAAGCGGTCAGCCCTGCCACGCGGCACTTGCCCGCTCCCGAGAGCTCGGGCTTTTCCCGGAACGCCTGGATGTGTCTCCCTACGATTTCGAGCCCGACGAGGACGGCGTCCTACGGCCGGGCGACGACGAGTTCTGGGCGAGACTGCGCAGGGAAGTCGCCAGCGGCCGCGCGGGACTCCTGGAAGAGATCTACGTTCACAGCGCTTCACGATGGCATCCCCTCACCAGCGACACCGTCGACGCGGTTCGCGCCGCCCTCGCTCCCCGCGCGCGCCTGTCCGTGTGGCCAGACCTCTCCTCCGACACCGCCGCTGTTCTCGAAGCCCTGCCGACGGAGGGGCTCGTCGAAGGCGTCTGGCAGGACATGGACGGCCAGATCCACAGCGGTGTCGCTGACGAAGGCGAGTTCCCGGAGCTGGCTGCCCGGATCGCCGGTGCCCATGCTGCAGCGGTTCTGCCCGTGTACGCCGACGAACGGCGCCCTCTGCTCTCGGCTGTCATGCCTGACAGCGACGGAGTCGTGCGGGCTCGCTGGCAGGCTGAGCGCTCCCTCGACGACCCGGCGTAACCCACAGGCACCCTCGACGGGCCGCACGCCTTCGTCGCCCTTGCGCGTGATGGCACGTTCAGGCCCAGACCCCGCAGGGCACGGGTGTCGCCGAAGGATGTGTGCAGCCCTTCGGCGACCACGATCTGATCAGGCTCGACCCCTCCACCGGATGCCTCGTACGCGGTCATGACCGACTCCGGCCGGCACGGACCTGGACGACTGGCTCAGCTCCCGCCGTCCAGCCGCGGAGCTTCTCGGGGTTACGGATCACCCAGAGGCACTTGATCTTCCGGTCGACGACATCGAACGCGAACACCGTCACGATGACGCCGTCCTGCTCCGCCACCACGCCGGGCTGACCGTTGACCGTACGTTCCAGGAACGCCATGTCGCCGGGCCTGCGGCGGGCGATCTCGACCAGGGCGCGCGCGACCTGCTCGCCGCCTTCGATGGGGTCCAGGAAGGTGACGGCGAGGCCGCCCCCGTCGCCGATCGCCGTGGCGTCGGGGTCGAGAAGGCCGATGAGGGCGTCGATGTCCTTCGCTTCCCATGCCTGCTTGAAGTCTCTGACGATGCCGGCGCGCTCGGCCGACGAGGGCGCGGAGGCCTGTGCGGCCCGGACCCGGCGGCGGGCCGACGAAGCCAGCTGGCGGCATGCCGCCGGCGTGCGGCCGACGATCTCGGCCACTTCTGCGAAGGGGTAGCGGAAGACGTCGTGCAGGATGAACGCGACGCGTTCGGCCGGAGTCATCGATTCGAGTACGACCAGAAAGGCAAGGTTCACCGACTCGTCCAGGGTGACCCGGTCAGCCGGGTCGACGGCCTCGCCGCCCGGCCGCCCGCCGATCCACTCCGTCGGTTCTGGCAGCGGTTCGGGAAGCCAATGCCCCACGTAGGTCTCGCGCCGGGCCCGTGCCGAGCTGAGCACATTGAGGCAGATGCGGCTGGTGACCGTGGTCAGCCAGGCACCGGGGGACTCGATGGCGTCCTGCTGCCGCCGAGACATGGCGTACCACCGGCTGTAGGTCTCCTGCACGGCGTCCTCGGCGTCGGCGAGGGAGCCCAGCAACCGGTAGGCGAGATTGATCAGATGGCGCCGCTCGCTCATGATCGCGTCGAGTCCTGGATCCGGCCGGCGCAGTTCTGGCACGGATGGTGTGGTCATCGTGACGGCTCCTCGGTCGTGTCTGCCTACGCCTCACCGACAAGACAGCGTGCCGAAATGTGAGGCCGCCGCGTCACCTGACATTCCACGGCGTCGTGTTGTCGAACAGTCGAGACGAACTCGCCCGCCCGCCGCGTCGCCGGCGGCAGCACGCAAGGAGACACCATGAGCCTGTTCCGGCTTGACGCCAGCATCCGTCCGGACACCTCGGCCGGCGCCGAACTGGCCGACATCGTGGAAGCCCAGTGGACCGCGGCCCACCCGGACAAGCCGGTGGTACGCCGCCATCTGGGCACCGATCCGCTGCCCGCCGACGCCTGGGCACATGCCCACGCCGGTGCCTTGACGCCCGACGCCGACCGCACTCCCGCCCAGCGCGACGCCCGCCTGCTGGCCGAGTCGCTCGTCGCGGAGCTGGAGGTGGCCGAGGCGGTGGTGCTGGCCGTGCCGCTGTACAACTTCGGTGTCTCCCAGCACTTCAAGACCTGGGTCGACCTGGTCATCGCCGGGGCGCCCCTGGGCAGTCCGGTACTCAAGGACAAGCCGACCGTCCTGATCACCGTGCGAGGAGGCGGCTACGGCCCCGGCACCCACCGCGACGGCTGGGACCATTCCACCCCTTACCTCAAGCGCATCCTCGCCGACGTGTGGCAGGCCGACCTCACCGTCATCGAACGCGAGCTCACTCTCGCCGCCACCGCCCCCGGCATGGAACACCTCCAAGACCTCGCCGCCGACCTCCACGCCGAGGCCATGGCCGCGGCGCGCGACGCCGGCCGTGAAACCGCGGCCAGGTGACGCCCGCCTGCTCCGGTGCGCCTCACGGTCGTCTCGAACCGTCGCCCTGCGATCGCTGAGGTACCTGGCTGACAGACAGGGCCGTGTTCCGGCGACGGATGCCTGGGCGACGGCCTGCCGGCTGCCGAGCCTGTGCGCGCACCTGCCGTACGCGGAGTCCGGCCAGCCCAAGCCCGGGCCCCTCCGCCTCGGCCCCGCGCCCGACCTGGCCGCAGCTACGTGATGATCAACTGACGGCAGCTCAAACAACACTGCTGATCGGAGCCGTCAGCCCGAACCGGCGACCAGTGCCTCGCCGAGCGGGGTGCGCCGGTAGAGCACCGACCGTCCGGACCGGGCGCGGACGAGCAGCCCCGCGCCTCGCAGGATGGCGAGGTGGTCTCCTACCGCGCCGGGTGCCATGGCGAGGCTTCGGGCGAGGTGGCTGGTGCTGGCCGGGGCGTCCAGCGCCACCAGCAGCCGGGCCCGGGCCCGGCCGACCAGAGCGGTCAGCGCGTCGGGGCGGGGGAGGGGCTGCTGTTCGTCCCACAGGGCGGCGGTGCCGCGGGCGGGATAGACCAGGGTCCTGGGCCAGGGGTCTTCCAGGTGGGCGGCGACGTTTCCGACGAAGACCGAAGGGATCAGCAGGAGCCCGTCGCCGGCGAGGCGGATGGTTCCGCCCCGGAAGAACCCGAGTTCGATACCGCCGGCGTGCCAGGCGATGCCCGGGTGCAGGCCCTCGATGGTCGTGGCCCATCCGTGTTCGCCGATCACCCCCACCCGGTGCACGACATCGCGCTCGCAGATCGCGCGCAGTTGTGGCCAGTCCGGGGCGAGCAGCTCCTGCCACGCCTGGTCCATCGACTCGGCGATCCTGGAGACGGCGTCCGGCGAGTCCAGCACCGCGCGTACACGAGGATCACGGGCGGACGGGCCGGTCGCGGTGGCGGCGAATTCGTGGCGGGCGGCTTCCAGCGGTGTGGCCCGGATCGTGGCCAGGTCGTCTGCCCAGGACTGGTTGAGGGCGCGCGGGGGCGGGGCGACGAAGTTCGGTCCGCCTTGCGGGGCCTGCAGGGCGAGGGCGGCGTCCAGTTCGGTCTCGCGGCGAAGCCGTTCAAAGGCCGGCATGAGCCGGGAGGCCCAGGCGCGCGGCAGCGGCCGGTCGTGGCCGGCGAGCGAGCGCAGCAGTAGGCAGAGGTCCAGCGAGGGGGAGAGTGCGAAGCGGCTGCGCAGCAGGTCCTCGACGGAGACTTCGAAACGCAGCACCCTGCCATGCTACCGCGGCCACCCGGCTCCGATTCGTCCAGCGACGAATCATTGGTGAGTGGCGTGGGCGCACGGCGAGGCTGGGCGTCATGACCCCAACCGCCGAAACCGCGCAGGGCAACCAGCGTGCCACCTACGGGGAAGTGCTGGCCGAGCCACGTTTCCGGCTGCTCTTCTCGACCCGCGCCGTCGCGATCACTGCGGGCTCGCTGCGGATCACCACGTACTCGGTGCTGGTCTTCGCAGCCACCGGCTCCGCGCTGCTGAGCGCCCTGGCCTTCGGTATCGGCTTTCTGCCGCAGTTGTTCGGCTCGCTGCTGCTGGGCTCACTGGCCGACCGGCTGCCGCCCCGCGCGCTCATCGCCGGCGGCTACGCCTTGGAGTGCGCCGCCGCCCTGCTGCTCGCCCTGGTGCAGATGCCGGTCGCGGCAAGCCTCGGTGTCATGGCGCTGGTCGCCCTCACCACACCGGTGTTCGGCGGAGCGTCGAGTCGACTGGTCGCGCAGTGGCTCAAGGACGACGCCTATGTACTGGGCCGTTCGCTGAACAACATCGCCTCCTCTGGCGCGCAATTGTTCGGACTGGCGCTGGGAGGTGCGGTCGTCGCGTTACTCGGCCCGCACCGGGCGCTCGCGGTAAGCGCCGCCCTCTACCTAGGCTGCGCGCTCGCCATCCGCCTCCGGCTCCCCCGGCTGGAGCGGGGAGAGCCCGACGGCCCACCCGGCAGCGCTCGGGGCGACGGCGGGGCCGTCCGGGCAAGCCTGTACGGGGCCGGCCTGCTGCTGAAGGTCTGATCGTCGCCTACGCGGGAGGGCACCGCTCCGGGCCCGGCTGGTACGCGGTGCTGATGGGCTGTCTGCCGGTCGGCATGCTTGTCGGCGACCTGCTGGTGGGCCGACTGCTACGGCCGCTCACCCGGGAGCGACTGGTAGTCCCGCTGACTGCGCTGACGGGACTGCCGCTGGTCGGCTTCGCCACCGAGCCCGGAGTGGGCGTCTCCGCCTGCCTGCTGCTGCTCAGCGGCTTCGGATTGGCCTACGGTCTCGGCCTGCAACGGCCGTTCCTGGACGCCCTGCCGCAGGACGGCCAGGGCCAGGCCTTCGGCCTGCTCGGCTCCGGCAGCATGACGCTGCAGGGCGTCGGGCCGGCCTGCTTCGGCTCGGTGGCCGCAGGCATCGGAACCGGCGGCGCAATGGCCCTCGCAGGCGGCGCGGCGGTGCTCACCGCCGGCTGGATCCTCGCCTGGCACGCGCCCGCCTCCCCGCTCCCCGTCCGGAAAGACTCAACGGCACCAGAGAACGGCACCGGACAACATGCGTGCAGTTCTCCTGCACGGTAACCGTCGCAGGCCGGGCCGGCCGCGAGCCGTCCCCCTGGGACAGCATTCATCTCCCGGTAGCTCATCGTGTACGGAGTCCTCAGCCTCGGCTCCGCCAGCCGTTGCGGACCACGTACGGGATCTTGAAACCACGAACAGCCCACGGAAGGTTCAGGCAGCATGATCGACGAATTCGCGAAGGACAACCTGCACGGGAGACTGCGGCGGGACCGCAAGGCGCTGCTGTGGAAACTCGACGGCTTGTCCGAGTACGACGCCCGCCGTCCTCTGACGGCGACCGGCACCAACCTCCTCGGCCTGGTCAAACACGTGGCCACCGTCGAGGCCAGGTACTTCGGCGAGGTCTTCGACCGCCCTTCCCCGGAAGGGCTGCCCCGATGGCAGGACTACGACGGCAGCGATCTGTGGGCGAGCGAGGACGAGACCCGCGACCAGATCATCGGGTTCTACCGGCGCACGTGGGAACACGCGGACGCGACGATCAACGAGCTGCCCCTCGACGCCCCCGGCCATGTGCCCTGGTGGCCGGAGCCCTCTCCCAACACGAACCTGTTCGCCGTCATGGTCCACGTCCTCGGCGAATCCATCCGGCATGCCGGACACGCCGACATCCTGCGCGAGGCCCTCGACGGCCGCACCGGGCTGCGCCCCGAATACGAGCAGCAGATCGACGCGGAAGCCCGTGCGGCCTACTGCGCGAAGATCGAGCAGGCCGCCAGATCGGCCGCAGCAACCAAGCCCTAACCGGTCACACCAGCCAGTCCGAAGCGGCCCCCCTGCGGGCGCATACGACCTCCGAGCACCCGGACACCTGATAGGCCCGCGTCACCCGATGTGGGCGTTCAGTACGCGCCCTTGTCGTTCTCGTCCAGCTTGAGCGCGTCCGGCGTCCGGCGTTCGGCGTCCGGCGTCCGTCAGCGGGGCGGGGCGCCGGTGGCCGGGGTGTCGAGGGGGACACCGCCGCAGAGACCTGCGTTCCTTTGTGCAGGGGAATCGGGGGTGCGATGGGTCGGCGAGCCGGGCAGCATGGCGGGATGACCGACCTGCTGTGGGATGACGTGGAGTGCTTCGTCGACCTGGACGTGATGGGGGCCTTGCCAGACGTACGCGTCCCGGACGCGTCAGTGGAGGAATGGCAGGCGGTTCTCGATCTTGTGGGGGAGAAGGGCTGGAAGCACCAGTACTCCGAAGGAGAGCTGGTGCTTCCAGTGCCGCGGGCGGAGGACGTGCTGTCTCGCCCGCCGGATGCCGAGTGCCCAGCCCTGCGGGTCTGGCCGACGGACGATGTGCTGGCGATCTTCCGCTTTCATACCGATCAGGAAGTCGACTTCGACCTGGATCTGCGGGAGCTGCAAGGCCAGGATCGTCTTGATGTGTTCTGCGGCTTCCTCCGGGAGATCGGGCGGCGGCTGGGCAAGTCGGTGCTGATGGATCCGGAGGGCGACCATGGCCATCCGGTACTCGGCTACGACGCCGAGGCGGATCGAGTCGTTGTCCTCGCGAAGTCGCCGGTCAGGTGACTTCGCGGGCGAGGGCTCGTAGAAGGTTCACGCGCGGTAGACGAATCGGGGCGTCAGCGCGACACCTGGCGAGGCAGGCACGCGGGCGTGGTTCTCCATCGGCAACAAGGGAGCTCTGCAGGTCTCCTGGTCCATGAGCTGGCCCTCTTGCGTTGCATGAGCCTCAACGCCCGCCCTCCGACAAGCGTGGGCTTTCGGCTGCATCCTGCGATGCCCCCGCCAGCCGCGCCGCACCACGGGGCGGCGCGCCGGACCACGCCTGAGCAGGTTAGCTGGGGTGGGTCGGTTCCGGTGCGGGGGCCGGGGGCCGGGTGCCTGGTGATGCGGCGGGCGGGGCTACAGGGGGCAGTTGGGAAGCGGGTTGGTCTCGCTGTAGATGTCGATGTCCCGCATGTAACCCCACTGGCCGTTGTCCGCCTGCGTCCACACCCATCGCCTCGGGTGCGGTCCGCCGATGTAGTCCCCGTTGTCGGACTTGCACTCGAACCAGCTGGTTGTGGTGTACATGTAGCCGACGATCTCGCCGCCGAACTTCGACTGGTACACCGGGGCGCCGTAGACGTTGTTGCAGTACCAGCGGCCGGTGTTCCAACAGTCGGAAGCGAGTTGCCCGGCGGAGGCCGTGGGCGCGGTCAGCGCAAGCGAGGCGCCGGCCACCAGCGCCGCCAGCGCGGTCTTCACCGCCCGTATGCCGTACATGGTCATGTCTCTCCCTCGATAGGTGACGGTTCCGGAGCGGGACGGGCGGCGCACCCGGCAGGCGGCCGCGGGACCCCGCCTGCGGAAGTCTGGCGCGGCATGCGCAGCCCCGACAGCTTTTCGAAAGCCCTCGAAACGAGGGAGGACGGGCGTGAGGCGGTGTACTTGCCTCCTATCGACCCGTGCTTCCGTCCAGGTGGGAGCCGGTAACTTTCCGGAGCCTGGAGCCAACCACGGTCGTCCACCGGGCGTGGACGGTGTCTGGCTACGGTCGCTCGACTCCGGCGCCGCCGGCGCTGGACCGGCGGACGGTGGCGACCAACCTGATACTGCGCCGGCCCGGCAGTTCGTGGGCGCGCCCTGGCGCCAGGGTCAGGCCGCCAATCGCAAGCGCCTCGGCAGCTGCGGAAGCAGACCACCTGCCTTCGACCGTGACGCCTGCACAAAAGCGGCGCAACACGGTCGAGCGCTGTATCAGAGACTCAAGCAGTGGCGCGGCCTGGCCACTCGCTATGACGAGACCGCCACCGTCTACCTGGCGGCACACTCCATCTCGCCGGCATCTTCATCCCGCCTGCGGGCTGACTGGAAGCCGCCTTTGGCACAGAATGATCGCGTGCTTCCTCCTCGACTGCTGTGGTGCGATCCTCGGCCCATCCCCCCGTTCAACCGTCAGGAACCGGTGAAACTGATCGTCCGGGACCCCGGTTTCTACGAGCCGACCGACGAAGACGACTGCACGGTGTTCTCGTACTTCTGCCAGGCGCATGACCGCTTCTACCAGAGCGAGGCCTGCGGGGAGGGACCGCATCTCATGGCTCTGCACTGTGAAGCGCACGGGCCCGAAAACATGTGGCCACAACCACTCACACTCACGTTTCCCGAAGGCTTCGAGCCTCCGCTCAGCGAGGCGCAAATCAGCTGACTGCAGGCAGAGTGGGATGCCGCTTAAGGAGGACCCTTGGGCACGTGCCAACACCCGTGCCTCCCACGGTCCACCGACGGCAGCAGACGATGTCCGTTGAGAAGCGCTCGCAGCCCAGGCAGCGGAACCGCAGCGGGCAGGCGTGGCCGCCCGCCACGACGAGGGAGGGCTCCCGGCACACGCCGTAGCGGGTGGCGACACCTACAGCTACAGCGGTGGTGCCCGCTCGCGCACGCCAGGCTCAGGAGGCTAAAGCCAGCCTCAAGAAGGCAAGAGGCGCAGAGGGCGGGGCTCAAGCGGGCCAGGTGCCCGTGAGGCGGCGCAGCGCGGTGGCCCCGCCGCGGGCGACGGCGGCTTTGACGAGGGCGAAGAGCGCTCCCTGGAGGGCCGCGGCGAGCAGCACCTCGTTCCAACGGCGTTCCTCGTCGGTGGCCTTGGGGGCCTCGTCCTCGTGTCGCAGCAACTGCCACGTCTTCTTGAACGCGGCTCCGGCGAGCAGGCCGCTCGCGGCGCCGAAGGCCAGTGAGGCGGGTCGGTAGGCGAGGGCGGAGACCTTCATCGCTGTCGCTTCC
Organism: Streptomyces sp. NPDC127114; assembly: GCF_042677525.1. Taxonomy (NCBI): domain Bacteria; kingdom Bacillati; phylum Actinomycetota; class Actinomycetes; order Kitasatosporales; family Streptomycetaceae; genus Streptomyces; species Streptomyces sp. NPDC127114. Next base: position 169,491 of record NZ_JBHXTJ010000004.1, read on the forward strand.
CTCCCGAATCGGGTGCTTCGGAGTCGTGTGCTGCCTTCTCGCGCGTTGTTCCGGGCGGCTGCCGGACCCCGCCCGTGGGCCGGCGTCTGCGGGCGACTCGTTTGCTGCCCCACCAGAACGCACCGAGCAGCACAAGCACCACGACGAGCCCCACCAGGATCATCAGCAGCGACGGCGTCCCGGAGGCGGCGAGCGGCAGGGCCGCGGGAGCGATGGGTGTCATCTCAGGCTTCCTTTCGCTGCGACGATGAGCGGTCGCGTCCCGAGTACCCCGGGCGACGGACCGCATGCGTCTCACTCCCGTGCCCCGCACTCCCGTGCCCCGCACTCCCGTGCCCCGCTCGCCCGATGCGCCCCACGCGCTCACGTGCCCCCTGGTGTCCCGTACGACGAGTCCGCTACGGTACGTGAAGGTCCAGTCACAGGCGTCCTGGCGCACGTGGGCAGATGGTGTCTGATCACGCATGGCCAGCAACATGGCAGGGACGCTCCCGCCGCCGAGCCGCGGTCGGACAACTTCCGAGCTGCCGGCACCTCCGCGAGGCGGGCGACGGCTTCGCCGGCCAGTGACGAACGGTTCCCGGCCTCGCCCTCGCCGCCTTGCCCTCGCGGGAGGAGGCACTCTGCGGCGCCCGCCCGGCGGCCGACCTGACCGGCCGGACCCGAGCGCGCGAGGAACTCCGCGGCGCCCCCCGCCCGCGCGTTTCGCTCAGTACCAGCCGGTGCAGGCCAGATGGTCCTGGGACTCTCCGCACGCCCGCATGTAGTGGCCGTCGTCGTCCCAGGCCGTGGTGTACACGCTGCCGCCGGACCTGATGGAGGTGTAGCCCAGCCAAGGCTGCCACCCGCCGTTCTGTGTTTCTTGCCAGGTCCATGCCCTGTCCACCCAGAGGGTGTCCCCGACACGACCCATCACGATCCGGCCCCAGGCACAGGTCGTGTCCGAGTCGTATCGCAGTTGGCAGACGGAGCCGCTGGGGAACCGCAGCTCCCTCACCGTTGTGCCGGACAGGTTGAACGGACTCTGACCGTCGACGCATGTACCCACCTGCTGTGCCTGGGCGGCCTGCGGCAGCGCAACGGCCAGCCCTGCCAGGCTCGCCGTCAGGGCGAGGAGCACCCTCAGCTTGAAGCGACGCATTCCTGCGATCCCCCTTGTCGTTTCGCTCGTTCACTGTTGAAACGAGATTGGCGCCGACACCACCCGGAGGCGGAGGTTCCATGCGACGATTCGAGGACGTTCGAATCCGTGGCGCATCCGGGGGCGGGGCCATGATGCAACTCACCGTGAACGCAGCGGGGTTGGCGCGATCTCGGTTCGCGGTTTCCCCGCTGCAGCAGGTCACCGGCACCCTCATGCCCTGGGGGCTCAGCCCAAGGGGTGACTTCGGTCCCTGGCTCGCCCAGGCCCGTCGGTCGCTGCGCCGCGCGGGGCTGCCTCTGCTCTCAACATTGGCGCTCGAGGGCGCCGGCTATCTCCCTGACTTCCTCAGCCCGTATCCGACATGTCCCGCTCCGACCATCGAGGATGAGCTGGAACTGGTGGCGGCCACCGATCCCGAACGGGTCATGAGGGAGCTGGAGTTCGCCCGCCGTGGCCGACCTGCGTACGGTCTGCAGGGGATCGAGCCGTCAGAGACGCTACGCCGGGCCATGTCCCGCGGCGGGCGCCATGTCGCGCGCCAGGCCGCCACCGAGTTACGCCGCTACTGGCAACTGGCCTTCGCGCCCCAGTGGAAGACGGCCAAGTCGCTCCTTGACGCCGAGGTGGACCGGCGCGCGAGTACCATCGTCCGCTACGGCGCGGGCGACCTGTTCAACTCCATCCACTCCGGCATCACCTGGAACGACGACACGCTCCGTATCGAGAGCCGCTTCACAGGATGCCTCCAAGCACCCCTGGTGGTACTCATCCCCTCGCTGGTCGCGCAGTTCCCCGCGGTGGCCGTCGATCCTCTGGGACCGATCGGCGACTGGCCGCCGCTCATGGTCTACCCCGTATCGCCCCAGTCGTCGGGCGGGCACACCACGCCCCCCGAACTTGCCCGCCTCGTCGGATCGACCCGGGCCGGCCTGCTCACGGCGCTGGACCGCCCGGCCACCACCGCCGAGCTGGCGACCCGCTACTTCCTCAGCCCCGCGACGGTCTCGTACCACCTGGGAATCCTGCGTCGCTCGGGCCTGGTCAGCCCCACTCGGGACGGGCGGTACGTCCTGTACCGCCGTACCGCGCAGGGAGCCAGGCTCGTCACCGATGAGCAGAACCCCCGCTGAAGGCGCCTGGCCGAGAGACCAGGCCGGACTCCGGCTGATGACGAGGCGACCCTTCAGCGCGGTGCCCGTCTGCACGTCGGGTGCCGCCACCCCACTCGATGAAGGCCGCCACCCCGCGGGGTGGCGGCCCGTTGCCGTCGCTGGGCGTCAAAGAGCGGCGCACTGGCCGCGGCGGCTGCCTGTCACGGTGTTGGGGACACCGCGGTTGGTCGGCGGGGGCACGTTGCCCGCGCAGCTGAGTGATCCGCCGATCGTGTTGTCCACGATGGCGGCCCGGTCGTCGATCGGGAACGGTCCGCTGCCCGTGGTGCCGTTCACCTGGACGGACCCTTGGATGTCGTTGGAGACGAGCTCGGCACCGGCCCTGTTGTCGGTCAGCTGCACGCCTCCGGTGATGCGGTTGGGTGCGCAGCCGTCGTCACCGGGGTCGCCCAGGAGGACGAAGCCGGTGGCCCGCTGGACGGAGACGCTTCCGTCGATGAAGCTGTCGCAGATGGCGAACAGGGTGCCGCGCGACGACAGGACGCTGCCGTCGACGGTCGAGTTGCCGATGAACAGCGCGCCCTGCGAGATGCCGTGGACCGTGCCACCCACGTTCGCGTCGATGATGCAGGTGCTCTCACGGCTGGCGAACACGTCCCGAGGGTAGTCGCCGGTGATGGTGCGGGTGCAGGCCACCGTCTGGGTCAGGCTCGCGGCGTCGCCGGCCAGGTAGTTGCCGTCACCGCTGTACTGGGCCGTGATGGTGTGGCTGCCGGGCAGCAGGTTCGCGTGGGTGAGCTGCGCCCGCGCGCAGTTCGTACCGCCACCGGGGCTGAGTGTTCCGGTGCCCAGCAGGGTGGTGCCGTCCCTGAAGGTGACGGTGCCCGTCGGGGCCGCGGAGGGCGCGGTGCTGGCGCCGCTCGGGCAGACGACCGCAGTGAAGGTCACCGGCCGGCCGAACGAGGACGGATTCGCGCTGGAGGTGAGCGTGGTGACGGTCGGTGCCTTGCTCACTGTCTGGGTGAGGGCGTCGGCCGTGCTGCCCAGGAAGTCCGTGGTACCGCTGTAGGTGGCGTTCACGGTGTGGTCGCCCACGCTCAGCGTGGAGATCGAGGCGGAGGTCGCCCGGCCCGTCGTCGTGTCGACCGGCACCGCACCGCCGAGCGCGCTTCCGTCGACCGTGAAGCTCGCGGTGCCGCCGTCGGGGACGGGCCGGACGGCCGCGGTGAACCTCACCGGCTGCCCGTAGACCGACGGGTTGGCAGAGGACGACAGCGAGGTCTCGGTGACCTGCGGGATGCTGAAGAACATGGCGTGGATCGGCGGCGAGCCGACGGGGTCGCGGCCTCCGGTGTGGCCGGGGAACGCGCCGTAGAAGGTGTTCCCGACGGCCTTCAGCTGCTGGTAGTCGCCGAGGACGCGCTGCCGGGCGCAGGTCAGGTTCGGCGGGTTCGGGTTCGGCGGCTGCGGGCGGGTGTCACAGCCCGTCTGGTCCGTCACGGGGGAGGAGAAGGTCTGCAGCAGGGTGTCGCTGAAGGTGGCGCCCTGGTCGGTGCTGCGGGCCAGGTGGGCGGAGAAGACCGGGAAGCCGGCCGTGTTGGTGCCGTCGAAGGTGTGGTAAAGCACGCCGATGGTGCCGTTGTCGAGGACCGCGACGGACGGCAGTGCCGCGTCGGTCGACGCCGAGATGTTGACGGCCGCGCCGATGTTCAGCCCGCCCGAGCCGTTGTCGGTGAGCCGGCGCATCCGGAGTTGGTTGTTGCCGGTGGCGGTGTCGGCGCCGTACGCGACGTAGACGTCGCCGTTCCTGGGGTCGACGGCCGCGTGGTTGATGCCGCCCAGGAGGGCGTTCACGCCGCCGAACTTGTAGCCCAGGCCCTGGTTGCTGTTCTCCGCGGCGACGACGATGCCGTTGGCGTCGCCGTTGAGGGTCCAGGTCTGGCCGTTGTCCGTCGACCGGTTGAGCCGCCAGTTGACGCTGACGGGCTGGTTGCGCAGCACGCTGTTGGTCTGGTTCGTGCCGGTCGAGGTCTGATACAGCGCGTACATCGTGCCGTTGCGCGGGTCCTTGGCCAGGCGCAGGGCCCCGTTGGTGACCAGCGGACTCATGGCGCCGGCGATGTTGTCCCGGCTGACGCCCGCGGGCTGGGAGGCCGCCGCGCCGTCGTAGACGGCCACCCGGGCGTCCGGGGCGCCGCCGAAGTCCTGCATGCCGATGTAGGCGTTGTCCTGGTTGGCGTTCGCGGTGTCACGGTTGATCAGCAGCCACGGCTGGTCGGTCCCCGTGCGGGCGCCGCTCGTGGCCTGGGTGGGCGGGTTGCCGAACCATCTCCAGTGTGTCGCGTCGGTGGGGTCGTCCGTCGAGCCCGTCACGGTATGGGACGTGGCGCAGAACGCGGCTGTCGCGGTGGCGGAGCTGCAGGTGAGGAACGCGCCGTGGAGGTTGCCGTTGCGGTCGAAGTCGATCGTCTGGTCGTTGGGGCCGTTCGTCGTGTCGGTCAGGCCGTGGAAGGGGATGGTGGCACGGTTCGTCCAGGTGATGCCGCCGTCGTCGGAGTAGAGCAGATCGGCGTTGCCGCCGCCGACCCCCGACCAGCTCCCGTTGAACCGGGTGATCACGATCTCGTTGGTGTTGGCAGGGTTGACCGCGATGGACGGTTCGTTGCCGCCGCCGCTGGAGGCCGACGCCGAGGCGTCGATGACGGCCACCCCGGGGGTGGCCTGCACCGCCTGCTTCAGGGGCAGGCGAGTGCCCTGGGAAAGCGGCCGTTTCGTGAGGTCTGTCGGACTGCTCAGCAGTTCCCGATCGGCCGACGCGGGGACCGGGGGCGACGTGGTGGCCCACGCCTGGAGGGGGGCCGTCAGGCCCAGGGTGAGCGTGGCGGCGAGTGCGCGTCTGAGCACTGATCGTGGCCGTGTGATGCCGGGGCGAGCCGGAGCAGCTTTCACGCGAGGATCTCCTCATCGGGAGGCTACGAGACGATCAGCAGCGTGATCACCGAGCGTGAGGAGCGCCAGAGGTCGATCCGCGCCGACACCCCTTCGCCGGCGAACTGCACCCCTTCGGTCGAGCCCGAGCGGACGGCCCTCACTCACACAGACGGAACGGTCAGCCTCACGGTCACCGTCTCACCCGCCCGTACGCGCACCCGCGCGCTGACGCCGAACATGTCCTCGGTGATCCGGTAGGCGCCAGGCGGCAGCTCGAACCGGAAACCACCATCGGGGGACGCACTGACCGCGCTTGCCACCACCCGGTCGCGCTCGTCCCGCGCCCGCACCGGGTCGCCGTTCACCGGCACCCAAACCGCGTCTCGGCCGTCAGGCCCGCCTGCACCGGAGCGCGGATCCCGGCCCGGCGGCCGTACGACCGTGCCGTGCACGACCCCGGTCGACTGCTCCGCCCCCGGTCCGCAGCCCACGACCGCCGTCGAGGCCACGAGCAGCAGCCCGACCAGCACCAGCATCCCAGCGCCCCCGCCAGCGCGCCTGGCCATCGCGTTCACCTCCGCCATCAGGTATGCCCCGCGCAGGTGGTCCTGTCCAGACGAATGCCTGGCAGCTGCCCCGTCCCTGGGCGCCGGCAAGAACGTGGCGCAGCCGCAACGGAGGGCGGGGCGCTGCCGAGGTGAGCCCACGAACGGCGCCGCCGCCTCGTGATCGAGGGACGGTCGGGTTCAAGCCCACTCGGCCGGCAGCGTGGTCAGTCTTCCCGGCGGGTCATGTGCATGTGCCAGTTGGTGAGCCAGGTCCGCCCCTCGTCCACGGAGAACGCCTGCTCCCAGTGAGCGGTCGTCCCACTGATCTCCGACCAGGTGAAACGGACTTTCACCGGACGGCCGTCATGCTCGTCGTCGCCGTGGAAGACGCCGGTGCCGTCGGGCTGGAATCGCCCGGTGACGGGAGGGAAGAGGATGCCGCTGCGCTTGCTGGCCCAGTACAGCGACCAGGCGTCGGCGGCGGGATCGTACAGCCGGAGCGTCAGCCCGGCGAAGCCCTTGGTCGGGAACTCGATCTCGTCGAAGCTCGCGCGCCCGTCGAAGTGAGCCGACGCGCGGGTGATGCCGGGGAACTCCTCCCATCGGTCTTCTCCCTCGGCGGGGTCGAGGAAGTCCTTGCGCCAGCGGTTGGCAACGTCGTAGGTGCCCATGAAGAACGCGAATGCGGTGCTGTGGTCCATGAACCGCACGCTACGAGTGCTTCACTGACACCTCGTGTCAGTGAAGTCCGACAGGATTCGGCGTAGAGAGCAGTCAGAGTCGTGGGCCGGCTCGCCTCGGCCAGGAGCGGATGACGCCTCGATCGCGCCCAGGGCCGCGGAGGGCCGGCCGAGGACGCGTACCGTCACGCCGAAGGCGTCCTGGCCCCGAAGGCGGCCTGGCCCCGAGGGCGGGACGCTCTGGCGGACAACACCTCGGACGTGCGCTGTCAGTGGTCTGTTCTAGAGTTCCCGGCACTTGATCACTGAAGTGCGGGGAGGCACGTGTGGGGTGGGTGACGGCCGGCGACTACGAGGTCGCGCTGGAGGCCGGGAAAGTGGTCTGCCGCAATGCGGCCGGGCGGAGGCTGAAGTCCGTACCGGCCAAGCTCGCTGACGACGCAGCCGTCACGGGGCTGCGCCAGCTCGCCGAATGGCTGGAGCGCCACGAGCGGCAGTGCCTGACCGACGTGGAACGGTGGATGGTGCGCTCGCTCCCGGTGCCGCTCGCCGTGATCGCCCGCGTGTGGCCCGATCCGGCCTGGCAGAGCGCACTGCGCGATCTCGTGGTCACGGGACCCGACGGCGAGGTCGCCGGCTTCCTCCGGGACGCCGACCTCGACCGCGGGCTCGGTCTCGTCGACCTCGACGGCGACACCGTGCGCATCAGCCCCGACCTCGTCCGCCTCCCGCATCCGGTGCTCCTCGACGAGCTCGAGGACCTGCGGGAGTTCGCCGTCGAACTCGGCGTGGAACAGCGCGCCCAGCAGCTCTTCCGCGAGGTCTGGCACCGCCCCGGCGATCTCGACTCCGAGGCCCGCACGGTCGAGGACTACGCGGGCGGGATGTTCAAGGAACTGCGCTTCCTGCACGGCAGGGCCACACAGCTTGGTTACCGCGTCCGAGGCGGCGACGCCGTCTGCTCCCTGCGGGAGGACGGCCGCACGGTCGAGGCCCGGGTCTGGATCGGCGACTACGAGACCTACATGGAGACCGAGACCGGCCCGCTGACCTTCACGGACGCCTCCGGGCGCGCACTCACACTCGGACAGGTGGGGCCGGTGGCCTGGTCCGAGGGCATGCGCATGGCGGCCGCACTCTACGCCGGGCGCGACATCGAGGACGAGGAGCAGGCCGCATGAGCACGACGTACGACGAGACCACCGCGGCCGCACTGCTGGAGTCGGGCGCCGTCCTGCCGCCGGGCAGCAGCACCCGAGAGGACGCCGACACCCTCACCGTCCGCACCTACACCCACCCCGCCCTCGACGACCGGCGCGTCGTCCGGCTCGTGCCGGGCACCCTCGGCGAGGCCGAGGACCTCGCCCTGGAGTTCCTCGGCCTCGCCCGCGAGCCGGAGGCACCGGAAGTGGGCCAGGTGCGCCGGGAGACCCTCGGCTTTCCCGCCTGGGCCCTGGTCAACGACCCCGGCAACGGCCATCACGCGCTGGCGCTGGTCAAGGACGTCGAAAAGCTCGCCCGGCAGGCCAAGTCCCGCCCCGGCACCGCCAAGGAGGGCTTCGAGGCCCTCGGCGAGCGGCTCGGCCGCGCGGTCCCGCACTTCCTGCCGACCTTCTACGAGCAGGCTGCGCGGATCTTCCTCCAGCACGAGAACACGACGTACGCCTCGGCCTTCTTCGGCAAGGCGCGCGCAGCCGAGCGGGTGCACGCGCTGGCCGTCGACGAGGACCGGCAGCGGGCGGTGTTCCTGGAGTTCGCCTTCGCCGGGGCGCTGACGGTCAAGGCCCTCAAGGAACACGTGAAGGACCTCGCCCGCCGGCTCGACCCGGCCGAGGCGTGGGCGCAGTACCGGCAGCTCACCGTGGAGCGCTGCGCGGCCGGCATGCCGCCGTACGCCTCGCTGCCGCAGGACGCACGCAGCCTGATCAAGGCGGCCGGACTGAACCGGGTCACCGAGGAGTGCTCCCTGGTCCACGACCTCATCGCCTCTCCGGCCGCGGTCCGCGCGCCGGCCTCCTTCTGGAACACCTACCGGGCCACGCTGTCCGTCCTTGCCGAACAGCAGCCGTCCGCGCGGACACGTCTGCTGGAGATCATGCCGAACGGCCTGGGCCGCAGCGTCGAGGACGACGAGTTCTGGCTGGCGCTGCTGGCGGAGACCGGTGCCGACCGCGTGCTGACCGGCGAGGACACCGAGGCGGCCGCGCCGGTCGACGCCGCGGAGTGGCTCGGCCGCTGGGCCGCGCACCGCAAGCACGGCGCCTCGTTCTCCGACCGCTCCCCGGCTACCCTCGCGCTCGTCGAGCGCATGGCTCCGCGCCTGCGCGCGGAAGACCGGGCGGTCGACCTCTTCACCGGCCGCTGGCACGCGGGCGCCGACCTCGACCTGCTCGACCTGTGCGCGGCCCACCGCATCCCGCTGGCCGTCCCCGACGCCCACACGCCCGTCCACCTGCCCCTCGACAACTGGCTGCGCGACAGCGGCCCCGGCCGCCGCGACCTGACGGCCACCGCGGCCGACCCACGGCTGCGGCGCCTGCTGTACGAGGCGATCGGCGCCCTGAGCGGCAACCGCGCCTCGTCCGAGACGCTGGAGAAGCTTGCCGCGCACCCGGTACTGGGCGACGTCCTGCGCGAGTGGATCGCCGACCGGGCCGGCGACTACACCCGGGCGACCGGACTGCCCGGCGCCCGCGCGGCCCTGGACCGACTGCGGCCCTTCCGCCCGGTCGCCACCCGGGTCGACGCCGACGCCGTCGCACGGATCGCCGCCCACGAGACCGCGCCCCTGCTCGGCCGCACCCTGCGCGCCGGCATCATGGACGAGCTGGGCTGGCCCGCCCTCGACGAGGCCCTGCGCAAGCTCGACGCAGAGAGCCGCCCCAAGGCCCCTCACAACGAACTGGCCGTCAGCGAGGCCTGGCCCGCACTCATCGTCTCCCGCGGGCACAAGGCGATCGTCGTCGGCCCGGAGAAGGTGCTGCTCGAACACGACCTGCGGCTGCCCGTGGAGCTGGACCACTGGAGCCGCCCGCAGTTCCGCTACACCGACGGCGAACTGCTGGTGATGTGGCGGCACGGAGGCAAGCAGTACGGCTACTGGTCCAACCGGCCGTCGGAGGTGTTCACCCTCGGCGGCGAACAACTCGGCTACTGGTACGGCGGACACATCGGCCTGCCCTCGATCCCGCTGCCCGGCGGCGGCCGGGCCACCGGCGGCCGCACCCTGCACGCCGGGGACACCGTCCTGCCGCCGAGCCGGGCGATCATCGGCGACGGCACCCATCTGTGGCGCCAGGGCAGGCAGGGCCGACAGCAGGTGTGGCTGGAGTACGACCCGGCGACCGGCCGGCACGGCCGTGCCTCCCTTCCCGCGCTGCTCGCCTCCGGTGTCCGCGAGGACGCCTCGCTGCACCACGCGGTCTGCGAGGTCCTGCCGATGCAACCCGGCCTCGAGCACAGCCCCTTCGGCACCGACGGCATCGTCCTGGGACGCTGGGTGCGCAAGGAGAAGGACGGCGACGAGCAGCGCACCACCACCGGTACTCCCGACGGCCGTACGGTCACCATGACACGCGGCATCCCGCTCGGCACCCTGCGCATGCCCGGCGGTGCCGAGCCGGTCGCCGCACTCCTCGACGGGCACGTGGCCCTGTTCGCAGCCCACGACACCTCCTCCGACGGCCTCCTCGGCCGGGTGACACTCGGCGACCGGGGCAGCGACTTCGCCGCCGGAACCCGGTACATGCCGCACGTCCCCTACTGGCACGCCCTGCGTCCTCGCGACGAGCGCGGCTCGGCCGTGCTGCGAACCCTGGACGACGAGCGGGCGGCCGGACTCCTGCGAGCCGGAGCCGCCGCCCTGGCGGAACGGCAGGCACAGCTCGCCGCGGCGGACGAGACCACGCGCGGCGGCATCGCCACCGCGGACGAGTTCGTCCAGCGGGCCGTGGCCACGGCGTTGCCCGAACTCACCGACGCGCGGCTGCTCGTCGGCGTCTCCTGCCTCGTCCGCACCGCGCTGCGGCTGACCGAGTCGGCCACGGCCCTCGCGGCTCCCCCCGTCCAGCGGGAGGCGCAGGACAAGCGGCGCACCGAGGACATGTTCGCCGACTACAGCCCCGAGCACGGCGACGACCGGACACTGTGCGAGGCCACCGCCGGCATCGTGCATCTGTGGGGCGGGTGGGGCAACCAGGTGTGGACCGTGCTGCGGCAGATCCGGGCGGTCAACCACGTGCTGTCCGGGCAGCCCGCCGAAGGCAAGCCGCTGCCCGTCGGGCACGGGCGTCCCGCCCCGCTCGGCGACGGCTGGAGCAGCGACGAGCTGACGATCCCCGGCATCGGCACGATTTGGCCGCCGCTGCTGGGCGTACTGCGCCCGCTCGCCTACCGTGCGGCCACGCCGACCGTGCCGGAAGCCGAACGAGAGGCGCTCCTGCTGCTGTTCGAGGCCCTGGCCGACGGGCCGCTCACCGCGGCCGGCGACGCGCTGCGCGAGATCGTCCTGGCCGAACCGGCCGAGAAGCAGCAGCGCGTGGGCCAGGTACTGCGCCGGGCCGGCCGTACCGTCGTCATCCTCGGCTGCCAGCGCATCGACACGGCTCGCGGCCAGGTGCACTGGCTCGCCCTGGATCACGACCCCACCGGGACGTTCGGCGCGATCGCGCACTTCACCCTGGAAGAGGAGACCCGGCGCCCGTCGGTCTTCCCCGCCGACGGTCTCGCCACCGTCGCCCGGCTGGTCCGGGACAAGGGGGCCGCGCCGTGGCGGCCCGAGGCGGTCCCCGCGCTGGCCGCCGCGACGCGCGGAGGGCTGGGGCCGCTCCAGGCGACCGTGCTGCTCGGCGCCCAGCCGCACGACCGCCACGCCGACGCGCTCGCCCTGCTGGGCCTGAAGCCGCGGCAGATGGACCGGGCCAACGGCATGCTGGGTTCGCTGTCCGCCGCGGACCGCACGGCGCTGCTCGGCGCCCTGCTGCCCGCCGACCCCGACGACCTGTGGACCACCGGGCCGGACACCGAAGCGGCCGGCCGGGTGTGGACGGAACGGCTGGGTTCCCTCGTGCGCCTGCCCGAGGACGTCACGGCCGACCTCGCCGGTCTGCCCTGCACGGCCGCCGAAGCCGTGCTCAACCCGGGCCGCACGCCCTGGATCAGCCGGACCACGGTCATGCGGCTGGACAAGGACGGCTACCTCTCCGCGGAGGACCCCAAGGCCCTGCCGGCGAGGGGAGACGTGGTGGCGGCCGCCGTGTCCCTGGCTTCTCTCGCCTACGGTCTGCCGTACGGTCACCCCTTGCGCGCTGCTCTGCCGGAGGGCCTCGCCGCTCTGCGCCGCCGGGTCGCCGATCCGCATCTGTTGCTGGACCTGGATGTCGAGTGGACGGAGAAGGGCGGTCCGACCGCTGTCGAGATCCGTAAGGCGTTCGGGCTTCCGGACACCGGGGGCGTGGATGCGGACGGACTGGTCCGGGCCGGCGAGGCGCTGGTGCTGCGCCCGTGGCACCAGCGCGACGGCGAGACCACGCTGGTCCGCCCGGCCGGACTCACCGGTGCGGACGACGCCGTCTTCGGCCTGCTGGACGGGCTGGTCGGTCCTCTGCGCGGCGCCGGACTGCGGGCACTGCGCACCATCCTGTCCGACGACCTGGCCCGGACCCTTGCCGCAGGCACCGACCCCGACGCGCCCGCCGGGTATGCCCAGGACCCCACGGCCAGCGCGCCCGCGCTGGTCACCGAGGTCTCCTCGGCCCACGGACTGAGCGAGGACGCGGCGGCGCTCTACCTGCAGCTGCTCGCCCTGCCCGACCCCACGGACCGCAACTGCGCCCGCTGGACCGGCTGGAGGCCCGCCCGGCTGAAGAAGGCCCGTGCCGAACTGGCCGCGACCGGCCTCGTCGTCGAGGCCAAGCGGGCGCGGGCAGGCCGCACGCTCTTCCTGCCCTGTGGCTGGCGCGACCTCAAGGGCGCCGCGCTGCCGGTGGAGACCTGGAAGGAAGGTCTCTACCCGGTCCACCCGGTCCTGCGCACCGTTCCCGTGCTCCCGGTCCCGGAACTGTTCGCGCGCGCCTGGGAGCGTGTGCGGTCCGGCGACGCGCCCACCTACGAGGAACTCGTCACGCGCGCCACCCGCAAGGGGCGGAGCCGATGACGACCGCCCAGACCCCCTCCACCTCCGACCGACCGGAAGACCCACAGCCGATGACCGCCACTCTCACCCCCGACACGGCCCGTCAGATCGTCCCGCCCGAGGATCTGTACGCCACCGAGCTGGCCTTCCTCGCCGCCTACGACGACGGCCCGCGCCCGCCCGCCTGGCGGCTCACGCCCCGTGCCGTCGTCACGTTCGTCATGGGCAGCGCAGGCCAGGCGCTGCGGCTGCCCGACGCCGCCGACGTACCGGACGGAGTGCCGCGCCGCCTGACCGTATCGGGCAAGTTCGTCGGTGACCGGGCGCTGGTCGAGCGGTGCGTCGTCACCCTCGCCGGTGAGCGCGGGCTGCTGCTCGTCGGCGAGCCCGGCACCGCCAAGTCGATGCTGTCGGAGCTGCTGTCGGCGGCCGTGTGCGGCACCAGCGGACTGGTCGTGCAGGGCACCGCGGGCACCACCGAGGACCAGCTGAAGTACGGCTGGAACTACGCCCTCCTGCTGGCCCAGGGTCCGAGCCGCACGGCCCTCGTGCCCTCACCCGTGCTCACCGCGATGGGCCGGGGCGCCATCGCCCGGGTCGAGGAGGTCACGCGCTGTCTGCCCGAGGTGCAGGACTCCCTGGTCTCGCTGCTGTCGGAGCGGCGCATGGCCGTGCCGGAACTGGCGGGCGGCGGGGACGCGCTGGCGCACGCCGCACCCGGCTTCAACCTCATCGCCACCGCCAACCTGCGCGACAAGGGCGTCTCGGAGATGTCCGCCGCGCTCAAGCGCCGCTTCAACTTCGAGACCGTCGGACCGATCGCCGACCTCGACGCCGAGTGCGCGCTGGTGCGCGGCCAGGCACGGGCATCCGTGGAGCGTGCCGGGGCGCCGTTCCAGGTCGACGACGCCGTCCTGGAAGCCCTGGTGACGGCCTTTCGGGATCTGCGGGAGGGCCGGTCGGCGGAGGGCTGGGAGGTGGAACGACCGTCCACCGTGATGAGCACCGCCGAGGCCGTGTCCGTCGCGGGCGCGCTGGGACTGGCCGCCGCGTACTTCCCCGGCGACCGCGACGTGCTCGGCTTGCTGCCGGGGCATCTGCTCGGTGTGGTCCGCAAGGACGATCCCGCTGACGCGGCCCGGCTGCGCGGCTACTGGGACGGCCCGGTCCGGCGCCGCGCCGAGCAGGGCTCCGCCACCTGGCGCACCCTGTGGGACCTGCGCACGGTTCTGGAGGGCTGAGAACCGTGTCCCTCGACCCCCACGAGGCCGTGGCCGCCCTGACCGACCCGGCGGCGCCCTACCTGATCGGCGTACGGCACCATGCGCCGTCGCTGGCCGCCGCCGTGCCCGCACTGCTGGAGCAGGCGAAGCCGGAAGTGCTGCTCGTCGAGCTCCCCGACGAGATGCAGGAGTGGCTGCCCTGGCTGGGCCACGAGGAAACACGTGCTCCGGTCGCCCTGGCAGCCGCGCCCGCCGCAGGAGGGCCTCCGGCCTTCTATCCCTTCGCCGACTTCTCACCGGAACTCGCCGCCGTGCGCTGGGCCACACGGTGCGGGATACCGGTCGTCGCCTGCGACCTGCCGCTCGCCGACCGGGGGTGGGAGGAAGGGCGCGGTGTGCCGGGGGAGGCTTCCGGCGCACCGGGGCTCTCCCGCGTCCTGCGGGACCGGCTCACCGGCCGTCCGGGGGAGGATCTGTGGGACCGTCTCGTGGAAGCGACCGCCCCGGGTTCCCCGCCCGAGGCGCTGCGCCGGGCGGCGCTGCTCACGGGCTGGGCGCTGCGCGAGGACGCGGCGGCCTCCGGCGGAGTCCCCGAGCTGGACCTGCGCCGCGAGCGGTGGATGCGCGCACGCCTGGCCGAGGCCACCGCGCGAGGCGAGCGGGCCGCCGTGGTCGTCGGGGCCTTCCACGCCCCCGCGCTGCTGTCGCCCGAGACGGCATCCGGTCCGCCCGACGCGCCCGTGGAGGGCGCCGGCTGGGCGACCTCCCTCATCCCGTACACCTACGCGCTGCTGGACGAGCGCTCCGGCTACCCGGCGGGCATCCGGGACCCCGAGTGGCAGCACCTGGTGCTGACCGCTGCCGGAGAGCCGGCCGCACTGGAGGAGGCACTGACAAGGACGGCCGTGCGGGTGTGCGCGGAGCTGCGCTCCCTCGGGCATCCCTCGGGGCCCGCCGACGCCCGGGAGATCAGCCGCCTGGCGGGCGACCTGGCCCGGCTGCGCGGGCTGCCCGCCGCGGGGCGAGGCGAACTGGTGGAGGCGGTGCAGACGGTGCTCGCCCAGGGCGAGCCCTACGGCCGCGGGCGGGCCGTGGCGCGGGCCATGGAGCGGGTGCTCGTCGGTACGCGCGTCGGCCGTCCGGCGCCCGGCGCGCCGCGCAGCGGCCTGGCCCCGGCGGTCGAGTCGGAGGTGGCCGCGCTGGGCCTGCCCGGGCCGGACAGCCGTGGTGCGCGTGATCTGCGGCTGGACCCGCTCCGCTCCGACCTGGACCGCCGCCGCGAGCTGCTCCTGCGCCGGCTGACCGTGTGCGCCGTGCCGTACGCGCAGGCCAAGGAGGTCGTCGGCGCGGGCGGCGCCGAGGCGCTCACCTCGCGCTGGGAGATCCGCTGGACCCCAGCGACGGCGGCCATGCTGACCGCGGCCGGGGTGCGAGGAGTCACGCCCGCGCAGGCGGCCGAAGGGGTACTGCGCGAGCGCCGGCGGGCGGAACAGGACGAGGGCGGGCCGACGGCCGCGCAGGTTCTGCACGGACTGCGGCAGGCCGCGGAGTGCGGCCTGCCGGAGCTCGCGGACGAACGGCTGGGCGAACTCGCCGACACCGCCGCGCAGGCCGGGACGCTGCCCGAACTCCTGGCCGGCCTCGCGCTGGTGGACCAGATGCGCGCCGGGCACATCGCCGGGCTCGACGCCGACGAGGAACGGGCGGGCCGAGCCGCGGCCGTGGCCGAACTGCTGACCGCGGCGGCCGTGCGCCAGGTGGACGGCCTCACCGGTTCCCAGGACCCGGCCGACGCGCACGCGCTGCTCGAACTCGCCCACCGCGCCGACGTCCCGGGCGGTATCCGGCTCACCGACGCGCTCGCCCGGCTGGCCGCCGACGGCTCGCCGCTGATGCGCGGCGCGGCGGGCGCCGTCCGCGTCCTGCTCGGGCACGAGGCGCCCGCGGTGTTCGGCGGCCGGGTCGCGTCCTGGGTGGACTCCGCCACCGGACCTGAGGCACGCTCCGCTCTCACCGACCGGCTCACCGGCGTGCTGACGGCAGCCGGACCGCTCCTGGAGGCGGCACCGTCCGCACTGGAGCCCCTCCTCGACCGCGTCGCGAGCCTGCCCGACCGGGCATTCCTGGACCGGCTGCCGGCACTGCGCGCAGGCTTCAACACCCTCAGCCCGGCCGCCCGCGACCGGCTCCTCACGGTCGTCGAGGAGCGCCTGGGCGCCACGCACCTGGCCGACACCGGAGGCGTCGACCCAGGCGCACTCGCCGCCTGGACCCGAGCGGACCTCGCGGCCCGCGCGACGCTCCAGACCCTCGGGCTGCTGCCCGCGCCGGCCGGTCACACCTCTCCCCAGCCGCACCGGACCCCGGCTGCCGCGCCCCCCGAGGGCAGCCTCCTCGCCCCCGACGACCGCTGGCGACTGGTACTCGGCCGTCGTACGGACCGACTGCCGCCCTCCGCCGCCGGCCTGGCCACCGCGCTGGACGAGCTGTACGGAAGCGGACGCGGCGAGGGCAGCCGAGGCGGACTGCCCGGCGGCGGGACGGGCGGTGGCCGGCAGGCGCCGTACCCGGGCGTGCGGGAGTGGTCGGAGGAACTGGCCGCCCTGTTCGGGCCCGGCATCCGGGAAGAGGTGCTGGCGGCGGCGGCCGCGTCCGGCCGCACCGACGTGTTCGCCGCACTCGACCCGGACAGTGTGCGCCCGTCCGTCGACCTGTTGCGCACGGTGCTGCGGCACGCCGGCGGACTGCCGGAGGCCCGGCTGGCCGCGCTGCGGCCGCTCGTGAGGCGTCTGGTCGACGCGCTGACCCGGGAGCTGGCCACCCGCCTGCGGCCGGCGCTGCACGGCACGGCGCTGCCCCGCCCCAGCCGACGGCCCGGCGGAGCACTGGACCTGCCCCGCACCCTGCGGGCCAACCTGGCGACCGCACGGCGCGCCCCCGACGGCACGGTTCGGGTGATACCCGAACGCCCGGTCTTCCGTACCCGGGCCAAGCGCGCCGCCGACTGGCGGCTGATCCTCGTCACCGACGTGTCGGGCTCGATGGAGGCGTCGACCGTCTGGGCCGCCCTCACGGCCTCGGTCCTGGCCGGGGTGCCCACGCTGTCCACCCACTTCCTGGCCTTCTCCACGGAAGTCATCGACCTCACCGGTCATGTCGAGGACCCGCTGTCCCTGCTGCTGGAGGTCAGTGTCGGCGGCGGTACGCACATCGCGGCGGGGCTGCGGCACGCCCGTGAGCTCGTCACCGTGCCGTCACGCACGCTCGTCGTGGTGGTCAGCGACTTCGAGGAGGGCTATCCGCTCGGCGGGCTGCTCGCCGAGGTCCGCGCCCTGGTCGGGGCCGGCTGCCATGTACTGGGCTGCGCGAGCCTCGACGACGCGGGCCGCCCCCGCTACTCCACCGGCGTCGCGGGGCAGCTGGTCGCCGCGGGCATGCCGGTCGCCGCCCTCAGTCCGCTCGAACTCGCCCGCTGGGTAGGAGAGAAGATCGCATGAACCCGGGTCTCCCCGCGGTCGCCCCGTCCGTGACCGCCGAGCTGGTGGGCGCGCTGTCGCCCCGGCTCCGCAAGCGGCTGGACGCCGGCGTCGCCAAGCTGTCCGGCCGCCCGGTCGCCGTGGACGGCGACACGGTTCGCCTCGCCGTGGACGACGACACCGACCTCCAACTGCACGCACCCGGCGGGGTGGTGACCCGGCCGGACGCGATCCGCTGCGGCTGCCTCCTCGCCCCCGACTGCCTGCACCGCGCGGCCGTGGCTTCGGCGGCGCCGATCGCGGAGACGGGGGAGGGCACACCGGCCGCAGATACCGGGGCCGAGCCGGAGCGTGCATCGGCCGCGGATGCCGGGGCCGCGCCTGATGGCGCATCGGCCGCGGCCGCGACGGTTGGGTCACGCCACGCACCGGCGGCGCAGACAAGGCCGGCCGGGTCGGCACAAGGGAACGCCGGTGACCTCCCGGCCCCCGCTGCCGCCGCGGAGCCCGCATCCGGCTCGGATCCCGGGCCGCAGGCGCAGCCCGACCCGGCCGCCGCAACCACCACCCCGGCCCAGCACACCGCTGCCCATGCCCTGCACACCGCCGCGGCCCACGTGCTCGACGCGGGGACGGACGGCGCCGGGGCCGTGCTTCAGGCGGAGTTGCTGCGGGCCGCGCACACCGCGCGACTGGCCGGGCTGCCCAGGGCCGCCGCCTCGGCGGTGTCCGCGGTGACCGGGCTGCGCGCGGCCCGCGCCGCCGACCCGGCGTACCGGCTCGCCGACCTCGTCGCCACGCTTCGGGAAGTCCTCGGCGCCGCGCACCGCCTCCCGCGTGCCATCGGCCAAGAGCTGACCACGCTGCGCGGCGCCGTGCGCCAGCCCTACCGCCCCGACGGCTCGCTGCGCCTGTACGGCCTCTTCTCCGAGCCGGTCCTCACGACGACCGGCTACGCGGGGGCGGTGACCTGGACCGCCGACGCCCAGGGCCGCCTGTACACGGTCTCCGACGTGGCGCCCGGCGGCGCGAGCCGGGCAGTGGGTGCGGCCGACCGCGCCGTGCGCATCGGCGACACAGCCCTGACCCACCGTGAGCTGTCACGGGCAGGGCTGGCCGTGTCCGGCGCGACCGTCTCCCCGACCGGCCGGCTCGGCGCCGGGGCGGGCGTACGGGCAGTGCGCGCGTCCGGCGTGGCCTGGCACGCCGCGCCCCTGGACCAGCTGTGGGCCGTACCCGCAGCAGACCAGGCCGTACGCGCTCTCGCCGAGGACGCCCACCACGACCTGCTGTTCCTCGACGCAACCCTCGGCGGCACCGTCCGTGAGGCGGCGGGCGACTGTCTGCTCGCGGCATGCGACGGCCTGACCGTCAGGCTCACCGCCGCCCACGACGATCCCTCGCTTCCGCACCGCGACAACCTGCGTCTGCTGGCCGCCGCCAGGGGGAGCCGTTTGCGGATCGTCGCCCGGCTGCTCCCGGCCGCGCACGCCCGCGCCCAGCTCCTCGCCGTCAGCCACCCGACCGACCCCGACGCCCGACTCGACGCCGGCCTCGACCGCCTCCAGCTCGCGGACCTGCCCGCCCCCTCGCAGACCGACCCCGTCGCGGCACCACCCGTGCCCGAAGATCCTCCCCTGCACCTCCTACGCCGCCGCGTCCACCAGGCCGTCTCTGGCGGACGCCGGGTGCTGGCCTTCCCCGGCGACGGAGCCGCCGACAGCGGACGACTGCGGCGCATCGGACTCGGCACGGCGGCAGAACTCCTCGACGAACTGCACGCGGCGGCCGCCGACCGTACCCGTGACGCTTTCGGCCGTCTCCTCCCGGCCGACCTCGACCGCTTCGCCCACGCCTGGCTAGCCGCCGCCCACTACACCGCGGAGGTCGACCGCGCACTGTGCGCCACGGCGTGGGGAGCGGACGCCCATTGAGCCCACGGCGCCGCGGGCCGCGACCAGGCCGCAACCCGGTCCGGGTCGAGGTGTGCTCGACCTGGCCAACACCATGGACCCCAGCTCGTACCGCCGCGTTCGGCATGGCCCCGGGGCCAGGATGATCCATCTGTCCGACCGCATCGATGAGACCCGCTCGGCGGAGTGGGCGGCGGTCAAGAACTGATCTCTGGTCAGAGTCCGTACGGGTAGAGCGCGATCCTCTCGCGCTCGATGAACAGCTCGACCCGTGTGCCGGCAACACCCTCGGGCAGCGGATCAGCGAGGTCCAGCAGAATCTGAGTGCCATCGAGGTCCAGCACGGCGGCGCCGTCCACTGTCAGGTCCAGTCGTCCGCGCAGGACAACGCAGTACCCGCCGGGCCGGACTCCCGGTCCGACGCCGACGGCCGGTTTCGCGTTCCGCCCCCAGACGATGTCCTCGTCGACCGTCCACTCGACGTGATACTTGCCCGGCTTCGCGGCTTGGTCACCGCACCAGCGGACCGCTGTCCCTCCGAACGGGGTCTGGATCTGGGCCAGCCAGGGGCTCCAGGGAAACTGTGAGACCTTCACCAGTTCGACCAGCATCGTTCGATGCAGCATCCGAGTTACTGCCGGATCCAATGAAGTCTCGGCGCTGCCAGGCAAAGGTTCGCCGGAGCATGTGCGTCAAGAAGCCCGCCTGAACAGCGTTAACACAGCCTGACCTGCACGTCACCACAGGTGCAGGAAGCTCCGGACGTCGTCATAGCCGTCGAGGGCCCGACCGTCCACGTCCGTCGAGTCCGCCTCGGCCCGCGCCGCCAGCGATTCCACCAGCGCACTACGCGGACCGCAACCAACCGCTACCTCCCGCCGCCCCGTCTGGCACGTAGGACGGGGCGAACGTTGCGCGACGTGCCATCAGGACCTGTCCGGCGATCACGGCGGCAGTCTGCATAGCCTGAGGTCAGCACCACAGGGGGCGCCCTGCAGGGATTTCGGCCTGGCCTGGCCGCCGCCGTGCGGGATCATGATGCGGTCCGTTGCCGACTTCGAGATCCCGAACGGCGAGGCCAGTTGTCGCATGGTCAGGTTCGTTCGCCAGTACGCTACGCGGTGACCAGCAAGGCCTGGTTTGCCAGCGGAAGGCTCCACGGCTGGCCCTTGCGGGCCGTATCCGCACCCGCGTGACGCAGCACCGTCACCTGCTTCCCGAAGGCACGCGGACTGAGCCCGGAGAACGGCGTTATCAACGACGGCTGTGACGCCGAGATCACACCAGCCACATCGAGATCATTTTCGTCCACGTGACTACTTCTTGGGAGAGCCACCGGGGGCTCTCGTCGGCTGTTCTCACGAAGTGCGACACTCTGCACGTGATCTATCCCGCGACAGACCAGCTGTCCTCCGCCGAACGCGCCTTCATGATCAACGCCACCGAGATCGACATCCTCCCCGGCGTCTGGGGCGACCTCGACGAGCCGCTGGTCTCAGGCCCTGCAGCGGCTCTCGTCCCGATCCTCCTTCCTCTCGTCGACAGAGGATGGATCGAAGTCTGCCGGCTCGTGCCCTGGACGGCTCCGGATGGCGCTCTCGGTGCACAGCCCGGTCCTCCCATCGCGAAGCAGGACCTTCCCGCAGTCCTGGCGAACGCCGAGAACTGGGAGTATCCGCGATCCGGCACGTGGCTGGGCTGTCTCACCCTGACCCTCACCGAAGCAGGACGGAGGATTCCACGCTGACACCCAGTCTCAGCGGCACAAATCCGCTCTCTGCAAGGTCCTCCATGACTGCCGCCTCAAAGACGAAGGCGTTCACCGCAACGTGCTCGGCATGACCCCTTCAACCTCGCCCATGCGGGTAAAGCGCGGCGTTGCTGGTCAAGCGGCACGCCGTAGTTCACATCGAAACAGCTCTGAGAACTCCTAACAGAATGCGGCTCGCCCTCCTCCACCCAGGTGGCAGGGCGGTTGTTTGGCACAGGGTGTGGCTCCCCGCGGTTCCTGTGGGCCTGTCCGGTCAGTGCCGCATGCAAGTGTCCGGATGTGACCTGTGATGTGTGTGGACACCGGATGCGGTGGGTGCCGGTGACGGAGCCCCTGATGGAATGGAGCCTGCCAGTGAAGGAGCGATGGTTCTGTCCCTGGTGCTACGCATGGACCGAGCTGGGATACCGACCCAAGGAGGTCGCACGGCCCCAATACGAGCCCGTGAACCGGCGCTGGGAGCGGGCGGAGTCGCCGGATCTACCCGAGGACGTGGCCCATGGCTACGGATACTTCGGCTCGACCCTGTGCGGCATAGAGCGCGGTAGCCTGTCCGCCTCTCCCTACCGGTGGGTGCCCGAATGGCCCGATGCCTGCCCAGGCTGCAAGAAGGCGGCGGTCGTCATCGACGAGCGCTGGCCGGCGGAGATGCGCGGGGGGAAGCGGATCAATCCCGTTCCTCCACCCGGCTCGGACTGGCCTCCCTTCTAGGTCACTCGACGTGCTGCGGTGAGCTGTCTCCAACAGATCAGTGCGCATCCGAGTCTGAGGAACGCTTCGTGGATGTCATCGCGTATCTCCCAGCGGGTCCGCAGCTGTCGGAACCAGTGCAGATGGGCGAACGCGTGCTCCGCGCCCCAGCGCTGGGTGCCCAGTCCTGAGCCGTGCTGGGTGCCGCGGCGGGCGATCAGATGCTTCACGCCGAGGTCCCAGACCAGGCCGCGGTACTTGTCGTGATCGTAGCCACGGTCGCCCAGCATCACGTCCGGGCGACGCCGGGGCCGGCCGCGCTTGCCCCGCACGGGCGGCACGGCCTGGAGAAGTGGGATCAGCTGGGTGACGTCGTTGCCACGGCCGCCGGTCAAGGTGATGGCGAGCGGGATGCCGGTGGCGTCGGTGATCAGATGATGCTTGCTGCCTGGCCTGGCCCGGTCGACAGGACTTCATCCACTCTTGGATCCCGCTGCAACGCCCGGACGTGGGAGCCGTCGACTGCAGCGAGGGAGAAGCCCAGAGCGTCCGCACCACGGAGTTCGGGAAGCAGCACCGCATGCAGGCGAGGCCAGTTACCGGCCTGGTCCACTCGGTCAGGCGACGCCGGCAGGTCATGCTCGAGACGAAGCCAAGTTCCTACGACAGGTTTTCCCAGACGATCGCGGTATGCAGCGCCAACAGAATTCCCTGAAACCATCTAACGCAGTCGTAGCTTTCGGAGCTGACTGCGTCCAGAGAGTTGACCTCCAGCCGGGCCAGCTGCTACGGAAGGCCACGGGGCGTTCCTCACGAACCTCCCACTGAGAGTCTCTGAAGACAGCGTCCTACTCCGCTGCCCTGACTGTCAGCCGGTGGTGAACTCCGCGCCCCCCTTTCCGAACAGACGCGTCAGCCCTGTCGGGTTCCCGTCAAATTTTCCAGTGAGGAGCTGCAGCAGGAATTTCGTCATGGTGCAGTCGTAAACGGTCCAGCCACCTCCGTGCGTATAGACAGCCACAGGCCACGTGTCAGGTTCGCCGCCGCTTGTGATCCAGCCCAGTACATCCGCTTCGGCTGTCTCACCCCAGACCATGATGTCCGCCGGTCCGTAGCGCTCGGCGTGCAACGGGTCGTTCCACTCGTCGACCTCCGGCAGGTCGAGAACATCCGCCGGGAGCCTTGAGGTGTGACGCGAAGGAAGATGAGGATTGGTGCTCGGAGCGAAGACGGCCAGCATTCCGTCGATTTCACCGCTGCCGTAGACGGACAGGAAGTCCCTGTAATCAGACGGGAATCGGGTTCCGTACGCCGTCGCGATGTCGTCCCAGTCGATGAAGGTCCCCATGCCCGACGGCTGCATGAGGTGTCGAAGTCGCTCAAGGGCGGTCATGGTCTTTCTCATCTTTCGTAGTCCAGCCAGTCTTGCCCTCGTATGGGAACCGGCTCTCCGCCTTCGATGACTCGGCTGAGGTCGTGCCAGTGGCGTGTCCCAGGCCCGTAGGTCAGGTTAGGGACATCATCACACCAGCAGCGAGCGCCCTGCGGACCGGCGGGTTCAACCGCGCACCGACACCATTAGGCGATGACAAAGCCACTCAACGACTCGCGACCACGTCGACGCCGCTTGCCTTAGCGTCACTCAGCTCGCGGCGGCGACGGAAGAGGCGTTCTTCGCACACCCTGATGCGGGCATCATCATGAGCTTTCCGGGGCTGTCTGTATTGTCCGGGGCGCGCGTCCTCGCCGAGATCGGGGACGACCGCGAACGATTCGCAGCCGCCAGAGCCATGAAGGCGTACGCCGGAGCGGCACCTGTGACGCGAGCCTCCGCTCGAAGCCATGTGGTAGCGGGCCCCACCAGTCGGCCGTCAGCCATCGAGATCGGCCCCTCGAAAACAGTCGTGAAAGAAGGATCCGGCCGCAGCCCCTCGTCGAGCGGCTCGGTGAAGAGCCGGACCTTGATGAGTCGAACCTGAGCCTGAACCCGGACCACCACATGGGTGTCGCACCCGACCGCGGCCTCGCCTCCCAGCGCCAACACCGGCAGCCAGTCGGTCGACCCCAACGCCATGACCGGATGATTCACCGGAAACTCGACGCCGGCGACCTGCATATTTGGCCCCCTCCCGTGTCCGCCTCATGACGCGCCGCGATGTTATCGGGTGGCTCCGACAGGCGAAGCACATCACGTCCGACCACTGAGGTCGGACGTGACGCCGCCACCCCCTGATTTGACCTCCAGCGACATGAGATGTCTTGGACTGCTCCGCCACGCTGTGGTCCCGCGTCGGCACCAGGTGCCGTCCACAATCTGCACCGTGTCTCTGAGGAAGCTTCTACGCGGCCGCAGCGCGAGCAAAGGACCGAGCTGGCTCACGATCCGCCCGCTGCCGACTTCGAGATCCCGAAGAGAGGAGCCAGTTGCCGCAAGGTCAGGTTGTTCCGCCAGGACGCGGCAACCAGCAGCACCCTGTCTTCCAGGGGCAGACTCCACGGACGGCCCTGCGCACCAGAGGCGGGCCACCCCGCCGCAGCAGGGTGATCAGCTTCCCGAACTGCTTCGGACTGAGCCGGGAGTACGGCGCTATCCACGACGGCTCCGACGCCGTGATCACAGCCCCCACATGAAGATCATCAGCCGTGGGCAGCCTGGCACCCCCGCAGGCCCGTAAACATACGGCCCCGGCTCTGTCGGGCCGAGGTCAATAGGGCCTGCGGTCCAGGAGCCCGGGCCAGAGAAACCCCTCATAGCCGTTGAAGGCCGCCGGGTCGATCTCCTTCAGCTCCTCGGCCAGCCGGTTCAGCTCGGCGAAAGCCCGCTCTTCCTCCTCTTCGGAGAGGTACTCCTCGGAGCCCTCCGGCTCGCGGAGAAGCTCTGAGGCGGTGACGCGACTACGTAGTGGTGAAGGACGTCGAGCCACACGTCGACACCCGAGTCTGCGAACCATGCCTCCCCGTCCGGCAGGACGAAGCAGACCGTCCCGGTCTCCGGCTCGACGCCGAATGATGACCGCTCGGCCTGATCATAGGGGTCCGCCTGCTCGGTGAGACGGTAGAGCGAGCCGCGGGACGTGAGCAGGACTGGCTCAGCCTCGCTCTGCATCACGACTCGTTCGACGAGGCGCGGAGCTACCGGGATGTGGTGCCCGACCGGAACCGCCCCCTGACCGCGCCGCATGCTCGGCGACCACAAGCAGGCCGTGCCCTGGCCGAGCCGGCCATCGACTTGCTCCTTGGGCAGGGAAGGTAGCCGAGGCGGGGCGGGCGCTGAGTACGCTTGCCAACGCCCCGTACCCTCAGGGCATCCGGACCAGGCCGTACCGGCGGCGCGGCGCGCACGGCTTTGGCCGGGGAAGCGGACGACCAGCAGGGCTGGGGGGCGGCCTTCCTCATCCTCGGCATCGCGCGGCGGGACTCAGGAGGCCAGGAGGAGGCCGCCGGGGTCGGCGTCGAAATCGAAAGCCCTCAGCCGTCCGCCGGCAAGGTCGGAAGCGGTCCTCGCTGGGGCAGGCACTGGAGTCCCGCCCCGGGGCCACGCAGCCTTCGACTCGGGTGGGCGGACAGCCTTCAATGGGGACATGTCTGGCCGGTCATGTGACCACTGCGTGCCTGAGGCACCCCGTGGGGCATGGGGCGGCGTGATTTGAGTGATGCCGAGTGGGAAGCGGCTGCGGCCGTCCCCGCCGGTCAGTAACCGGCGCCGCCGCTGGGTGGCAGGGTTCCCGGCGCGCAGGCGTTCCACGAGCGATCCGGACCGGTCCCCGGCGTGGTCGGGGGGGGGGTGAACCACAGCGGCCAGTCCAGGTATCGGCTTCGCTGACCAGATGAAGATCCGCCGCAGGGCGGGCGCGTGGCCGAAGCGGGGCGGCGTCGGCCGGCCGCGACGACGACGGGCCCGGCCCGGGCGCCCGCAGGCGCTCTGGACCGGGCCCCGGTCTTCGCTCAGAAGCTGAACCGGCCCGTGATCGGGTAGTGGTCCGACTGGCCCGCATCGGTTGTCACCGCGCACGACACGACGGTGCCCGACGGGGGACCGAACAGGTAGTCGATCTTGATGCTGCGGGTCGCCAGCGGCTTCGTCGGCCGGCCGTCACGCGGCCGCGTGCTGGACAGGCCCTCATCGCACTCCTCGTCCGCCGTGTAGGCGGACGTCATGATGTCCTTGGGGGTGTCCGGCGAGGCGGAGTCCGGCGGGACGGAGTTGAAGTCGCCGCCGTAGACGGTCCGGTAGCCGGCCATCGTGTACGAGCGGACCATCCGCTGCATCTCCGCGGCCTGCTCCGCGCGCTTCGTGCCGTCCGCGTCGTCCGTCGGCAGGCCGGCGCTGAAGTGGGCGGTGCAGAACTGCAGGGCCTGCGCCGGGAGGACGGCGCACATGCCGGCCCGCTGCTCCATGCGCACCCACGTGCCGTCGATGGTCTTGTTCTGCGGAGACGGCAGGTCGTACGAGTGGTACCACTCGTTGGCGTCCGGAAGGGCGAGTCCGATGCCGTAGGAGCCGCGGTCCTTCCAGGCGCCCGACGAGCCGGCGTTGTCGCAGGTCCTCGCGGCCTCCAGGGAGGAGCCGTCGACGGTGAACTTGATGGGCGCGAAGCGCACGTCCCACCCGGTGCCCGTCTTTGCCTCGAGGGCGGTCTCGATGGACTTGGCGTGCGACTCGCACATCTCCTGGAGGAAGACGGCGCGGTACGTCCGTGCCTCCGCGTCGGTGCCCATCCGGCTGATGATCTGCGAGGCCAGGGACGGGCCTTCCACGCGATGATTGCCGCAGGCGGAGTTGTGGTTCGCGCAGACGTTCCACGACATCACGCGGAAGTCGGCGGCGGGAGCGGGGGAGGCGGGGGCGGGACGGCCTCCCAGGTCGCTCGCGTTCTCCTCGCCGAGGTAGACGAGCTGGAACTTCTGCCAGGAACCGACGGAGGTGCCGCGGGCGCGCAGCAGCCCCGCGTCCGCGCCGGGATCCTGGACCTCGGCGGTCACGTACCGGTAGCCGTCGTTCGTGGCGGCCTTCAGGGCGTACGTGCCGTCGGACTGCTTCTCCAGCCGGAGCTTCTCCCATTCGCCGGAGGTGGTGCCCCGGGCGCGCAGCAGGTTCTGATAGCTGCCCGTGTAGCTGCGCTCGGTCGTGACGTAGTTCCCGTTCGCCTCCGAACGCAGGGTGGTGGTCACTCCCTTGTCGTCGGTGTGCAGCGTGAACTTCTCCCAGGACCCCAGATCGGCCGGCGAGGCGGCAGAGGTGCGCGCACGCAGCATGGCCTCCCCGCTGCCGGTCTTGGAAATCTCCACCGACACGTAGAGATTCCCGGCGCCCACGGACCTGAGCGCGTACTTGTCGCTCGCCGTGACGGGCACGGACCGGCTCTCCACCGCCTGGGCCTGCGCCGGTGTCATCGCTATCACCGCGAACAGAGCGGAGCACAGCACCGCCAGGCGGCGCACTGTCTGTCTCATTCGTGTACCTCGCTTGGGGCGGAAACGCTCGGAAGATCAAACGAGGCACACTAATGATCCACTGATCCGCCGACAAGGATCATCAGGACAGTCCGTCGAGTCCACTGGTCGCACGGGACGACCCAGCGGCAGCAGTCGTACGGTCCTTCAGGTGAGCCGGAGACGCGGTGCGAACCGTTCGGCATCCGGTAGACCGAGCTTCCGACACGGTTGCCACGGTTCATCGCGGGGGTGATCCGGGCGGGCAGGCGGGCGTCGGCCAGTTCCCGGACCGCCGGCCGCCGCGGCGGTGCGACAAGGCTGGCCTCTGCCGAGCCTGACGGGAGGCAATCCGCAACCCCTATCGCGGCGCCTTCCTTGCCATCCGCGCGGAGCAGCCGCGGGAACAGCAGGAGGAGGACCAGAAGGCACTGAGCTGGGCGGCTGAGCAGACCAGATGACGCACCGCGGCTTCCTCGCCGAATTTGATGGCCGAGTGCGACCGACCGGCCCGGTGCCGTTCGGAAAGACGATCGCCCGCTACGGCCGCCTCGACCTGCTCCGCATCCACGAACCGGGCTGCATGTCACTCGACCGCCGCGGCGCCCGGCGGGCTGCCGGTGAGGGCCTGTCGCCGGAGTGGTGGAAGCGGCAGATGACGCCGGGACCGGGTGCGCGGGACTCACCGGAACGCGGGTCGTAGAAGGCGCGGTCTCCTGGCCACCGGGCAAACTCGGTGGCCAGGGCGACACCCTCGTCGCCTTCCTCGGCACGCCAGCCACGAATGTTCAGCAGCAGGCCATCCAGCGGACCACCTACCGGTTCGGCGTGCGTCGACTGCGGAAGCGGACCGGGGCCGGGGTCTTCATGGTCCCGGGCCGCAGACCCGACTGGTGACAGAGAGGGGGCGACGCGCTCTCGAACTCCTGGCTCGCCACGTGCGCGGCTGCGTAGAGTCTCGGGTCATGGAATCCGCACCCACCCCGATATCTGCCCGCACCCTCTACCGGCCGTGGCAGCGGATAGGGCTCGTCGTGGTGGGGTGCTGGTTCATCCTCATCGGCGTGCTCGTGTCGCTGAACACGCACGACAGCTTCGGCCGGGTGACGAACGCCCTGGTTCTTCTCTGCGGCCTCTTCTTCGTGCTCCGCAGCCGCAACGCCTGGGTGCGCGTCGACGAGAAGGGGGTCACCCACCAGAACCTGGGGCGCGCGCGGACCTACGACTGGTGCTCGATCCGCTCCGTCGTCCCCGCCCACCAGTGGAGCCCCTGGCCGCTTCGACGCGTCGCCATGCCGGAGCTGTCGCTCACCAGCGGCCGCTGGCCGGTGCTGCTCGCCATCGCCACCTACTCGGCCGCCGACGCCCGGGCCGACATGGACATCATCACCACCGCCCACGCCGCCCACCGGGCCTCGTGCCGGACCTGCACCGCCTGACCAGGCCGACGGATGCCCAACATCCCACAGGGGAGCGCGGAAGAGAGCGTCGCTGCGGATCTGGCGCTGAGTCACCCCTGATGCTCTGACCCGCCTGACCCGCCTGATCCGCCTGATCCGCCTGGCCCGACCTCGCCCGCCTGACCCGTCTGACCCGCGTGGGTGCGAATGCGGTGCGCTATCCGACCGCGGCGACTGCCGCCGCCGGGCCTCCGATCCTGGACCAGTCACCGTTGGGTGACCAGCGCCATACCGATGCCCCGTCCGCCGCGATCCGGTACAGCGCGCGGCTGTCCATCGCCAGGGCTGCTCCCGAGTCGCCGATCTCCGCCCAGATGCCGGGCTCTCCTGTGTAGTGCCAGAGCCGTCCCGTCTGCGGGTTGACGGCGAACAGTCCGAGTTCGCCGCCGTAGATCGCCCGCGCGGGCCCGCCGATGACGTCCCACTTGTCGCCGC
This sequence comes from Streptomyces sp. NPDC127114, assembly GCF_042677525.1. Classification (NCBI taxonomy): domain Bacteria; kingdom Bacillati; phylum Actinomycetota; class Actinomycetes; order Kitasatosporales; family Streptomycetaceae; genus Streptomyces; species Streptomyces sp. NPDC127114. The sequence continues at coordinate 198,440 of NZ_JBHXTJ010000004.1, forward strand.
TGCCCGACCATTGCCAGACCAGGTCGCGGGCGGGGTTCAGTCCGTAGAGGTGGCGGGGGCCGACCACGAAGTGTGCGCCGGGGTTGCCCACGCGGGTCCAGGTCTTCTTGGCGGAGTCGTAGCCGATGAGGTGTCCGTAGGCGGGTTCGGTGGCGAAGAGCCCGGCTCCGCCTGCGTAGATGTGACCGGCGGGCCCGCCGATCGTCGTCCAGCTGCCGGCACGGCCGTTCCAGCGCAGGACTTTGTCGCGCTTCGGGGCGAGGGCGTAGAGGGAGGAGCCGCCGACGGCGAGCTCGGAGGCGGTGCCGATCACGGTCCAGGAGTTCGGGGTGCCGTTGTAGCGGGAGACGCGCCCGGTCTTCTCGTCGAGGGCGAATACGCCGGCCTCGCCGGCGTACGGGGCTCCGACCCCGGCGCCGATGGTGGCCCAGGTGTCGCCGGATCCTGACCAGCGCAGCAGGGTGCGGCCGTCGGACGCGAGGGCGTAAGCGGGCCCGGTGGCCTCGGCGGCGGGGACGGTACGGGGTAGTGCGCCCCGGCCGGGGATGCGGGACGGGCCGGGCGCCGTGCCCGGCGCGGAGGGTGAGGCGGGCGGCTGGCCGGTGGTGCGGGTGGCCGATGGCGAGGGGGTTTCGTCGGGTGCAACCGGGGTGGCGACTCGGGGGCGACGGGCCGCGTCGTGGTCGGCGCTGTGCCGGAGGGCGAGAACGGCGGCTGACGCGAGTACGGCGAGGGCGACGGTGACGGCGACCGCGAATCGGGTGCGGCGGGCCGGGGAAGAGGCTGTAGCGATGGTGAGGTTGGCGGCCCCACCGGGACTGTCCGGGCTGGTCAGGGGATTGTCCGGGGCGGGGGGCGCGGCAGAGCCGCCGGGGCCGTGCCCCGCGCGCGCGGCGGGGCCGTCCGGAGCAGACTCGTCCGGAGCGGACTCGGCAGGACCAGGCTCGGCCGGGCCGGGGGCGGCCGGACCGGGTGCGGCCTGGCCGGGTGCGGCGGACGAGGCCGTGCCTGGTGCTGCCGGGGCGGAGGTGCCCGCGATCGCGGCCCTCTGCGCCGCCTGGTGCAGGCGCCGTGCCTCGTTCAGCATCCCTTGCCGTACGGCGGGGTCCCGCACCTCCCGTTCCACCACCGTCTGGAGTCGTCGCCAGGGGATCACGCGAACCCCTGACCGGTACTCGCCCCACGTCGTCTTGCCGACCTCGCCGTACCTCTGGGCCAGGTCCCGGACGGTCTGCCCGTCCGTCAAGTCGCACAGGAACCGGGCGAGGGCGTTTGCCTGCTCGCTGCGTCCCCTGAGCTCACCCTGCTGACGACCGGCCACGGCCTCGCACCCCCTGACTGTCCGGGTGGACAAAACCTTGTCCACCCGCTTTCACCGCTCTGACCTGCCCGGACGAACGCAACCTGCGGCGTCCAATTCCCCGCCTTGCCATGGTGGTTGGCGTGAAGGCGGCGCCGTTCGCACCACTCCTGGTGCCTCGCCAGATCACACCACGTCTGTGCGTGGCCATGACACCTGGTGTGCATATCGCGCCGCCGCACAGGCACGGGATTCAGCCAGACAGCCAGACAGCCAGACAGGCAGACCGCCGGACGGCCGGACGGCTGGACAGCACACGGCCGGTCAAGCCGGCCCGCCACTTCCAGGAGCTTCCTTGCCCAACACACGCATGCGTAAGACGAGCCTTCGCGTCCTGTACGGGACGCTCGTCGCCGCACTCCTGACCACCGCCGTCCCTTCAGGGCCCGTCCGGGCACAGACCGTCCAGGCCGGCGACCGGAAAGCCACCGAGACCGGGACCATCGGCCGGGGCGCCGCGCCCGGGGGCGAGGTCACCCGCGAACAGATCATCGAGCGCGCCAAGGCATGGGTGGCGCAGGAGGTCCCGTACAGCACGAACGGGCTGACCTCCCCGTACAGCTGGTGGTCCGACGAGGCCACGGGCGGGTACTACCGGCAGGACTGCTCGGGCTTCGTCTCGATGGCCTGGCAGCTGCCGTACAGCCGGTCCACGCACACCCTGCGCGCGGTGTCGAAGAAGATCGGCCTCTCCGAGCTGAAGCCGGGCGACATCCTCAACTCCGACCGGCACGTGCTGATCTTCGGCGGGTGGACGGACCGGGCCGGCCGAGAGTTCACGTACTACCAGCAGAGCAGCCGCAGCCGTCCCACCAACCGGGGCGAGGGCGATCTGGACGACGCCACTCTGTCGGGCCACCCCACGGGCAGCTACGAGGCCCGCCGCTACGACCACGTGGTCGACACCTCCGCGGAGCCGTCGGACGCGGGCCGGCTGCGGGCGACCCCGCCCCCGCCCCCGTCGCCCCGGCCCGCGCCGAAGCCCCAGCCGCTCCCGCCCGCCTCCACCCCGGCTCCTGAGCGTGCGGCGCCCCGGCCGCCCGCCAAGCCCGCCAAGCCCGCCAAGCCCGTCAGGCCCGTCAGTCCAGCCAAGCCCGCCGAGTCCGCGCCTTCGGGGCCCGCCGCCCGCAAGGCCGTCCGGCTGGGTGCGCTGGCGGCGCACAACCGGCGGCTCTACGCCCTCGCGGAGGACCGGAGCGCGGTGTACGAGCGCAGCAGCGGCGTCTGGCGGCGCATCGGGGGCCCGGCGGGACGCCTGTACGCGGGCGGGGCCGGGGTGTTCGCGACGAACCCGAAGGACGGCCGGATCTTCAAGTACAACGGCCGACCGGGCTCCTGGACCTGGATCGGCTCGTCCGGCGCGGAGTTCACGATCGCGGGCAGCACGCTGTACGGGCTCACTCCGAAGCGGGACGCGGTCATGCGGTGGACCGGCAGCGGAAGCCGCTGGACCGCGGTCGGCGGCCCCGCGCGGCACATCTACGGGGGTGGGGCGGGCCTGTTCGCCACCAACCCGGACGACGGTCGCCTCCTGAAGTTCCTGGGCCGCGCGGGCGCGTGGAGGCAGATCGGCGGCATGGGGACGACGTTCGCGGTCGACGGGGGCACGGTCTACGGGATCAGCCCGGACGGCTCGGCCCTGTACCGCTGGACGGGCTACGGCGCGACGTGGGCTCGCGTGGGCGGCCCGGCGGTGCGGCTGTACGCGGGCCGGGCCGGGGTGTTCGCGACCAACCCGAAGAGCGGAGACCTGTACCGGTTCGACGGGAGCGCGGACTCCTGGACGAAGGTGGGCGGCCCCGGAGCCACGTTCGCGGCAGGCGCGGACGGCGAGCTGTACGGGCTCAGCCCCGACGGGCGAACGGTCTTCCGCTGGACGGGTGGCGGTTCGGCCTGGACGCCGGTCGGCGCGCCGACGAGCACCTGAGCCGCCCTCACACCACACCACACCACACCACACCACACCTTCCAACATCCGAGAGGAGACGTGATCAGCCATGTCCAGAATCAACCCCCGCATAGCCGTGCTCATCTCCACGGCAGTGGCGGCGAGCCTGCTGACGGCGGTCCCGGTGAGCGCCGATCATGGAGAGCCGCGCAGGCGGGCAATGGGCAGCTTCCCCGTGGAACAGCCCTTGACCCCGACCGCGACCCCGGCCCCGACCCCGACCCCGGCCCCGGTGGCCGGCTCCGAGTCCGACCCGGAGACCGATCCGGCGACCGACCCCGACCCCGCGCCCAACTCCGACGTGGGCTACGGCGCGGAGCTCGCCGTGACCGGCGAGGGCGCCGTATACGCCCTCGCCGCCGACCACGGCAGTGTGTGGAAGCGGGAGGACGACGGCACCGACTGGACAAGGATCGGTGGCCCTGCCGACTCCATCAGTGCGGGCCGGGCCGGCCTCTTCACGATCAGCCCGCAGACGCGCGAAGTCTTCAAGTACGGAGGGAAGCCCGACTCCTGGACGCGGGTGGGTGACGCGTCGGCGGACGTCGTGGTGCACGGGGACGAGGTCTACCGCGCGGCCGCCGACCACAGCGGAGTCTTCAAGTGGTCGAAGGGGAGCGGCGGTTGGGATCGGATCGGCGGATCGGCGAAACGCCTGTTCCTGGGCGGCGCGGGCCTCTTCGCCACCAGCCCGACGGACGGTGCGATCTACAGGTACGGCGGCGAGCGCGATGAATGGGAGCGCATCGGCGGCCCCGGCTCAACGTTCGCCGTGGACAACCACGACCTGTACGGGGTTTCCCCGGACGGCAGCGCGGTCTTCCGCTGGAAGCAGGACAAGAAGGACCGTACCGCTTGGGAGAAGATCGGCGGCCCGGCCCGTGAGCTCTTCGCGGGCGGCGCCGGCCTCTTCGCCACGAGCCCGACGGACGGCGCGCTCTACAAGTACGACGGCGAGCCCGGGCGGTGGCGCGCTTCGGGATCGGCGGGCGCGATCTTCGCCGTCAACGACAAGCACGCGATCGGCCTCTCGCCTGACCGCAGGGCGTTCTTCCAGAGCGAGAAAAAGGGTGAGGGGCAGGCCTGGAAGTACATCGGCGGCCCCTCGTCCGAGCTCCAGGAGCTGAAGGACGAGCAGACGCTGCTCCAGGAGCGCGGACAGGAGTACCTCGATGAGTTCCGCCGTGCCAGGGACCTGGAGCGGATGTCGCTCAGTGAGTGGCTTCAGAACGAGAGCCTCGGCGTTCTCCTCGACGTCATCGGTGTCAACGATGTCGAGCAGTGCCTCTCCGCGGCCACGTCGTTCGATGTGGACGTGAGCGCCCTCTTCGCGTGCCTGTCCTCCGCGGTGAAGCCGGTTGGCGTGATCCGCGCCGTCACCAAGATGGACAAGTTGGACGGCGCGGTGAAGAACGCCGTCAAGAAGCTGCCCCGCTACTCCAAGAACGCCGCCAAGGCCCGCAAAACCGTCAATGATGCCCGCAAGATCCTGGACAAGGTCAAGGAGAAGCCGGAGGAGCGCGACTACAAGCCGCAGGTTTTCGACTGCCGCAGGGGCGCGGAAGGCTGGCAGGACCTCGGCAGCACCGACCCGACCAACGGTGACCGGCCTACCGGCACGACGGCGTGCCTGGACAAGGCGTACCTGGCGAAGAACCTGGGTTCGCTCACGGACGTCAGGAAGGTGAAGCCCCCGGCGTACGACTGGGCGGCGCGCACCATGGCGTACCACGGCAACAAGGTCAGGTTCTGGCGCAACGCCTGCCATCTGCTGGGCAACCAGCTCAACGGCAGCGGTCTCGATCTCAGGAACCTGTCCACCTGCACCCGGGCGGCCAACGCCTATCCGATCGCCAAGGACGACCCGGGGCTTCCGCAACACATGCTGACCTTCGAGACCCGGGTCAGGAACGCCGTCGATGCCGGCCAGGTGGTGTGGTACCAGGTCATGCCGAAGTACTCGGGAGCGCGCACGGTCCCCGTCGCCTACGAGATGACCGCACGAGGTCTCACCCCGGACGGCCGGACGGGCCTGGTTCTCGACGAGGTGGTCCCCAACTCCGCGTACAGCAACAAGTTCAAGAGCTGGTTCAACCTGGGCCTGGTGACGAACCAGGCGCGCCTGCCCGTCCCGCTGAAGGGTGAACGGTGACCGGCTCCGCACTGAGCCGCCGGTCCGGCCTCGTGGAACCGTCCGAGCAAGCGCCATCGTGGATGGCGTGGGCCTGACGGCGACGCGCGGAGCGAACCGCCAAGATCGGGGGCGGAACCTCGTCCTGGACGACGTCGGCCTCGGGTAACACACGGCGGACCGAGCGCGCACATCGCCTTCATCTGCCGCTCCGGCGATTCGGCAGAACGGCGTTCCTCCGTACCGCCCCGGTCCTTCCCGGCCGGGGCGGTCGCGGTGTTCTCAAGCGGAGGAGGCCCGTCGCATGGCCGAACACCGCGAGGCTGCCGCCCGGACCTGCTGCCCTGGCCGGGGGTGTAGCGCAGGGTGTGGGTGGGGTGTAGTGAGGGCTGGGCTGCATCTGCGGCAGCGTCTTGCACCCTGCCCACCTACTGCCTGCCTGCCGGCCGGTGCCAAGGCCTACGTCCGCACCGGCAGCGGCCGCAACTACCGCGACAGCAGCGCAAACCACCACATCTACCGCGGCTGCAGCCTCTACACCCCCCTGCTGACCACCAGCACCGTGAATGACCCCGACCTGCGCCTGAAGAAGCCGGGCACCCGCGACGACACCGCTGCCACCGGCAGCATCAGCACCTGCAACTGGAACACGGCCGCGGACGGCGTCACCTACGCCTGCTGACCTCGCGCCGCCCGCAGCAGGACCAAGCTCTGGCGCCTTCAGGAAGACCCGCTCGCGGCCTCCGAGCCGTACGGCGAGGACGACGGCATCATCCGCGCCATCGCCGGCGGGCACGTCACCGCCATCATCCTCTGCAGCCGCCAGTCGCGCACTTCATTGAGCACCTCTCGTTCCCAGCGGACGACAGACTGGCCAATTACCTGCACTTTCAGACTCTTGAAAGGGCCGGCTCCCCGCCGCAAGACTCAGGCCCCGGAACCCCTCAGAGGACAACTGCTCTTGCACCTCGCGCAGACAGGGCGCGCTCTGGGCTCGCCTGTGCGCCTGTATCCGTAACTAACCTTCCCACGTAACTAAGGAGTCGTCAGTGAACCTGAAGCGCAAGATGGCGTCGATGGCACTTGCCGGTGGTCTGGCAGTGACAGGGCTGGCGGCGGCCACCACGCCCGCTACGGCAGTGGGAGGGTGTGGCTCCAACCAGCTGTGTCTCTACCGCAGCACCGAGTTCCGAACCATGGCGTTCGAGACCACGAACACCTACAAGTGCTGGAAGCTCATCGACTACGGCCTCACGGATCCCTGGAACGGCATCAGCTCCTACGTGAACAACCTGCCGGTCCAGGCGACACTCTGGGAGTACACAGGATCGCTTTACCTCAGTGCGGCGACGATCAGCCCGGGTCACTATTCCAGCAATTCGACCTCCCACTACGCCTTTCTCCACTCGGAGTTCATCTGCACCGGTGGCGCTGACCCCCGCGACTTCTTCTAGAAGTTCACACGGCTGGTGGGGCGGATGTCCGCCCACCAGCAGCAGTGCGTTGGCGGACCGCGATGCCGCCCGAGTCCACGGCGGCTGTGTGGCGACGGACTTGGGCCGGTGGGGACGCCTCAGATGCGAGGTCGCGGGAGGACCCCAGGAATCTGGAGTTGGCCAGCCGAGGGCCACGCATGGCTCGTCGAGCACAGCGGTACCGTTCACGGGTCGGTGAACCGCTACCAGTGCAAGGGCGGCATTTGCTCCTCCGCCTGGGAAGCGCCCCGGTTGGCGCCCTGTCCGGCGATCACCGCAAGACTTGTCCAAGCGGGTGATCCGGTTCACTGGGGAACGTCCCGCTGTGACACGCTGCGCGCGAGTCATTACGCGACAGACCAGCTGTCCTCTGCCGAACATGCCTTCATGGCGACGTTGGCTGTGACGCGAATGCGCTCGCCGCGATGGCCAGCCTGGTCGAAGCCGCGCAGCAGCGGCGTCAGCTCCTGGGCACAGCCCACAGCGTGCACCGCCGCGTCCCCGGTTCTGCTTGAGCCGGCTGGAGCAGCGTTCGATGATGTCGCGTCGTCGGCGAATACCGTTTCCATCTGCTCGGGGTCCGCACTGCGGGGCGGTGCAGACCCCGAGCTCTGGTCATCCTGCGCCGGTCCGGTCACTTCCGATATTGCTGCGCCACTGCCGCGAAGGCGGCCTTGGGTTCCCATTCCATGTCGGGGTAGGTCTGCCCCTGGCGCCCTTCGAGGAGTTTGACGATGCCCAGGCCGGCCCGGTCCAGGTCGTCCCGGGGGTCACCGTCCGGGCGGTGCGGGTAGCCGGGCAAGGCGAACAGGAACACGAACGCGCTGTCCACGCCCTCGGTCTCGAAGATCTCCAGCAGTTCGCTCAGGTATGCGGCCTGGCCGGCCTCATCACGCTCGTATATGCCTTTCAGCCGAACAGGGGCCTTGGTCTTCGGGTCGTGCTCGACCACTTCCAGCACCCGTCCACCGCGGTCGCCTGCGCCGCGGTAGGCCGCGGTGCCGAACCCGGTGATGGCGAGCGGCTTCGGGCCTTGAGCCAGGGCGCGCACCGCTTCCCGGAACCGGTCGGCGACCTCGGCGGAGCGGATCAGCTCGAACGTCACCATGTCGAAGGGAGTCCAGTCGACCTGCTCGAACTGGATGGATGCGTAGGTGAGTCGGCCCTGGAAGCGCTCGCGGACCGTGGCCGCGGCGTCGCGGAGGAACGCGTTGATGCGCACACCGAGCTCGCGCATCGTTTCGGCCCGCCGCTCGGGCCGGCCCATCAGCTGCTTGACCCGCTCCTCAGGGCTCTCGCCGTGCAGGAACCCGCGGTTCATCACGCTCAGCTCGACTCCTGCGACGAACACGACCGTGGCCCCGTGCTGCCGGAGCCGTTCCGCTCGCTCGGCACAGTCGCGGAAGAGCGTGAGGATCTGCTCCGGATCCAGCTCCAGCGGATAGGGAGAGAACCAGACCTCCAGGCCGAGCTCGGCGGCGGCACCGGCGGCCAGCTCCAGGCGGTCCGCGTCACCGCCGATGATCTGGACGGCGTTGCAGTGCAGGTCGTCGCGGATGATGGCGAGCTCACGCCGGACCACCGCGGGGTCGAAGTGCTCGCGGGATATCCGGCCGTTCACGACGAATCCGGTGTCGTAGGTCATTCCTCTTGCCCGCACGGTGACATCCCCTCTGTCGGTCTCGGTAGGGTCGAGGCTGACAGGAAAAGTGCGCGCACGCAAGTTTGCGGATACGCAACTTTGCGTGCACGCAGCCCTGTGTGGAACGCTGAGACCGTGACGACACCACCAGGGCTACGCGAGCGGAAGAAGCAGGCCACACACAAGGCGCTACGCGAGGCGGCCCTGCGCCTGGCCCTGGAGCGCGGACCTGACCAGGTACGCGTCGAGGACATCGCCGAAGCGGCCGGGGTCTCGCCGCGCACCTACAACAACTACTTCGCCAGCCGCGAGCAGGCGATCGTCTCCGCCGTCACCGCAGACCGGGAGGCGCGCATCGCGGCGGCGGTCACGGCCCGCCCCGCAGGAGCACGCCTGGCCGACGCCATCACCCAAGCAGTGGTCGAGCAGTACACGAACACCGGCGAGCGCGAACAGCGGGCGCTGCTGCTCATCACCACCCGGCCCGCGCTACGCGACGCGTTCCTCGACACCACCGCCGACATCGAGCCCCCGCTCACGGCGGTGATCGCCGAACGCCTCGGTGACACAGGAGCGCACACAGCCCGCGTTCTCGCGGCAAGCGTGGCCGCGGCAGTTCGCATCGCGCTGGAAAGCTGGCTCCGGCCGGCAGGGAACGCAGAGGCCGCCGAGAGTGTCACCGCCGCAGGACTCGTCGTCCCCTCCGGCTCACTGCCCGACCAGCTCCGCGCAGCACTGGCCCCGCTCGCGCCCGCGTTCGACGCCGCCGAGCGAAGCACCCAGCCGTGACGTGAACCAACGCGGACATCCGCCGGACAAACAGCAGATCCGGAACATGCCTGCACCTGCCCATCACCATCCGAATCGGCCGGTTCAGCGTAGATGGCGCCGCGTCAGGTCACGATCTACGACCGGAGCACCAGACCACACCGACGCGCATGAAGAGGGCACCGATCCGGACGGGGAGGCTCCCCGAGCAGACGGGGAGGCTCCCCGAGCAACCGCGCTGGGAAGCTTGCCCTCAGGCTGGTGCGGATCGGCAGTGGAAGAAGGAGGTCTGGCCACGGGTAAGAGCTGTGCGGCGGCGTGTAACGGTTGGGTTGTCTTCGAGGATGAGGCCGGCCAGTCGATGACGCCGCCGCGCTCTCGAACCTGGGGACGGATCGGCCGAACCCCGGTCGTCCGGGTTCGCGGCCGCGGCTCCGGACGGTTGTCGATGGCGGGTACGACCCGCTACAAGTCGGGCGAGCGGGCCCGGCTGATCTACGCCATCCGCGAGTACCGCGGGCGCAAGGGCGAGCCGAAGGGCTTCGGCTGGCGGGACCTCCGCGACCTCTTGGTGCGTGCACGCATCCCGCTCGGCGGACCGATCGTGCTGGTCTGGCACAACGTCCGCCTTCACCTGACCTCCGGGATCCGGGAGTTCATCGCCGCGAATGCCGCCTGGCTCACAGTGCTCCAACTCCCCGCCGACGAGACCTGAGCCCGCGGGAGGGCATCTGGTCGCTGGTCACACGCGACATCGGCAACCTCGCCGCAGCCGACCTGCGCCAGATCACCAGGGCCGTGAAGCGCAGGCTCAAGCAGATCCAGTACGGCCCGGTTACGTCGACAGCTGCTTTGCGGGCACCGGCCTCATCACGGACGACTGACCGGCGTTGCAAATTCGTCAGTCGCCGTAGTACCGGTCGTAGTCGGCGGAGCGCTCCTCCACTGAGAAGCCCTCGAATTCACCGCCTGCCTCGAGCTCGCGCAGTCGATCGAGTGCCGCGGTCGCAGCAGGTGCACGGTGGGCCGAGAGGTGGGCCTTCGTCGCGTCGAGCCCGTGCCCAAGCAGGAATTCGATGTCGATCGAGCACGCTGCGTCGAAGCTGGCTTGCTTCGCACTCCAGATCAGGAGCACGTCGTCGAGGTCGCCGCTGTTGAACAGCTGGAAGCAGCAGAGCCTCATCAGCTCAGTGTCGCCCGCGCCCTGGACGCGTCGCTCACGCGCTGTGTGCTCTCTGAGGAGTGCACGAATCTCGTCGAGGTCCGCGCCGACGGGGCGAAGCCCGTAGCGACGCCAGCATTCCTTGACATCCATCGCTGGTCTCCTTGATCGTCCGGCCCGGCCCGTGGCCTATCAGCCCCACCCATCGCCGTTTGGTCGGACGACGGTCCCTCTGCCGGTCACAGTATGCACACCGACGGCCAGCCCATGTGGGTCGGCGGTCACCGGCGCAGGTGACCGATGGCCCACGCCACCCGACATCACCCAATCAAGTTGAGTAGTTGGGCTTTCACGGCGCTTCGTGGCGTTTCACCTGCAGCGATGCCCCTCCTGGCGGTTTCCGTATCGCGTCCTCGCCACCGTCGGCCGACGCCCCTACGCTCCACGCACGCCCCGATTCCCGGGGTGCCTCCTCCATCGTCACGCCCTCTGGGAAGGGAACTTCGTCATGCCCGCATGGCCGCGTATCACCGGCCCTGTCTGCCACCGCTCCGTCGTCGTGGACCCAGATACCTGGCGGTTCGTCGATCACAAGCATCCGCGGCCCTGCGAGCGCGCACTCGACCTGGTTCTCTGTCATGGGTACGAGTGGGGGAGGCCGAGCCGAGCGGGGTGGTGTTCCTGCCTTTCGAGGAGCCGAAGCCGGTGGAGGAAGAGCTGCTGTTCTGATTCTGCGCGTGGCCGCTTCTCATCCTCTACGAGTTGTCCTCGTGCCGCAGTACACGACGTGCCGGACTTCCGTCCTCGATGACGACGACCGGTTGCTGCTCGTCCCGGAGCCGGTTCCTCGCCGAGGAGCAGCGCGAGCGCCTGGCGGCGGCCGGCGGGGACGTGGCGCCCCAACGGGGCCCGGCAGCCACCCGGCCCGGGCTCGACTTCTTCGCCTGTGGTCCTCAACTGGCCGCGGTGGCCGGGGTGACGACGTCGTTGCAGTGCGGGTGGGAGCGGGGCGGATTCTGGTGGGCGATGGCGTCCTTCCAGTGGGTGCGGACCGTGTCGAGCCGGTCGCCGTCGGCCTGGGTGGAGAGCCATACGTCCGGGGTCGGGCCGGGATGCTGGTAGATCCCGATCACGTACCGGTGGCCGGGCAGCAGGGGCTGCCTGTAGTCGGCGGCCGCGACGAGCGCGCCGGCGCTGCTGCGGTCGACGGTCTGCGTCACCTCCAGGGCGGCGGGCAGCGTGCCCTTCAGGTTCTCGATGAGGCGGATCCGGGACAGGGACTCGTGGTAGCCGTCGCGGGCGGCGACGTTGAGGGTCTGATCGACGGTGACGACCGCGAGGTGGGCGGCGAGGCCGGCGCGGTCGCGGTCGTTCTCCTCCACGGGTACGCAGACGGCGGAGACGTTGACGGTGTCGTCCTGGAGGGCCGTGTAGGCGGCGGTCGCCGATCCGCAGAGCACGGCGGCCCCGGCGAGCACCAGGAGGAGGGTGCGGTTCATCATCCCCACAGCTTCTTGTAGTTACCGTGGTCGACGGCGGTGGGGACGTGCTTGGTGCTGACGTCCTTACGCAGGGCGCTGTCCACGGTGTCGGCCTTGTGGCACAGCCCGAGCGCGTGCCCGAGCTCGTGGACGACGATGTTCTGCCGCATCCGCGGTTCGTCCTTGTAGTGGCCGTCGTGCAGGTACGTGTTCAGGTAGATGTAGTCGGTGGCGGCCGTGGCGCCGTGTGGCTCGCAGTAGCTGCCGCGCCCGTCGTTGGCGCTGTAGTGGCGGAACTCAAGGTCGTTGATCGTGATTGCGGTGTCGGCCGCGATGTTGATGGTGCGGAACCGCTTCCACTCAGTGATGGAGTGCTTGCGCAGGCCGTCGTACTTCGTGGCCTGCGTCCACCGGATTTCGCCCTCGTCGACCGCCGAGTTCCCTAGGGTCTCGCTCTCGCCACGGACGCACGGCGCTGCCGCGGCCGCGACCGTCGCGTACGGCGAGTTCACCACCGCGGTCGCCAGCTCCACCGCTCCAGGGAAAGCCACTGCCACCTGCGGAAACGACACGCGTGCCCCTCCTCTCCCCGAAGGGAGAGCCGACCATAGCGGCCGCCTGCGGCCGCCCGCTGGGCATTACCCGGTAGATCACCCGGACGGGCGGGCGCGCCCCCGCGCCGGAGGATGCCCGGCGCGCGCCCGCGCCGAGCAGGGGGCTTCGGGCGGCGGCGCCCGGCGGAAGGTTGGCTCGCAATGGGTTCTTCACGCGTGATGACCGGCGCGACAAAGATCTGGGCGACACGATCTCGTTGGTCATCTTCGGGATGGTCACCGTGGTCGTCGTCGGCTGGACCCTCCGCTACCTGTACCGGCTTGCCCGCCTCCTGTATCGGCTCGCCAGAGCCAGAGGAACCGAAGGTGGCCCGGTCGCCTGACCTGGTCGGTGCGGCCGCGTCGTTCGATTCCTGCGCCGCCCGCGCGGTCCGGGGCCATATACGGACATCGAGTGCGTCAGGAGCCGGTGGTCTACAGGCCGCCCGTCTTTGCTGGGAGGCTCAGGAGACGCGCGACTAGGATGTCCGGCTTGCCTGTGATCGCGGCCGGGTTCGGCCCGTGGTGCCGCCCCCCGCCTCCTGCCAGCAGCTCCTCGCGGACGCGAACCTCACCCCGCTCTACGAGCCGCCGGCTGTCCTGGATCGCTGGGCGGCCGCTGCGGAGTCGCTCCAGGGCGCGGCCGGCATGATACAGACCGCCCGGGCGAACGCGAAGAACCTCGGTCCGCTCCTGGACGGCGAGGCTCCGGCCGCCGGTACTGCGTGACGCCGAGCCCGCCCGCCCGCAGGACTGCGTCGTGCACGGCAAGGAGCTGGTGGCCGACGTCAGCTGGATCCACGACGCCCTGGCAGCCTCGGCTCCGAACCGGAGCGCCGCATCGCCCTCGACGACAACGTCGACAACGACCCCGACGGTGAGGCGCGGCTGATGGTCGCGATCGACCGGGCCGACGACGCCCTGCCCTGCACCTCGCCCGCTACTGAGTGACCGTCCGGCAGGAGGACGACCCGCAGCGCGGCGGGTTTCGTCGAATCCCGCGACACCGTGCACTTCCCCGGCCCCTTGATGATCCTGGCCACGGGCAACGACCCCAAGCAGACCGTGTTGCAGGACACGCTCGGCGCGCTCCGCGACGAGCTGGACGCCGCCGTCTACGTCAGCACCTACACCGACGGAGAGATCACCATCAGGTAATCCGCATTCAGCACCACCGCGCCCCCCGTCGACGAATGGGCGCGGGCTTCCGCGACACCGCCCACGCCAGTGCCGTGGGCAAGAGCCTGCTGGCTCAGCTCGACTTCAGCGGCCGTATGAACCACCTCGCCCGCTACCCCTCCGTCGCGCTGACTGAGCGGACGATCACCAGCCGCCGCGGCCCTGATCGAGACGCTCGACGCCCCCGGCCCGCACTCGGCCCAGTTCGACCTCCTGGAGTACTCCGAGTCCGCGCTGTGCGTGGCCTACGCCCTCGGACTGCCCGGCCGAGCCTCCAGCATCGCGCTGTCCCGGCCGGCCGCTGAGCACCAGCGCCTTGTCGACGCCGCGCGCACCCTCGGCCACCGCGCCACCGGCATCCTCCTCGCACACCTGCTCGCCGAGGACACGCAGCCTGCTGCTCGTCGCCAGGCTGCTTCCGAGTCCCAGCCGAGCTCACCTCCCGCCACGCCCGCAGCAAGGCCCGCAGTATCCACCCACGAGGCCCCACGCCGTCCGCAGCCGTACCCGGCGCCGTTCGCCCACCAGCGAAGGACAGGAGTGCGACGCTGCCGGAGCTCAGCAGGAGGGCGGGGTGACGCGGCACGCGGCGGCTGTCAGTCCCATGTTCAGACCCTGGGAGCGGACACGCTGGCGTGCAGCTCGCGGACGCCAGGGGTACGCGGGTGCCGCTCGGCGAGTTCGGTGATGATGCTCCGGATGGCGGGGCGGTCGCGGACCTCTCCGGGGCTGGCCCGGTGCGCGTCGAGCAGGGCGCGGGCGGTCTGCTCGGGCCGTCCCCAGGCCCACCAGGCGCGTGCCATGTCGGTCCCGAGGCGCGCCTTGCGCTCGGCTGTGGCGAAGTGCTCCGGCCGCAGGTTTCGGCCCGCTTCGAGGGCCGCGCCGGCGTCGCCGAGGGCCCAGTGGACCCCGACGGAGTAGAGATCGACGGCGGCCGGGCGGCGCGGTGGGAGGCAGTCGGCGCGCGGCCCGGCGGGCTTCTTCCGTCATGGCCATGGCATCGCCCCGCCGTCCTGCTCGGGCGGCGGTGTAGGCCAGGGTGCACAGCATCTGCGCGTACGCGGCCGCGTCGGTGCGCAGCCCGGTCGCCTCCACGCGCGCCGCTGCCGCCTCCATGAGCCGCTGGGCTTCGTCGCCGCGGTCCTGCCTCCCACGCTGCACGACCGGGCGGCCCCACGGTACGAGCGCCAGACATCACGTGTCGAGCCCGCTTGCACACCATGCAAACGCTTGGCAGAACACGGCAGTTGATAACTACAGGCCAGTGTCGCGCGGTGTCCACGGTACATCGCCCCGCACGTCGCGGGGCACCGTCCACCGGAGGCACCTTTGGCAACCGCAGCCGTTATCCCTCCGGCCGCCGACCCGGCGACCGGCCCGGCCCGCTCCGCCCGCGACCTCGTGCCGGCCGACCTGTGGAACAAGCAGGTCGGACTCCTGATGCGGGACTACCCCTACGACTCGATCATGGCCACGCGCGTTCTCGGTCAGGGCTACGCCTACCTGATCACCGCCATGACCCACCGCGGCGAGGCTTTGGGCCTGGCCCCGAGCAAGCTCGTCGACATCGGCGTCCACACGATCATCCTCGACACCGTCGCCTACGCCGAGCTGTGCGACCGGTACAACGCCGGGCAGTTCCTGCACCACGTGCCCCTCGTCGAGATGAAGAACGACGGGTCGGTCATGAAGACGGCCCAGATCATCGCCCGCGACGGCTGGGAGGTCGACCTTCCGCTGTGGCAGGACGCCGCCGACTGCGGCCCCTGCCACCCCGGCAACGACTCGCACTGAACCACCACCCTCAGGGGCCCGGACACTGGTCCGGGCCCCTGAGTCGCGTCCGGGTGACGTTGCCCGGAACGGCCGCACCGCCGGGCCGGGTTCAGCCAGGATGGGCAGGTGACGACAGCCCCCGACCTCTGGCACCACTTCGGCCGCGCCCGCGCCGCCACCGACCGGACCGTCCCCGACGCCTTCCACTGGATCTGGGGCCAGGACACCGGCCCCGGCGCAGAACTCCTCGGCGACATCACCGACAAGACGGTCGCCGACCTCGGCGCCGGAGCCGCCCGCCACGCCGCACACCTGGCCAGCCAGCACGCCCCGGCCAGGATCGACGCGGTCGACTCCTCGGCCGCCCAGCACGCCATGGCCACCGACCTCTACAGCCCGCTCGCCCCACGGCTGCGCCTGGTCCACCGCGATGTCGTCTCCCACCTGCGCGCCGAGCAAGGCACGTATGACGTGGTCTACAGCGTGTTCGGCGCGGTCGACTTCACCGACCCGCGCGAACTGCTGCCGGCCGCAGCGAGCGCGCTGCGGCCCGGCGGGCTCCTGGTCTTCTCGACCCTGGCGCACTACCTCTCCGGAGCGCCCGCGCAGCCGGACGTCACGGCGGCCGACATCCCGGCGAAGACGGCGGACGGTGAGGCGACGACCATGCGCCGGTGGGTGCTGCAAGAGCGGGTGTGGACCAAGGTGCTGGACGAGGCCGGGTTCACCCGGGTCACCGCCGAGGAGCTGCCTGCCGGTGCCGGCCCCCGGGCGGTCGCCACCCTGCTTGTGACCGCCGTCCTGCCCGCTACAACGCCGCGAGCGTGCGCCGGGCACCGCTGATAGCAGGAGGGGTGTGTTAGTTACCCGAAGGACCGCATCCGCAGTGGTGGAATTCCGGTTGGGCGGGTTCGACCATCAGCGGCAGGAGTTTCCGACTGGCGGGTTTCCGGTCGGGGTCGAGGCCCAATGGCATGCCGGGGAACCATTTCTTTCTCCATGGGCATGCGGGATAGTGTTCCTCTGATGTCATGAATGCTTTGACGAAACATCCGCGGCAGTAGTGATAGTAGTCGCAGCCTTGGCATTCGGCTCCGCCGGGTGAGGGAGCGTTACGGAAGAGGAAGTTTGCTTCCTGGTTGAACACCGTATCGTAGGAGTCGTTGAGCAGGTTTCCGAATTTCTTGGAGTCTCTGGAAAAGTTGCAGGCGCGGACGTTTCCATCGTAGTCGATGGCGTAGGACCGTGATCCGGCTCCGCAGTTCAGCGTCGGGGTCTTTGTGGCGAGGGTGGGCGCTGGGGGGCTTTTGGTCAGCAACGGGTCCTGGGCGAAGGCGGCGAGCTGTTCGTTGATCTCCCGAACGAGGTCTTCCGAGCCCATCCCTGGGTCTGACACGTTGCATCCGCGTCCCAGTGCAGCGACAGGAGAGAAGGCGGCTGCTGCAACTCCAAGGCTCCGTACGAGTTCGAACAGGGGCTTGATCTCGTGCAGGTTATTCTCGGTGATTGTGCTGGCGACGCGGACGGGGACGCCAAGCAAGGCCAACTCTCGGGCCGCGGTTGTGGCGGCGGCGAAGGATCCTTTGTGTCGTCGCCACGTGTCGTGGTGCTTCTCCAGCCCGTCGATGCTGATCTGGACGGCGACGTTGTCGAAACTGGCGACGTGCTCGCGCAGTGATGGACGAGTGCCCAGGAGGTAGCCGTTGCTGATGACAGCCACGAGAACGAACCGGTCGGCAGCCCGGGCCAGGATCTCTCGAAAGTCCGGGTGAATGGTGCACTCGCCGCCGGTTAGCTCGATGACGCGCACCCCGCGCTCCGCCATGAGATCCATCAGCTCGGTGGCCTGCTGAAGGTCGAGCCTCCCCTTCTTGAGGGGAGAGGACGAGTAGTAGCAGTGTTCGCAGGTGAAGTTGCAGGTCTCGATGATCTCCAAGGTGGCGTGCATGGGGTGGTAGCCGTCCCGCGACCCTGTGAGCCGGCCGATCCCGGCCCCCTCGGGCAGTGGACGGTCCACGATCGTGCACAGACCTGCCTCTACCGCGGTGTTGAGCGCCTTCAGCGCGAAGGTCGGGCCGAAAAGGGGGCCGAGCTCCTCTGTGAAGGTCTCGGCGATTGTGGCGCTGGGCCTGGTTCCGTCGGCCAGCTCCAGGAACCTCAGGAAGAACTCTTCCACCTCGAACTGTCGGTGTGCACCGACGAGCAGGTATCCGCCGTCCGCGGTCCTGTGGATCTCCATCCCCGCATTAACCAAGGGGAAGCCGGTCACAGTGCTCACGCCCGTCATCGCTCCCCCGGCGCAGTCTTGGGCATCGCCTGCTGCTGCGCGGGGGAGCTGGATGACGGGTGGGCACCGCCCGACTTGCCACGCTGCAGCTCGACGCCAGCTGCTTCGTCGGCGATCTTCAGCAAGGGTGCGAGCGCTTCTTCTAGTTCGGCCGCTCGGGTCAACAGGGGTTTGCGCCCGTCTTGGGGTGGCGCGCCGGGCGCGGGGCGGTCACGATTCTCGGAGTACGTCTTGCGCGCGGCAACCAACTCCTCGGCCACGGACGTCAGAGCAGTCAGTGCGACGGCGGAGACGCCGGCAACCGCGTAATTGATCTCGGCGCAAATGATGCATGTGCCGCACACCCCGCAAGCCCCGCACGCCGGGCCCTTCGATGACTCTGCCATGTGCAACTGGACACCCGTTGCGTCCATGTTAAGGACGGCGAGGCTCGGATTGGGCCGGACAACTCCCGCGAGAGACTGCGCTCCAACCGAGAAGTACACGGTTTGACTGCCGACTGTTCTGCGGTACAGCGTCCCGGCTGCCCGAAAAACAGGCTCCTCGACGGCTAGGTTCAGCCAACCACTGGTCTCGTGATCAGTCACCTCGACCTCTCCGAGCGTGGGGGACTCGGCGACGCTGGTGAGGAACGGAACGTCCCGCACGAGGGCTTCGCCGGCCGCCCGCGCCTCGTCCAGGCTCAGGGTAGGAAATCCTCGCCCGATGAGGAGCGTCAGATCGTCCTCACTGGGAGTTGTTTGCTGATCTCCCGCTTCCGGGAAGAAGATATCCCGCAGCAACAGGATGGCGCCTTGAGTCAGTGCCGTGGCCGGGAAGGTCCCGTCAGTGACACCTCCTGCGGTGAAATGCCGGTCGCTGAAAAACAAAATGTCCCTGTCAACGCCGACATGATGTGGCATTTCATCCTCCTGGTTAGAGACATCGCGGCACACCCTAGAGAGTCGCGCTCAACGTAAAGCATGCCCCCAGAGCGGGGTCTCGGACACTCCGCGTCGTCTCGTGCTTCCACCCCCGTGCCGCATTCTCGGGATCATCTGATCTCCGCTCGATCGACGCCTCCAGCAGGCTGATCTCTGCTCGCATTACGCCCCGGGTGCACGAGCCGGGGGTGCTTGTGGCGATCGGCCAGAACGTAACGACTGGGGAGGCGCGTACTGCCGACCGTGTGCAGGAGTGAAGGCCAGCTGACGATCGGGAGGTACTGCCCGGAGCCGCCCATACGGTCGGTGGCTTCCACGTTTGTGGGGCGCTGGCCTCGCTTCGAGGACCCGGAACCGCGCGAGCCCCAGAGAATGGAGGATCCCGCATTCTGCGGATCAGCCCGAATCGGTATTACCGGCACGTTCGCGGGCCTCGACCGTGACAGGGTGGTCATCGCCAAGGAGTGGAGCGCTGAGTTCGGCGACGTACGCCCACTCGTCGGCGATGGTGCGCTGTGAGATCACCCGGCCGCCCATGTGCTCCGCTCTCTGGTACTGATCGGCGAGCCGAAGGTAGGCATTGGCCGTCTGTCGTAGCTCTTGGACACGGCGGCTGGGCGGCGGACTGTCCTCGGCCCTCGCAGCCGCCTTCCATAGGTTGCTGAACTCAGTGATGGTCAAGTCCAGGTCCATCGAGCCCGTGGGCTCGAACTCCACCAGCACGGCGACAAGCCGCTGCATCTTACGGAAGTTCGGCAGCCGCGGCGTCGACATCACATAGCTGATCGTGCTCCTGCCCAGGTAGCCGTCGCCATCCGTCGGCTTCCCCGACTTCTCTGAGATCTCGGAGACGCTGGGGCGCCCCACGTTCAGGTGCAGGCGGTGAAGGCTCTCGAGGAGGTTCTTCACCGGCCCCGCGTCCATCTGGGGCTTCGTCAGAACGCCGCGCCGACCCATCACTCACTCCCATCCGCCGTCCAAAACTGTCCAGGACTGTACAGAATCAGTGGGCTGGTGTCCGGGGTTGGGCGGCTGCTGTCCGAGTATTGGCAGCGATCACGCAGCGCCGACTTGAGCCCCCAAAGTCGGGTGGAGGGTCGTCTCGAAGCACCCGCCGGGTGCCCGAGTAGGGGAGGTCCTTGTGTAGGACCTGCTGGTTGACGTTGTCCACGGACTTGTGACGGAGCTGCCCGCGAACCTTGCTGCGGCCGCCGTGATCGAGGCAGCCGGGGCCGCTGTACGGGCATGGCGCCGGCGCGCGTCCAAGCCGAAGTGAGCACGATGTGCGGCCCGGCGAGCGGAACCGCCGCTCGCCTGGAGCTCACCGGTGTAGCAAGCCTGCGCTGCGGGGCGCTCGACAGTGGAGGCCCCGTCGGCGCCTACCTGAAGGCCAGCTGACGAACGGGCAGCACTGACCGCCGCTGGCTGTACGGATCGACCCTCGACGGGCGTAGGTGACGGGGCCGTGCCCCTGCGCCCACGCGGTCGTTGGACCGGCCGGTGACAGCGCATTGTCACCGCGCAGGCGACCCGTTCCCCCGTCCGGGCCGTCTTTGCCCCGCCGGCGCCCAACAAGCTCGCCCGGGTGGCCAGCCCTCCAGAACACTCGCTGATTCGGCAGGGAGCGTCAGGTGGGTTCCCAGTCGCGCAACGCGAGGTCGGTATCGCGGACGGCATCGAGCTGCGCAGTGACCCAGAAACGGGAACCGGGGTGCATCGAGATGCCCGTGGCTGCGGTGAGGTCCCGGGTCGCGACCGACGCCAGGATCTGCCCGCGGTACCAGCCGGACAGTGCGACCAGCGTCGTCCGTGGGCCGATGCGTACGACCGTCGCCACGGTTCTGCGGCCTTCACCCATTCCACCGCCCCCTTCCATACATACTCCGTGGGGAGTGGGAGGCGATCATGGCTCACCGCTCCCGCTCCTGGCCAGAGTCGATGCAGCCAGGAGGGGGCAGCTGGCCCCCGCAGTGGCAGCTGCCCTGTCGCACTGAAGGTTGGCGCTGTGGAATAACGAGAAAACCCATGACGCTGCAGCAGATCAGGTCGGGAAGAGCTGTCAGTCCTTTCCCGCGAGGGCCTGCATCTCCCTCACGCACAGTCGCGCGAAATCGGCGGACAGTTCAACCGGGACTTCTCGTTCCTCGGCGACGGTGCACAGATGGTCGAGCACCGCGTCCAGTTCGCTGAAGTCGCCGACCGGGCGCAGCAGCCACAGCCGGCTCGCTCGACGCGGCGGGATCCCGGCGGCGGCCGGGTCCGCAGCGACGTCCCGATCCTGGTCGTCTTTTCCGCCGCCGCCGCCGCCGGGACGGGACGGCACTCGACGCCCAGCAGCTGCCGGCCGCGTCGAAGGTGGTGTCGATCTCCCAGCGGGTTGATCCTCGGGCACCCACGTCCGGGCTTTCCGCGGCCACATGAGGGCAGGAACACCCACATCGGCGTCGCCTCAGGAGCGAGAAACCAACCCCGCTCCGCCAGCTCCCTACCTTCGGGAACCGGTCCAGTTCCAGCTCACTCAGCCCCGAGCCAGGTCGACTACCTGACCGGGCAGGAGCTGCCCCGCGGACGCGGTGGGCTCCGCCCGTGCCGCTGCCCGTCGGCGGCCGTGCTGTTCTATGTGGCCCGCGGGCTGGGCATGGGTGGGCATAGGTGGTGCCCCCGGACCCGCTCGCCGGTGGGGGAGCGGTGGACCGTCGCCTCGCTGGTATTCGTCCCGTCACGTCGGTGTTCGGGGCGAACATCTGGCTTTTCGGTCCGGTCATGGCGGACGATTCATCGGGCAGTTTCGGACCGCGGGGGAGCGGTTCCTATCCAGGCCCCCCAGGAAGGACCGTCCGATGCTGGCCTGGTTCGTCCAGGCTGGCTGCCCCGATTGGTCGTCGATTGCGACCATGCGGTGGCGGAGATCGGTGATCGGGCTTGGCCAATGGGAGGCGGGATGCGAGGGCGCACGATCGGGCTGGGAGCTGCTTGTGGCATGACGGTACTGGAGGTGACCTGTCTGAGTGATCACCGCCGCTTCACCGCGCCGCGCCCCGGCCCGGTGTACGCGCTGTGGTTGCAGCGCGTCGGGGGCTTCCTCCACCGGGTCGAGGGGCGGGAATTCTACGTCGATCGGATGGGCGGGGTGGTGTTGCGCGAGGGCCAAGACCGGCAGGTGGCCCATCCGACGGGCGATATGGACCTGGGGACCGAGCTGCGGCTGCCGGAGGAACTGGCGGTTCGCTTACCGGTAGGCCACTTTATGATGACGAGGGAGTTCGATCGGGTGCATCGGGACGTGCTGGTGGCCTGTCGCCGCGGCATCGACGACTTCGAACTGGCCGACCGGCTATACGCCTTAATCAGGCTCGTCCCAGCCTCGCCCGGCAGCCGGCGCGGTGTGGCCGTCGATAGACAGCGTCGACGTGCTGTCTCTGATGCGGCCCAGGCTCTGGCCGCCGAAAGCCTTACTCTCGGACTCGACGCCCTGGCTGAACGGGTGGACTATTCCCCCCATCACCTCAGCCGTGTGTTCCGATCCGTCACCGGCATGACTCTCACCGCGTACCGCAACGAGCTTCGCGTCCGCGCCGTCCTGGAGGACCTGCACGCGGGCGAGACATCCCTGCTCGTCCTCGCGGCCCGCTACGGGTTCGCCGACCAGGCCCATCTCACCCGGGTGATGCGCCGCCACCGCGATGCCACCCCTGCTGAGATGCGCCGCTTGTCCCGCCCCTGAACACGCCTGAGTCCAGGCACCCGTGCTCGCTACCCATCAACATCACATGCCCTGGCGGGCCAGATCATCGCCGAGCTCGGCGAAACCGCGGGTTGCGGCTTCCACGTCCCACACGCGCGTCACCCTCTGATGACCCACCACCTCCGGATGAGGCCCCGCCCGGCTTCGCGTGCCAACGACGGGCCCCGCAGGGCTATCGGGACACCTGCCCAGGACGGTTCGCCGTTACCTCGACGAGACGGATGGTGTCCCACCGAGTGGTGTAGCAGCGATCTGAAGAGAGCCGAACCTTCGCATGAATGTCCAAGGCGAACCGATGCGTCGGGTTCGAGGATGGTTGGGCAGCCCCCGGTAGGCAGGTCATGGCATCGGCGAGAGGGTGAACGTGTCTGTTCAGCGGCACCCGCCCTGCGGGCAGCGCTTGGAAGAAGGCCGGAAACGCCGGCCAGGGCAAGCGGCCCCCAGGTATTCGCGCGTTCCGCGGCAGCCCTCTGAGCGAGGGCTCATTCAGCGGGGTGTGGCTCCGACTGGGAGTTACCGGTACATCCAGCGTTAACCCGTTTTCAAAGGAGACGAACGTGCGATCCATCCCCTGGCCCCGCAAGACCGCCCTGACTGGCCTGGCGCTGGCCGCCGGCGCCAGCGCCGTTTTGGCGGGCGGCTCGCCCGCGGCCGCTCAAGACACCAACTGGGTCTGCTGGGCTTCCGCCGGCAGCACAGTGGGCTGCGTCCGGGTAACGACCAGCCACACCAAGATCGAAGTGTGTGACACGGCCAAGAACAACATCGGCGTCTACGCCGAGTTCTACCTGAAGAACAACCGAAGCGGCGAGATCGCCCACGACGTTGTCAGCGACTCCAATGGAGCCGACCCCGGTTGCGGAACCTACTGGACCGAGACCGGCTGGGTGATCACCAGCTTCCGCGGCATCGAGCGCGGCACGACGAGCAGCCCCTGGATCACCGCCTGACGGCACGCCCCACACCCTTGAACCCTGGTGGGCCGTAGCCGTGCCGCGCGGATGAGCTGACCGTGGCGGGCCTTCGGCAGGATGCGAACCGCCGCGTCCCTGGCAGATGGAATGCCGGGGACGCGGCGCCAGTGCAAGAGGCTGGCCTACAGCTCGATCTGGATGGGCTCCACGTCGGTGAACTCCACGTGGCTTCGTTCACTTCATGCGGTTCTGGTCCAACTTCTGTGGTGTGCCTACTGCCTGTGACCGTTGATCTTGCTCGCGCGTCTTCCGAGATCGTCTGGAAACGGCCGGTGACGGCGGCGTTCGGGCTGATGGTTCTGGGCTGTGCGCGAGGTACTGCTCCGGCTAGAAGAGCTGCTCTTCCTGTCGGCTTCGGAGATTAGGGTCGTGTCGGTGCAGGACGACGGCGACGTGATCCGGATCGGTGTCAGATCCCGGACGGCCAAGGCTCGCTGCCCGGGCTGCGGAGGCTGGTCGGGGCGGGTGCACGGCTCCTACCTGCGGTTTCCCGCCGATCTTCCCGTGGCAGGACGGCGGGTGGTGCTGCGGCTGCGGGTCCGGCGGTTCACGTGCGAGGACGCCTCATGCGGGCGGCGGACGTTCGTCGAGCAGGTCACGGGCCTGACCCGCCGACACAGCCAGCGGACCGAACGAATGCGGTCGGCGCTGGCCGAGGTCGGCCTCGCGGTGGCCGGCCGAGCCGGCGCCCGGCTGGCCGACGTCTTCGGGGCGAGGGCCAGCCGGAACACGGTCCTGCGACTGGTCGACGCGCTCCCGGAGCCTCAGCGGCGGACCCCGCGGGTGGTCGGTGTCGACGAGTACGCGATACGCAAGGGACGTGTCTACGGGACAGTCCTGGTCGACGTTGAGACCCGCCGACCAGTTGACCTGCTGCCGGATCGCGAGGCGGGCACGGTCGCGGCCTGGCTGGCCGAACGCCCGGGGATCGAGGTCGTCTGCCGTGACCGTGCTCCGTTCTTTGCAGAAGGTGCCGGCATCGGGGCACCCACCGCCGTCCAGGTTGCCGACCGTTTCCACCTTTGGCGCAACCTTGGCGAAGCCGCCGAGCGGTG
Source organism: Streptomyces sp. NPDC127114 (assembly GCF_042677525.1). Taxonomy (NCBI): domain Bacteria; kingdom Bacillati; phylum Actinomycetota; class Actinomycetes; order Kitasatosporales; family Streptomycetaceae; genus Streptomyces; species Streptomyces sp. NPDC127114. Next base: position 222,939 of record NZ_JBHXTJ010000004.1, read on the forward strand.
TATCTCCCGCCATCGCTCGTGCCTGCGCGCGACTACCTTCGAGACTGCCCCGGAGAGGGCAGAGGTCCAGGCACCGGCGGACGGCGGCTCGCCATGGCCCACCGGACACCGCTTCGCCGACCGCACCCGTGCCAAGCACGCCACCGTCCACGCGCTGGTGGCCGCCGGCCACAGCCGACGTTCCATCCAGCGTCAGCTCGGCATGACCTACCGCACCGTCCAACGGCTGGCGGACGCCGCGGCCCCGGAAGACCTGTTCCAGGGACAGTGGCAGAACCGCAGGACCAAGCTCGATGACTTCAAGCCGTACTTGAACGAACGGTGGGTTGAGGGCTGCACGAACGCCTGGACCCTCTGGGAAGAGATCAAGGCACACGGCTACCGCGGCGGCTATGGAGCCGTCCGTGCCTACCTACAGCCGTTTCGCACCACCCCGACCGCACCGGCAGCCCGACCACCGTCGCCGCGGACCGTCGCCGGGTGGATCCTGACCCACCCCGACACCCTGCCGGAGAACGAGCGACTCAAGCTGAAGTCAGTGCTCGCGCACTGCCCTGAACTGGACGCGCTCACCCGCCACGTCCGCGCGTTCGGGAGGATGATCACCGAGCTCCAAGGCGACCGGCTCCCGCAGTGGATCGAAGCGGTCCGCGCCGACGACCTGCCGAGTCTCCACGCCTTCGCAAACGGTCTGGAACGAGACCTTGCCGCGGTCACTGCCGGACTGACCCTGCCCTGGAGTTCGGGCGTCGTCGAGGGCCACGTCAACCGGATCAAGATGCTGAAGCGACAGATGTATGGACGCGCCGGCTTTGCGCTCCTGCGGAAGCGAGTTCTCCTCGCGTCCTGAACCTGAGCCGGTCGGCAGCTACTCCACGAGACCGAAGCCGTCGGGGAACGCCTCCAGGAATTCACGGCGGCCGGGATCTGTCTCGGCCGCCGTCATCGCCTCGATCAATTGCTGGAACTCTCCACGCTGGGAGTCCGACAGGCGATCCACCATCGCGGCGACACCCTCCAGTGCCTTCACCGCATCGTCCTGATCCAAGTGATCATCGTCCGCGCTCTCGACGAACCAAGCGAGGTCCACAAGCGCCTCCGCCAGGGCGCGGGTCAGCGACGGGTACTGCGACATGGACGATCCCCCCGAAGGCGACGGCTGCCGAACTCTCCGCGCACCCAATCACATGCGGCTGACAACACTCCCTGTCACCTCGCCACAGAAGTTGGACCAGAACCCATTCTCATCGACAAAGCCACGCGCGTACGTCGCGAATGCATGAGCATTCCATTTCCCTGTCATCTATTGCGGATTTAACTGAATCGACGCAGTGTTGCTATCGTTCATGCGCGGTCGTAGCGTCGAATAGTGGGGACAAACGCACCTCCTCAGCGTGGCAGCCTACCGATGTTGACCACGCGACCAGGCTGCACCACTCAGATACCCCCTGGAGACGGGCATGGTTGACTACAACGAACCCGTGAGAGCGACCGTAGACAACGGCACAGCGCTGTCGGGCGACAGCAAAAACTGGCATGGCGTTTTCGGTAAATCCACCGGGGGATACGGAGTCAAGGGGGAGGCTGTCGGGACCGCAGTCGCCGGAGAGAGTTCTTCCTGGTACGGCGTCTACGGGGCTACCACCGGTCAGGCGTCCAACGGTGCCGCAGGCGTGTATGCAAGCGGTGGCTCCAACGGATACGGGATCTACGCCAAGGCCTATCTTTGGGCAGGAGTCTTTGAGGGGCGCGTCAGGATCTCACCGTATGTCGAGGTACCAGGCTCCTTCATGGCCACCACCGCTGGGCAGTTCTCCGCCTTCTTCGAGAAGCCCATCAAAGTCAAGGGCGGAGTCCGAGCGTCTGGCGCATACGCGGAGATGTTTGACGTGGAGAGGGAGGTCCATCCCGGTGCTGTGCTGGTCATAGGAGACGACGGCCTTCTCGCACCGTGCACCGCGGAGTGTGACACCAGGGTGGTTGGCGTGGTGCTGGGCGACGGCGACATTCCCGGGACGGACAGCGATGGTGAAAGCGAGCTGGAAAGCGCGGAGGTGAGTTCGCATCAGGTAGCGGTCGCGCTGGCTGGCCAGGTCTACGTGGTGGTTGACGCGCAATATGGGGCGATTTCTCCGGGTGACCTGCTCACCACTTCGCCGTCGCCCGGGTGTGCAATGCAGGTGAAGGACAGGGCGCGCGCCTCAGGCGCGATCATCGGCAAGGCTCTGTCGTCGCTGGACAAGGAAACCGGGGTTGTTCGCATGCTGGTGATGGTGACTTGACGAGCCCGGTCAGACGGCTGCGCTCGCAACTGCTGCGCTAGGGGACCGGGTGCGAGTAGTTGAGGTTCAGAGTGCCTACTGTGTGGGGGCTTCGAGCTGGCGGGGCACTGCGCCGGCGCGCAGCTCGCGCAGGTCCGAGATGTGGTTGTAAAGCGTGCCCGGGGAGACGCCGAGCAGCTTGGCGATCGAGGTGATCGAGCGGCCGCGGTCGGGCAGCAGGTCGCGGGCGGCCTTGATGACTTCCTCGGTGGCGACGGTGGGGCACCTCGGGTGGCAAATTCAAGCCCAGAACATGCCCTGTACTACGTACGATCAACGGCATGACGGACAAAGAGGGCCAGTACATCCGTCAGTTGCTGTCCCTTCTGGACGGCACGCGGCGGCTCGATGCACACACCCAGGAGAACCGCGGTCAGTGGGAGGTCCAGCCCCGCAGCTCCTTGGCGGGTGACGATGCCAAGAGCCACCCTCACCAGGTGTCCCACAGCGCGTGGCATGCCCTGACGGTGGCTGTCGACCACCTGCAGTGCCTCCGCTCGTCTCTCATCACCAACCGCGGCCCGAGAAGCGCTTCCGCCCTGATCCACACCCACGCCCAGGCCTCTCTGGCACGGGGTGTTTTCGAGAACGCAGCCCGCGCGGTCTGGCTTCTGGAGCCGGCGAGCCGCCTGGAGCGCATCACCCGACGACTGGGACTGCAGGCAAAGGAGGTGGAGAGCGGGCACCGGGTGCGGGAGCTGGTCGGAGCACCGATCGTCAAGACGAAGGAGGAGCGCCTCCAGAGCCTGGAAGACCTGCTTGTCGCTGCTGGCGCTGCGCCCGCCGACGCAAGGAAGGCCCTGCGGGGCAGTAACCGCCCCTCCTACAAGCGCATCGTCCGAGCAGCAGGCCTGGAGTTGGGCATGGGCGAGGACGAGGCTGAAGTGATCTGGAGCGCATGCAGCTCGCTTGCGCACGGGGACGTCACCGGGACGCTGGCGTTCCTGGACCACCAGGTCGTGGCGTCAGATGGGAGCGTTGCCCTGGCGCAGGTCACCGGGAGCATCTCTCTGTTGTACTACGCCACGCACTTCGGGGTGAAGATGGTCGACCGAGGCTTCCGTCTGTACGAAGAGCGGGCGACGGCGCACATCTAGGTTCGAGCTTAGGATCGCTCTCACAGAAGTCGTTCGTAACGAAACTATTGAGTGTGATGCCCCCGGATCGCTGATCGTTCGGGGCATCGGTACGTCTGGCTCCAGATAATCTTTCTTCTCAAGAGCCAAGATCGACGCAGGGGAGAAGCTGTTGGAGACACCCCAGACTGACCCCATTCAGGAGATCTTCGACTTCGTCAACGACCAGCTCGACGCCGACGAGCGGGTCGCGCGCGAGGTGGGGTACGACCGGATCGAGGCCGTCGACTACCTATGGGGATCCCAGCACCTGCTCCTCCAGCAGGACCAGGGCGAGTCGAAGACGACGATCGAACTGCCCGCCGGTCTCGCCCAGCACATCGCGCGCCACGACCCGGTGCGGGTGATGAGCGAAGCCGCCTTCAAGAGGGCAGTGCTGGAGGTCTACCGGCCCCGGCCGGTAGAGCCGTCCCGCCAGGAAGGCGCCGCGGAGATCCCGCAGATGCTTCGTCTGCTCGCCGCGCCCTATGCGTCACAGCCCGGATACCAGGAACGGTGGAGGCTGTGAGCTGGGACGAAGAGGTAGTGGACGCCGAGGCCATCGGCGTTCTCCTACCGGCGCGTCGTGATCAGAGCGTCATCGCACCGGAGTTGGGAACCAAGTCGTAGGGCGTCCGACTCCACAAGGAGCGGGCGCCCTACGTCGTACTCGCCACCTGCACTGTTACCGAGCTGTCGGCCTCTGGCGTCGGCGACGCGTCGCCATGGCGAGTGATTTTCCACAGCCACCCACGTACTCACCATCAGGGATACCAATAGGAGTTATGGCCACGTGACGCCTGGTGCGTACTGGTGGTCAGCGGCATGGTGAGTGGCCTGTCGAGAGTCGGAGTGTCCACTTCCTCCGAGCTCTCCCGGGAGCCACCATGGCCCTCTCCTCGCCCCGCCGTGACCGGCGGGGCACCCGTTCTGTCGACACCGCGGACACTCCGCGTCTCCTGCGGATGCGGCGTGCCGCCCTCGTAAGGGCCGGGGTGTGGGCGGCACTCGCCGCCGGCCCGGTTGCCCTGCTGACCGGATGGTCGCGGCCCGCCCCGGCAGGGCCCACCCAGCCCGCACCTGTGGTCCGCCCGTCGACACTGTCGGCCCCGTCCGACAGCCAGGGGCCGGCCGGGTTCGCGGAGCTTTTCCTCGGCGTGTGGCTGCGCAGCGGAACCAGCGAGCAGAACCCAGCCACCCGCACGTTGAAGACGATGGCGCCCTCCGTGCGGCCGCCCGCGTGGGGTGAGAGCCCCGTTGCCGTCGACGAGATCGTCGCGGTGCGAACCGTCTCCGCAGGTGACGGCGCTTGGACCGTGACCGTCGCCGCCGACATGTCGGACACGGCGGGGGAGAAGAGCAACGAGGGTGCCGGCGTGCGGTACTTCACCGTCCCGGTCACCGTCACCGCTCAGCGCGGCACCGCCGGCGATGCGTGGGGTTTCACGGCCGGGTCGCCGAGCGAGGTCGCTGGCCCCGCTCTCGCGCGGCTGCCGGACTCCCCGTTCACGACGGCGGTGACCGAGCGGCCGCTCGCCGAGAGCGTGACGGGGTTCCTTACCGCCTACCTCGGCAGCGCGGGCGGCGCCGAGCGCTATCTCGCCCCCGGGACCGTCCTGCCGCCACTGCCGCCGACCACCTACCTCACCGTCGAGACACAGCGGGTCCTTGCCGACCGTCCGGACCGTGACCACAAGCCGAGCCAGGACGGAGCACGCATCCGGGTGCGGGCCGACGTCGTCGCGACCGACTCGGCAGGCCGACGGTGGCCGCTCACCTACGCGCTCACGCTGACCGCCCGCGCCGGCCGCTGGGAGATCGCCGCCCTCGACTCCGGTTCCTCCACCTCCACGACCGCCTCCTGAAGGAGACCACTGCCATGAACACCAGCCCCGTCGTGCTCGCCGCCGCTTTCGAGAACATCGGCAACGGCCTGTTCAGCCTCGGCGAGAACTGGTCCGAGCGGGCCCTGAAGCTCTTCCTCATCGCCATCGTCGCCATCACCGTCATCAAGAAGATGTCGATCAAGGCCGGCATCGGCGCCGTCCTCGGCCTGGCGATCTGCCTCGGCATCTACTACGCCCGCACCGACCTCGCCGACGCCTTCAAGCAGGAGATCACCGACCTGCAGTCCGCCCCCGCCGCCCACCACACCCCGCACAACGGCGACGGGGCACCCGGGCCCATCGCATGAGCACCACCACCGCGCGCACGGGCCGCAGCTACACCCTGGCACGGACCTTCCCCTGGGTGATGGGGAAGATCGGCGACTTCGTGCTGTGGCTCGGCCCCTACAACGCACCCCAGCTGATCATCCTCGGCGTCGGTGTCTTCGCACTGATCAAGACCTTCGCCTGGTGGTGGCCGGTCCTCGGACCCATTCCGCTCGGGGCCCTCGGCTTCGCCGTCTGGGCAGCCCGCGCCAGCCGGATCGGCGGACGCATGCCGCTGTGGGTCGCCTACGGACTCCTCCAGCGGGCCCTGCAGCCGGCCTCCGGACGTATCGCTGGCCGGACTGCCCGCCCGGCCGGTGCCCACGCGCTCACCGGCTCCTTCCTCATCGAGCACACGGCCCCGGGCCCGGTCCGCCCGTCGTCGCGCAGCGCCCGCCCCACCGCGCACACAACCAGGCCGTCCACCTCGCGTACCGCTTCGGGCCCGCTCCCGACCCCGCTCCAGCAACTCCTGCACACCCGACGAGAGGAGAGCCCACGATGAAGGTGCAGATCCGCCACATCGTCGACCACCTCGTGTGGTCGACCTCCGGCACTGTGTGGGCGATCTGGTCGCTCGCGCCCCACGGCTCCCGCTACATGAGCGACCGCACCCGCGACGACCTCCAAGCCCAGCTGACGACTCTGGTCCGCTCCCTGCCCGGCAGCGCGAGCATCTACGGGCTGTGCGCCAGGGTCGACCCGGCCGAGGTCGTCGCCCGCACCGTCGAAGGCGTCGACTATCACCGGCACGCGGCATGGGCCGAGGTCGCCGACGCCCAGCTGCGCCTGCTCGCCGGGGAGGACCTGGACGAGCCGGTGGAGATGCACCGCCGCACCCTGTGGCTCGCGGTCCCGCTCACTCAGGCCGGGACCAAGGCCCAGTGGTTCGCCGGCGTCGGCTCCGTGTGGTCGGAGCTGTCTGGTCTGCTCGGCCTGGCCCCGGCGCCGGTCTCCGCGCGCGAGGTCACCGAGTACCGCGAGCAGGCGGCGCGTCTGGAGGCGGAGCTCGCCGGAGCGATCCTGCTGCGCCGCGCGCTGCCCGCCGAGATCGTGTGGATGCACCAGCATGCCGTGGCGCGCGGCCTGGACGGCGAACTCCTCGGTGAGGCCGAGCAGTCTGCCCTGCGCGGCAGCCGCCTGGAGCGCGGGAAGCTCCGGTCCCCGTCGCACGCCGACCTCGGGCACGTACGCCTCCTCGAGGGCGGCACCGGCACCAGGCTGGCCAATGAGGCCGGTCTTCTGAGCCGGCAGGGCCGGGTGGCCGGTATGGTCACCCGCCGGTGGCTCCAGGTCGACTGCGAGTCCGGCACGTCCTTCCAGGCCCACCTCGCTCTCGCGGAGATCCCTCGCCACTTCACTGCGGTCGGGGCGGAGTTCTTCGCCGAATTGGACCGGCTCCCGTTCGGCGTTGACTGGGTCGTCGACATGACGCTCCTGGCGGCGGAGAAGGTCGTCGCCGCCGTCACCAAGAAGAAGCGGGACCTGGTCGACCAGGCCGAGCAGTACGCCGCCCGCCGCGCCACTGGCCTGCCCGAGGCGATGCACGATGCCGCCGACGACCTCGGTGACCTCTCCGCCCGGGCCTCGCGCACCAGCGTCGAGGTCGAAGTCCAAACCGTGACCGCGATGACCGTCTGGGGTGCGACCCCGGCGGAGTGTGACCAGCGCGCCGCCGCGCTCCAGGCACGGCTGCGCGCCGCGAACTACCGCCTGGTCCGCCCGGTCGGCGGCCAGGAGGAACTGTTCACCCTCGGCCTGCCGGCCACCGCGACGCCGCCGGCCGTGCGCCAGTACGTCCAGCACCAGCTGGGGGAGGACTGGGCGATGCACCAGGCGCTCACGGGCCAGTCGTTCGGCGACCCGACCGGGGCGATGGTCGGCTTCTCCCAGGACATCGGCACCGCCCACCCGGTCCTGCTCGACATCGCCGACGCCCCCGCGAAGAACGCCTCCGCCTCCCTCGGCCTCGCCGGCGACCTGGGCGGCGGCAAGTCCACCCTCCTCAAACTCTTCGCCGGCAGCATCGTCGACCGCGGCGGCAGGGTCATCGCGATCGACCGCACCAAGAGCCGCGAATGGGCCCGCTACGCACGCGCCGCAGCCGAGGGCCGATGCCAGGTCGTCGACGCCGCGAGCGCCGAGCTGTCCATCGACCCCCTGCGCGTCTTCGCCGATCCGGCCGTCGGCGCCCGCTACGCGCTCAGCTACCTGACCGTGCAGCTCGGCGTCGGCCCGATGACCGAACACGGCGCGCTGCTGAAGAGCGCTGTCAAGCAGGCCGCGTCCTCGGTCACCCCGTGCATGGCCGGCGTGCTCACCGCCCTTGAGGAGATGGCCCAGGAGGACAGCCCGCGCGGGCAGCGCGCCGATGCCCTGGCGGAGTGGCTGCGGGTTGCCGCCGACGAGCCGCTTGCGGCGTCCGTGTTCGACCCTGCCCTGCCGCCGCTCGACCTGCTGTCCGCTGTCTCCTCGGACTTCGTCGTTATCACCACGACCGGGCTGACCCTGCCGCCCAGAGAGGCGGCCACGAACCCGGAGCTGATGCGCGGCCAGCCGCTGGAGGCACTGATCGGCCGGGCCGTGCTCTACCTGATCGCAGCGATTGCCCGCGAGACCGCGTTCACCGACCCGCGCTTCACCTTCCTGCCGCTGGACGAGGCCTACTGGCTCACCTCCTCCGCCGAGGGCCAGGCGCTGATCGACGAGATCGTCTACGACGGACGCAAGCACGGCGCCGGTACCGGCCTTGGGTGTCACGACGTCGACGAACTCGGCACCTCCACCACCCGCGGCCTGCTCGCCTACCGCTTCCTCGGCCGCACCGCCGACCCCGTGCTCGCCGCGCGTGGCCTGGACTGGCTCGGTCTGGACGGCACGGACGAGGACCTGGTCCGCGTGGTCACCACCGACCTGTCCCCGTTCGGCAAGACCGAGCGGGCCGGCGAGTTCCTCGCCCGCGACCCGCGCATGGCGATCGGCCGCTTCAAGGTCCTCGTCCCCGACGTCGACCGGATCCTCGCCGGCATCTTCACCACCCCCGCCTCCACCACGACTTCCGAGCCCGCGACAGCAGGGAGCACACGATGAGCCACACCTTCGCCCGCCCGCGCTCGGAACGCGCTGCCCGGTGGCTCACCGCAATCCTGCTCGTGGCCGCTGTGTTCGGTGCCGTCATCGCGGTCAACACGGCCCTTCCCAGCGCGTGGTGGCCCCGCACCGGACAGGCCTTCGCCATTGAGCCGACGACCCCTCTCGACCCCGCGCAGGAGGAGGCGTGCGACCTGATCGTCGGCCCCGCGCACGCCTTCTGCCTCCAGGCCGGCCGCCCAGACACCGTCCGCGCCGCCCCGCCGGCCCCGGCACCCGCCGCCGCGGACAGCTCCCACATGCTCGCGGCCGGATCGCTAGCCCTGGTTCTGGCCGTCCTGGCCGCCCTGGCCGGCGTCGGCACTGGGCGCCGGAGGGCTCGATGAACCGCACCATCTGCCGATTCCTCACCGTTGCCTCGATGGCCGTCCTCGTCTGGGCGGCCGGCGCGGGCGACGCCTTCGCCGCAGCGAGCACCAGTGGTGGTGAGGGCGGGATCCTGGGGCCGCTGAACGTTCCCTCGTCCGAAGGCGTCCCGCTCGACCGCTACGAACTCGACCCAATGCCCTCAGGCGCCGACTTCCCCGACCCGGCCGGCGCCGCGACCGGCACCGTGATGGAGATGGACGACTTCGGCGACCAGGTCCGCCGGTTCCTCGGCAGCGGCATGTTCGCCTTCGCCCGTACGACCACCGGCTTCTCGAGCTGGCTGATCGACTGGGTCTACCGCTTTCCCGTCATCGACAAGCTCACCGGCCCCGCGCAGACCCTCTCCGACGCCTACGAGCGCCAGATCATCGGCCCCCTCGGGCTCGCCGGGCTCTGCCTGGCGTGGGCGTTCGTCTTCGGCCTGGTCCTCGTCATGCGCGGCCGCGTCGCCCGCGGCGCCGGTGAAATCCTCCTCACCCTCCTCATCGCCGGCATCGCCGCCACCACCGCCGTCCAGCCGGCCGTCCTCCTCGGCTACGACGGACCCGTCCAGCAAGCCCAGCGCGCCGCCCTCGAAGCCGCCACCATCACCGCCCACTCCGGCAACCCCACGCCATCGGCATCCAGCCCGTGCGACAGCATCGCCGGCCCCGCCCGCACCCTCTGCCTGCAAAACCAGGCCAAGACCAGCCCCGGCACGCCGGCGAAGCCCGACCAGACGAAGCAGTGCGCGGGCGTGGCCGGCCCCGCCCGCGACACGTGCCTGACCGGCGAGCGGCCGCTGAACGCCGCGGACGTGTCCAAGCCGATCAGCGACACCCTCACCGACACCCTCGTCGTCAAGCCCTACATGCTCCTGCAGTACGGGCAGGTCATCGACAAGAACAGCCCCCTGTACGCGGTGCACCTGAAGTCCGTCACCCCGCCCGCCCCGCCCTCGGAGAAGGCGCGGGAGGAGTGCCGGCTCATCAAGGGCCCCGCCTACGACTACTGCCTGGCCAAGGACGCGACCTGGACCAACCGGGCCGAGGAGTTCAAGAAGCTCGGGCCCGACGGCGAGGCGGTCTTCGCCTACATGCGCACCAACGAGTGGGACAAGGTCATCGGCGCCTTCCTCGTCCTGGTCGCCGCGATCATCCTCGCGCTCGTCGTCGTCCTGCTCGCCGTCGCCCTGATCACCGCCCAGTTCGGATGCGTCATCGCCGCTGTCGGCACCGTCGTCGTCTTCGCCCTCGCCCTCCTGCCCGGCCCCGGCCGCGGCGTGCTGTGGAGGTGGTGCGGTTACCTGGCCGGCTCGATGCTCGTCCTGTTCGCCGTCGCCGTGTTCATCCCGCTGTTCGGCGTCGGAGCCCGCGCTGTCCTCGCCGACAGCGACAGCTCGCTGATCGAACGCCTCGTCGTCCTCGACTCCCTCGCTGTCACCGCGATCGTCCTGCAGCGCCGCATCATCCAGGGCAGCCGGGCCTTCGGGCAGCGCTTCGCCCAGCGCATGCGCTACGCCAAGGTCGGCGGCAGCCACATGATGGGGGAGAGCGCCGCGCAGACCGCGGCCGCGTTCTCCGCCCTCGGCTACGGGACCGGCACCGCAGGCGGCGTGCTCCCCGCACACGCGGCCCTGCTCGGTCGCTCCGGCTCGTTCGCCTCCGAAGCCCTCACCGAAGGCCGACGGGCCCTCGCCCCGCTCGCGCTCGGCGCCCGCGCCGCCAACACCCTGCTCATCGGGCCGCCGCGCCAGCCCGTCCAGCCCGACCTGGTCGGCCCCGACGGCCTGGTCCTGGCCCCCGACCACGCGGGCCGCGGCCCCCAGGGCCGTCGCTCCACGACCGCTGGGCTCGTGCCGGCAGGAAGCCGTCTCGAGGCCTCGCTCAAGCGCACCCGCGTCGGACGCGTGCTGGTTGGCACCACCAAAGCCGCGTTCTACTCGAGCGTCGGCGCCCCCGCCACCTTCACGCGCCTGCGCCGCTTCAACACCGCCGCCTCCCAAGACCTCCACCACGAACTCGGCCGCCAGCGCGCCCACTACGGCCGCGTTGCCGACCGGTGGTTCGACGACACCGCCGCCGCGTTCGGCGCCGGCCCGGCCGCGGCCGCCCCGGCACCGGGCGAGCAGCGGCGCTCATACGGGGCCACCGCCACCCATGCCCCGCCGCGCCGCCGTAGGCGTCGCGCTCACGGGCCGACCGCCACAAGCCCGGCCACCGCGCCTGCGGCACAGGGCGAGGACGAGCCGCCGCGTTCCTGGCGCCGGACCTGGCGGGACAACCACGGCCCGACCGGCGGCATCGAGCGCGCGGGGGAGGGCGAATGAGGCGGCGTGGACTCGGATGCGGCGCCGTGCTCCTGGCCGCGCTCGTGCTTCCCGTGGTGCTCCTGGCGGTCGCCGCCGCACAGAACACCCAGCCCAGGGCGCCGGCGATGCAGACGGTCGGGCAGGTCGCCGGGATCCCGCAACGGATGCTCGCCGCCTATCACAACGCCGCCAGCCGCTTGCCCCGCGAGGTCCCGTCCTGCCGCGGCCTGACCTGGGCCGTGCTCGCCGGGATCGCCCGCATCGAGTCGAATCACGCCACCGGCCGCACCATCAGCCCCCAAGGGGACATCGCCCCGCGCATCCTCGGACCCCTCCTCGACGGATCCGGCACCGGCGGCAACACCACCGCCTTCCCCGACACCGACCACGGGCGCTTCGACGGCACCGCGACCGCCGAACGCGCCGTCGGCCCCTTCCAGTTCCTGCCCTCCACCTGGACCACGACCGGCCGCGACGGAAACGACGACCAGGCAGTCGATCCCCACAACGCCGACGACGCCGCGCTCGGCGCCGCCGTCTACCTCTGCGGCCGTGACCGCAACCTCACCGACCGCACTCAGCTCAGGGCCGCGATCTACCAGTACAACCACTCCGATGCCTACGTGAGCGACGTCCTGGGCTGGATCGACCGCTACAGCCAGCTCGCCACCGGTCAGATCCCCATCGGGCAGGGTGCCACCGGCACTGCCCGCACCGTCATCGACGCCGCCCTCGCGCGCACCGGCACCCCGTACTCCTGGGGCGGGGGCAACGCCCAAGGACCGAGCACCGGCATCTGCTGCTCACCGAGCGGAAAGAGCGGCACCCAGATCGTCGGATTCGACTGCTCCGGTCTCACCCTCTACGCCTACGCACAGGCCGGCATCCACCTGCCCCGCACCGCAGCCCAGCAGGCCGGAGCCGGCAACCGCATCCCCGCCACGGCAGGCGTCGGCGCCCTCAAGCCCGGCGACCTCGTCTTCTTCGCCTACGACCCCACCAGCGACTCCACGATTCACCACGTCGGCATTTACCTCGGAAACAACCAGATGATCAACGCCCCCCGCCCAGGAACCCTCGTCCGCACCGAACCCCTCTGGGACCACGGGTTCGCGGGAGGGACCCGGCTGCTGTGACCGGCCACCCCGCCCTGTGCCGGCGCCTCCTGCTCACTGGCGTGCTGCTCCTAGTCGCGGGGATCGCCATCCTCACCCACGGCCGCCAGGAAGAGGCCACCACCACCGCGGCCCCAGACGAACACCCCGCTACCAGCACCTCCCTCGTCCCCCGCACCCCAGCCGGCATGACGCCAGCTAGCCAGCCGCCCGCGACGGGACCCGCCGCGACCGTCACCCGCGCGCTGGCACCCGGCCCGGCCGACACCGAGCCCGAGCTACCGCCGAGCGGTCTGCCGCTGTCGGGCGAGGGCCCCGCAGGCGACCCGGTCATCCAGAAAGTCCTCGACGACTCGTTGCCCGCCGACCTTCCCGCACCCACCGCCCGCCGACTGGTCGCCCTCGCCGTGCGCATCTGGCTCGCCGAGACCACCGGCGCCGGCCGCGAACAATGGCCGACGTACTTCACCGACCGGACACTGCGCGCCCCGTACCGCGACGTCCGTGTGCAGGCCGCGATCGCCCGCCGCGGCGACGGCCCCGGCGAGCGTGCCACGGTCCGGCTGGTGTGGGCCGGAACCAGCGCCTCGGGGGAGACCCAGGACGGTCGTCCCGCCACCGTCATGCTCGAACAGCGCGGGGAAGAGTGGGTGCCGGTCCGATGACTGACCACGGAAATTGCCGGCCGCCTGGAAGACGCTGTGCCGAAATCGCCGGATTCATTGCGGTACCGGCCCGCATAGTCCGTCAAGTTCGCTTACCGGCTGTGTAGTTCGAGCCAGTTGAGCGTAACCTTGTGAACCGACCTTGCGGTTTGTTTCTGTAGCGGCGAGCGCGGTACGCGCAGGTGAGACCGGTCGGCCGCATATGCCCAGGAGGAACTCGATGCAGCGCACGACTACTTCGAAACACCTGCGAAAGGCCGCAGTTGTTGCCGCTGCCGTAGTGATGGCAACCGGCTGCACGACGAATGAGCCGACCTCTTCCAAGCCGCCGGCCACGGTTTCGGCCACGCCTACGCCCGCGACGGCCTCGCACACTCCGGAGAACCCGGAGGAGTCGGCCAAGAAGCAGGCCGTCGACACCTACCTTTCTCATTGGAAGGAGGTGGAGAAGCGCTACGCCGATAAGACGGGCAAGGCAGGTGACCTGAAGCAGTACGCAGCCTCCGCTGCTCTGTCGCAGGTAGAGACCGACAGCGCGAACATGCGGAAGAAGAACGTGCTCATCCTCGGCACGGTCTCCGTGGACAACCCGACCGCTGTGAGCGTGGACATCAACCGCAAGGTCCCGAACGTCGTCATCTCCAGCTGCATGGACATTTCCCACTGGCGAGTCGTCGACGCGGAGACCCAGAAGCCGGTCTCCCTCCCCAAGGAACGGCTCCTTCGGTACGTCATCAAGGCCACTGTCGAGAAGTGGCCCGAAGGCTGGCGCGTCATCCGTGACGAGCCGCAGGGCAAGAAGTGCTGACGCGTCGACGCGCGGCGGCCGCGGCCGTCCTCGTCCTCGGCGCTGCGACGCTTGCCGCCGTCCCCGCCTCCGCGGACACCCCCGGAGGCGGAACGGGCGATACGAAGTGCGGCCCCTTCATCTGTCAGGTGGAGGTTGACGTGCCGGGATCGACGGGCGGTAGCGGCGGCCCATCCGGCTCGGGCGGTAGCTCGGGTGGCGGTGGTGAGAAGCCCGCCACGCAGCGTGTGTGCACGTACAAGAAGCTGGACCCGCAGCCGCCGGCCGACAGCCTGGACTGGGAGGGGCACAAGCCCGGCGACGGCGCCGTATACACGGAGAGCTGCACTACCGACGGCGGATTGTTCACGGTCACCAGGAACGTCTGGGCGGCCACGCCGCCCGGCCCGGCCGCTGTCGATCCGGCAGTTCTGGCACAACAGGCCGTGGATCAAATGGTGCTGCGCGGCCCGCAGATCGGGATCACCCCGAAGCCCGGCGGGATGGGCCTGGTCGGCATGCCCGTCTACCTGTGGACCGAGACCGGTCCAGAGACGTACGGCCCGAACGTCGCCTCGGCGTCCGCCGGCGGCATCACGGTCACCGCGACGGCGAAGGTCGCGCGGATCGCGTGGCAGATGGGCGACGGGAAGACCGTCACCTGCACCACCCCTGGGACGCCCTACAAGGCGTCGTTCGGTGCCCGGCCTTCGCCGGACTGCGGCTACCGCTACACGAAGGCGTCCACCGAGGGCTCGTACCACGTGGTCGCGACGTCGACCTGGGCGATCGACTGGCAGGCCTCGTCCGGGCAGGGCGGGCAGCTGACCCAGACCCGGCAGAGCTCGGTCGACATCCGTGTGGGCGAGCTCCAGGCCGTTGGCAGCTGAATCCCTGCGTCGCATTCATGAGGAAAGGCGAGAAGAGCGTGAGTAAGACGGCTGTTCCGGCCGGTGCGGGCTCGGTGCCCGCGCAGGCGGCGCCCCCGCAGATCCCCAGCGCTACGGCCGGGTTTAGGGCCCGCAGGCGGCGCCCCGGCATGTACGCGCTCGCCGTGGCGCTGATCGCCGCCGGCGGCAGCGGCGGGTTCCTCGCCTTTCAGGCGACGGGGGAGCGGACCCCGGTCCTTGCCGTGGCCAAGTCCGTCCAGGCCGGCGACGTCATCAAGGACGCCGACCTGATCGAGGCCCAAGTGCAGCTCGACCCGGCCCTCAAGCCGGTCCTGGCATCCGACCGCGACGAGATCGTCGGCAAGCGGGCCGCGGTCGCCCTGACCCCGGGCTCGATGCTGACCCAGGGCCAGGTCACCACCCGCACCCTGGTCAAGCCGGGGGAGCGGCTCGTCGGCATCGGGCTGAAGGCCAGCCAGATGCCGGCGACCCGCCTGTCCCCGGGAGACAAGGTGCTCGTGGTCGCCACGCCTGCCGACGGGCAGACCACTGTTGCCGGTAAGGACGGCGAACGCCCGGAGCCGCAGCAGATCGCCGCCCGGATCGTGCGCGTGGGGGAGAAGCAGGCCTCGACCGGCGACACGGTCGTCGACGTCGCGGTCCCCTCCCAGTTCGGTCCCGCACTCGCCGCGCAGGCCGCGACCGGGAACGTCGCCCTGGTCGTCGACGCCCCCGGAGAGTCCTGATGGCCGTGATCACCCTGGTCGGGCTGCCCGGTGCCCCCGGCGCGACGACCAGCGCCCTTGCGCTGTTGCGGACCTGGCCCCTGGAACCAGGCCGGCGCATGGTGCTCGCCGAGTGCGACCCGGACGGCGGGGCGGTCCTGCCCGGCGCTTTCCAGGGCGAAGTCGGAGCCGAATGGGGACTGCGGAATCTGGCCCTGTCCTCCCGGACCCAGGACCTCGTCACCGCGTTCTGGCCGCAGCTGATCGCCGTGGAGAACGACGAACGCCGCAGCGAGCGCAACCGGCTCCTGCTGCCCGGCCTGACCTCCATCGACCAGGCCCCCAGCCTCACGCCCGTATGGGGGCAGCTCGCCGACCTGTTCGCCGGCATCGAGCAGCACGGCCACGACGTCATCGTCGACCTCGGGCGCGCGGGCGCCTTCGGCCCGGCAGGCGTCCTCGCCCTGCGCGCCGACCTGGTCCTCGTCGTCGTCCGCGGAACCATCCGCAGCCTCCACGCCGCCAACTCGAGGATCAAGGCCCTGCGCACGCTGATGGACGGCGAGACCGGCCGCGGTGCGGGAGCGCTCGGCCTGCTCCTCATCCGGCAGGGGCCCAACGGTCCCCGCGAGGTCGAGAGCGAGCTCGGAGTGCGTGTCGTGGCGAGCCTGCCGTACCGGCCGGACGAGGCCGCGGTGCTGTCCGACGGCGCCCCCGAGGGCGGCAAGTTCATGACGTCGAAGCTGATGGCCGCCGCTCGTGACGCGACCACGCCGATCCGCCAGCACATCGCCACCCGCCGGGCCCGGCTGGCCTCCCCGCTCCAGCAGCGTCTGCAGGGAGGTGTCCCCGGTGCGCGCTGACCCCCTGCACCCCGCTCCCGTCCCGCACAGCACGCCGACCGCGCAGCCGATGCCGCCCCGCCCGGCGGGACCTCCCGCTCAAGACCCGCGTCGCACGGCCCGCGCCGGCAACTCGGTCCTGGCCGCCTACGAGGCCGGCCGGGCCGCCGCGCCGCGCGTCCGGGTCGACGCGAAGGCTGCCGGCGAGCTCAAGCGGCAGGTCAACAACCAGCTGCTGGCCGAGGCGAAGACGAATCCGTCGCTCGTGGGTAAGGTCCGTGAGCAGCGGGCCCGTGCCCTGATCAGCGAGCGCGTCGCCGTCTGGGGAGATGCCGCGCGGCAGACGCGCGTCGTCACCCCGGCAGAGGAAGACCAGCTGGCCGCGCTCGTCTTCGACATGCTCTTCCGCTCCGGCCGTCTCCAGCGCTACCTCGACGACCCGCGCATCGAGGACATCTACATCAACGGGCACGACCGGGTGTTCCTGAAGTACGCCGGCGACGGTGACCCGGTTCCCGCCGAACCGGTCGCCGAGTCCGAGGAAGAGCTCCAGGAGCTCGTGCGCGACCTGATCCGCAATTCCGGGCAGTCCGGCCGGACCTTCTCCACCGCGAGTCCCGACGCCGCGATCCGCCTGCCCGACGGCTCCCGCCTGCAGGCCCTGCACCCCGAGATCACCGGCGAAGGCACCTTCGTCACGATCCGCCGCCACGGCCTGCAACACGCCACTCTTGAGGACCTCGTCCAGGCCGGCACCATGGATGCCACGATCGCCGCCCTGCTGCGCGCCTGCGTGAAGGCCCGCCGCAACGTGATCGTCGTCGGCGAGCAGTCCTCCGGCAAGACCACCCTGATGCGCGCCCTGCTGCGCGAAATCCCGCAGCATGAGCGGTTCGGCACGATCGAGACCGAGTTCGAGCTGTGGGCGCACAAGAACGGCTACCACACCCAGGTCGTGCCGATGGAGGCCCGCGAGTCCAACGGCGAACGCGTCAACGGCCAGACGACCGGCGAGATCACCCTGCTCGACCTGATGTACCGGGCCAAGCGCATGAGCCTCAAGCGCGTGGTCGTCGGAGAGGTCCGCGGCCCGGAGATCACCGCGATGATGCAGGCCCTGACCAGCGACCGGCCCGGCAGCATGTGCACGATGCACGCCTCCGAGCCGCACGTCGTCTTCGACCGCATCGCCGAGCTGTACCTGCTGGCCCGCGGCAACTTCTCCGAGCAGCTCGCCTACCGGCAGATCGCCAACGGCCTGCACTTCGTCGTCTTCATGTCCGTCGACGACACCGGCCGACGCCTCGTCTCCCACATCCTGGAGATCACGGGCATCGGCGAGATGGGCCGCCCCGCCTACAACGAGATCTTCCGCCCCGCCTCCGAAACCGACCTGCGGCCGGTGCCCGCCGCCCCGCTCTCGGCGCGCTCGCGCCGGCGCCTGGAGGCAGCAGGGTTCCCCGCGCACGTGCTGGACCAGCAGCCGGCCTGGGGAGTGGGTGCGTGATGGGGGCTCTCTGGTGGACGCTGTGCGGCTCGCTTGTCGCCGGCGGCGTGCTCGCCGCGATCGTCGCCACGATCGGGACGACCGCCCCCAAGGCCGCGGGGCCGGCCGCGCGCCTGCGCACGGCGTGGTCCGGTGGCCCCGGTACCCAAACGCAGGCCGCCCGGCGCCGCGCCCTACTCACCTCCGCCGGGGTCGTCTTCGTCGTGGTGTGGTTCGCCTCCGGCGCGTTCGTCGCCGCGCTGCTGCTGGGCGCGGGCGTCATCGGCGTCCCGTGGCTGCTCACCCCGACCGCCGGCGGCAAGGCACGCATCACCAAGCTGGAGGCGCTCGCGGACTGGACCCAGCGTCTGTCGGAGATCCTGCGCCTCGGCTTCGCCCTGGAGCAGGCGCTGATCACCAGCCGCAAGAACCCGCCGCCGGCGATCGGCACCGAGGTCGCCGAACTCGCCGACAAGATCAAGGCTGGCTGGCAGAGCGCGGACGCGCTGCGCGACTTCGCCGACCGCCTCGACGACGTCACCGCCGACAAGGCCTGCGCGGCCCTGATCCTGTGTGCCGTCGACCCCGGCCCCGGTCTCGCTCAGGTCCTTGAGGACACCGCCGCCCAGCTGCGCGAGGAAGTCTCCGCCCGCCGCAAGATCGAAGCCGACCGTGCCAAGTCCCGCACTGCGGTGCGGACCATGACCCTCATCTGCGCCGGCCTCGTCCTGGCCGGCTTCCTCATCCCCTACACCGCCCCCTACACCACGCTTTTGGGCCAGATGGTTCTCGCGCTGCTCGGGGTCGCGTTCGCCGCCGTGCTGTGGTGGACCCGTCGCCTCGCCAGCCACCAGCCCGTGCCCCGCTTCCTGATCAACGACCCGCGCAGCCGCGTCAAGCAGCCCGACACGGTGGGGGAGAGGCCATGAGTCAGACCGCGCTGATTGTGTGCGGCGCCGCCATCGGCGCCGGAGCGGCCCTCCTGGCCGGCGAACTGCTGCCCTCCGCACCGCGCCTCGGCCCTGCCCTGCGGCGCCTGGACCCGCCCGCTTCCCGCCCGGGACAGCAACCTGCCCGGCAGCCTGCCCTCGGTGGTGCGTGGGCCGGACGTCTCGCCGAGCGTATGCCTGGCCGGCTGCCGCGGGCCGACCTTGACCTGCTCGCCCAGAGCCCGGAGCAGTTCGTCACCAACAAGGTCGCCCTGGCCCTGCTCGGACTGCTCGTGCCGCTCGTCCCCGCGCTCGGCTGGGTGCTCATGGGCCTCAGCGTGCCGCTCTACCTGCCTGCGGTCGCCGGTGTCCTGCTCGCGCCCGTGCTGTGGTTCGTGCCTGACTGGGCGGTCAAGTCTGAGGCGGCCAAGGCGCGCACCGAGTTCGCGCACGCGGCCGGCGCCTGGATGGACCTCGTCGCCACCCGCATGGCCTCCAACGTCGCCGCCGACCAGGCCCTCGAAGACGCCGCCCGCATCGGGCAAGGGTGGGCCTTCGCCCGCATCCAGGAAGCCCTCCTGCGCGCCCGGACGGAGAAGTCCTCGCCCTGGCAGGCCCTCGACGACCTCGGCGTCCAGCTGAACCTGCAGGTCCTCACCGACGTCGCCGACATCATGCGCCTGTCCTCCGACGACGGCGCCTCCGTCTACGACACCCTGCGAAACCGCGCGAAGAGCCTCACGGGCGAGCTGCTCACCGCGGAGGCGGCCCGCGCCAACGCCGACAGCGAGAAGCTCCACACCCCAGCAGCACTGCTGGCCGTCATCGCCATGATCGCCATGGCGTTCCCGGCCGTCCTCAACATCTTCTCCATCTGACTGAACCGCCCCGGGCTCCGCCCGGCCGACCGGAAGGATCCCCTCGTGAAGAGCCCGCTCCTCTACGCCCAGGCCGCACTCACCGTCACTGCCGCCGCCCTTCGCGCCCGCCTCGAGTCCGCGGCGCAGCAGGTCAAGGACGACGGTGACCGCGGCGACAGCCCCATCTCCACCGTCGTCATCATCGTCGCGGCCGTCGCCGGAGCCCTCCTCATCGCCGGCGGACTGGCCGCCGCCTACGGCCGGGCCAACGGCAAGCTCAACGGCATCCTCGGCGGCTGACGCCCGGATACCTGGACGCCACCATGCCCCCGCTCAGCCGTCTGATGCCCGCGCCGAACGACCGGGATCGAGGATCCGCCCCCTTGCAGGTGGCGATCATCTTCCCGGTCGTCATCCTGCTCATCTTCGCGATCGTGC
The DNA here is from genome assembly GCF_042677525.1 of Streptomyces sp. NPDC127114. NCBI lineage: Bacteria > Bacillati > Actinomycetota > Actinomycetes > Kitasatosporales > Streptomycetaceae > Streptomyces > Streptomyces sp. NPDC127114. The sequence goes on from NZ_JBHXTJ010000004.1 coordinate 243,134, forward strand.
AGGGCTTCACCATCGCCTGGGCCCACAACGCCGTCGCCACCGCAGCCCGCGAAGGCGTCGCCGCAGGGCGCATGTACGAGGCGAGCCCGCAGGACGGCGCTGCCAAGGCCCGCCAGGCAGCCGCCGACCTCGGGGGCAACCTCCTCACTGACGTCCATGTCTCCACCACCGGCAGCTCCACCGACCGGTTGCGCATCCGCGTCGAAGGGCAGGCCGTCTCCCTCGTGCCCGGACTCGCCGGAATCACCGTGACCTCCACCGCGTCGGGCCCCGTCGAAAAGTGGACCGTTCCGGGAGGCGACTGATGCTCGGCCGTTGGAAGGCCGCGCTGCGACGCGGCGATCAGGGAGATGCGGCGATCGAGGCTGTCATCGTTGTCCCGCTGCTCCTGGCGCTCGCCCTGGTTGTCATTGCCGGCGCCCGCCTGTCGCTGGCCGGGCAGAAGACAGACGCAGCCGCGCAGGCCGCCGCCCGCGCCGCCTCCCTCGAACGCGACCCCGCCGCTGGGCAAGCCGCCGCTCAGGCCGCGGCCGCCGACGTCCTCGCCCACCAGGACCAGCCCTGCACCTCCACCCGTGTGCGCGCTACGACCAGCGGACTGGGTGCGCAGCTCGGCCAGGTCTCCTCCGTCACCGTCACCGTCTCGTGCACCGTCCCCCTCGGCGACCTGCTTCTGCTCGGCGGAGGCCCCGGCGTTCGCACCGTCTCCTCCTCCTTCACCTCCATCGTCGACGCCTACCGGGGACGCGGATGACCACGAAGAACCGTTCGCTCCGCCGCCACCTCGCGCGCCGTCTCGACCGCGCCGACGACCACGGCGGCATCGCCCCCTTCGTCGCCATCGTCACCGTCCCGCTCCTGCTGCTCGGCGGTCTCCTCGCCATCGACGCCTTCGGCGTCAGCCGCGCCCATGAACGCACCGACGCCGTCGCCACCGAAGCCGCCCGCGCCGCCGCCCAGGCCATCGACCCCGCACGAGCGGTCACCGGCGAAGCCGTCGTCGCCGACCCCGCCAAGGCCGCTGCGGCCGCGCGCGCCTACCTCCAGCGCGCAGGCGCCGACGGCACCGTCACCGTCACCGACGCGGGCCACCGGATCACCATCCGCGCGACCGGCACGTACACCGGCGTGTTCGTTCCCAAGACCTGGACCGTGAGCGCCACCAGCTCCGCCACCCTCCTCCACGGCATCAACCAACCCGAGAAGGACTGACCCGATGCCCGCTCACCGCTCCCTCGGGCGGCGCCTGCCCCGCGCCCTGGCCAGCGCGCTCGTCCTCGCCGCCGCTACCGCCGGCCTGCCGTGGCTGCTGTGGCAGGCCACCGCCGCCGTCTGGGCACCCGGCATCGACGCGGTCACCCACCTGCTCACCCGCCCCGACACCGGCAACGCCTTCGTCCTCGCGCTGTGCGTCGTCGGCTGGATCGCCTGGGCGAGCTTCACGCTCTCGCTCCTGGTGGAGATCCCCGCCCAGCTCCGCGGCCGCACCGCTCCCCGCCTCCCAGGCCTGCGCCTGTCCCAGCGCGCGGCCGGCACCCTCGTCAGCGGCATCATCGTGCTGTTCGCCTCCAGCACCCTCGCCTCCGCCACCCCGGCCCTGGCCAACCCCACCGCCAGCCAACCCGTCACGGCGGCCGCGCCCGCCGCCGTCACGCCCCAGCCCAGCACCACCCAAGCAGCCACCACCGCGGCGCCGGCCGCCGAGCACACCTACACCGTCCGCGCCGTACGACCGGCCGAAAGCCTGTGGTCCATCGCCGAAAAGCTCTACGGACACGGCGAGCTGTACACGAAGATCGCCGACGCCAACGAGGGCCGCACCATGGCCGACGGACGCGTCTTCCACGCCGACGCCCCCATCCAGCCCGGCTGGATCCTGCGCCTGCCCGACGAACCCACCACCGCACCGGCCGCGCCCGCCCACCCCGCCGACAGCCACACCGTCGGGATGGGCGAGACGCTGTGGGACATCGCCGAGGAGGAACTCGGCGACGGCGAGCGATACAACGAACTCTTCCAGGCAAACAAGGGCGTACGGCAGCCGGACGGCGCCCGCCTCACCGACCCCGACGAACTCCAGATCGGCTGGAAGCTCCAGATTCCCCACACGACCGGCCCAGCCGAACGCCCCGCGCACGACAAAACCGTGCCGCCCGAGCCGCGCCCGGACGATGACATCCCCACTGCCGACACGGCCACACCGCCCCCGGCCAAGCCCACGGCCGAAGCCACCCCGCCCCCGACCGAAGCGGCTCCGACGCACGCGGCATCGCCCACCGCCACCGCGACGGCCGCTCCGACCACGCCTCCGGCCTCGACCGCACCTCCCGCTCCCGCCCCGGCCACGAGCGTCCCCGCCCAGACCGGCGCCACCACCACGCCGGCCACATCCGCGCCCGCGGCGCCGACGTCGCAGCCGGCCGACGACCAAGAGGATGGGATCGGCGTACGTGAGGCCGCCGGAATCGGGATGCTCGCCGCCGGCGGGCTGCTTGCCGCCCTGGGCACCAAGCGCCTGCTGCAGCGCCGCCGACGCAAGCCCGGTGAACTGCCCGCCACCACCGAGCACGCCGCCGAATACAGCCTGCACGCCGCCGCCGAGCCAGGCAGCCTGCAGCTCCTTGACCTTGCCCTGCGCACGCTCGCCCGCCACGCCGCCGACCAGCACGTCGAACTGCCCCAGGTTGCCGGAGCGCGGATCACCGCCCGCACGGTCGAACTCCTCCTCGCCCCCGCAGAAGCCGACCGCGACGACGAGGACAATACGACCGCCGGCGAGGTCGTCCTCGCCCCCTTCACCCCGCAGGGCACCGACCGCTGGGTACTCGACCGCGCGCAGGACCTGCTCGACCCCGACGACGCCGCTCTCGTGTCCGCCCCCTACCCCGGCCTGGTCACCCTCGGCACCGACCCCGACGGCAACCACCTGCTCATCAACCTCACGGTCTCCCGCGTCCTGCTCCTCGACGGCACCCCCGACGCGGTGCGCGACACCGCCCGCGTCCTCGCCCTGGAAGCCGCCACCAGCACCTGGAGCGACCACTCCGAGATCCTCACCGTAGGCCTCGGAGACGAACTGCCCGCCCTGCTCCCCACCAGTCGGCTGCGCACGCTTCCACACCTGAAGGCCGCCCGCACCGACCTCGCCGAACTCCTCCTGGAACAGCGCCAGACCGCCAGCTCCGACGACGCCCCGATCCGCCTGCCCTGGACGCTCGTGTGCGCCGCCGACATAGACGAAGACGAAGCGCGGCTCCTCGCCGACACCCTCACCGCCGCCCGCGAACTCCCCGTCGCCCTGGTCCTGCCCGCCCAGGGCACCGCCGGCGCCTTCGGAACCTTCGACGACGCCATCCACCTCGCCGTCGGCACCACCACACCCCAGTACATCGACGCCCTCGACAGCGACCTGATCGTCCAGTCCCTGCCGGAAGCCGACCTCGAAGACGTCCTCGACCTCCTGCGCACAGCAGACGAACCCGCCCGCCCCGCCGAAGGGGCATGGACCTCCGTCCCGCCCGTCCAGATCACCGTCACCACGTCGAGCAACGGCGAGCCCGATCCGGCCGGCCTGTCCGCGACCCCGTTCGCCGCTCTGAGCTCGAGTACGAGGCCCCTCGCCTCCGTCCCACCGCTCACCCCGCCTGCCCCCGAACAGCCGGAGCCGCCTCAGGCAGCCCCGAGGCCGGACACCAGCCACGGCCCGGAGGCCCGGCAGGGGAAGGCGGAGCCGGAGCCCGAGCGGTCCGTCGACAACACCTCCGAGACGGACAACCCCACCGGACCCTTCACCGTCCCCGCGCCGACCGTCGAGCCGCCGACTGAGCCGGTCGACCTGCATGCTCCCGAGGTCCAGGTCCTGGGACCGGTCACCGTCACCGGCATCTCCGCCTCCGGCCACGGACCCAAGCTCGCCCAGCTCGCCGCATACCTTTACTTCAAGCCCAGCAGCCCCGACGCCGTCGCCGAGGCCATGGACCCGCGCCGCCCCTGGTCCAAGACCACCCTGCAGACCCGGATCTCCGAACTCCGCAACCGCCTGGGCGCCGACCAGGACGGCAACCTGTACCTTCCGCGCGACCGGTCCGGCATCTACAAGCTCTCGCCGAAGGTCCGGTGCGACTGGGACCGCTTCACCAAGCTCGCCGAACGCGGCCTTACCAAGGGGCCCACCACCGGAACCGCCGACCTCGAAGCCGCCCTCGGCCTCGTCCGCGGCCGCCCCTTCGGCGACACCCCGCCCGCCTGGGCCGCGACCCGCGTCCAGGAGATCCTCGCCCGGATCACCGACACCGCCCACACCCTCGCCACCTGGCACCGCACCGGCCCCCACCCCGACCTCGACGCCGCCCGCCGCGCCATCCGCCTCGGGCTCGACATCGACGACAGCGCCGAACTCCTCTACCAGGACTGGATGCTCATCGAGGACCAGGCCGGCAACCACAACGGCGTCCAGACCGCCTACGAAACCCTGCTCACAATCAACCGGCGCCTGGACGTCAGCACCGAACCCGACACCGAGGCCATCTACGAGCGCATCGTGACTCGCAGCGCCTGAGCAACTCACTACGCCTGGCCCACGCCTCACCAGTCCTCGACCCCACTGAAATCGCGCCATGGTAGATCGATCTCGATCAAGAGCGGCCCTCTTCGTCCAACCCTGGCTCCCCATGAGGCGGCCACGACCGGGCGACGCTGTCATCGGCTACGTCGCCCGGATACTTCAGAGACGTTCGACCGCTGTCAGAAGACCGCGAGAAGGAGTCCTGCTGCGACGAGAGTGACGGCCACGACAGACCGTGAACTCAGCAACAAGGCGACGCTCCGGGTGCGGAGTGTGTTCGTATTCAGCCGTGTCGCAGCCGCCGGCTGGGGCTGTGCGCTTACGGTGCTGAATCTTGAGAGTCGTCCCGTTTGTGATTCCGGCGATCGTGAAGGTTATCCACGGTCCAGAACGTGAACGCCACAAAGACTACGGAGTACAGCATTGTTGGCACTACAGACGGGCCACTGTCTCTGAAAATTTGCTCCAAAAGCAACCAGAGAACCAAGGCGGCGCATCCAGCCGACAGACCCCAGGAGGGGCCCTTCCACTTCTTCGGAACATTCATCTGTCTGGCTCTTCTTATTCGATGGTGGGAGGTGTGGGGTGGGCCGTGTCGTGGCCCACCCCACAGATGCAGCTTAGAGATGGTGCCTAACTATCGCCTGATCGCCTATCTCCACCACCGCCCCTTGCGGATCGCTCTGAGCTTACCGCGCATGAGCCTCCAGCCGTTCTTCCAGTGCCCCCAGCCTTCGGTTACTCCGGTCCACGCAGCGAGTCCGGCCCATGCGCAGGCGGCGAAGCCGCCAGCATTCGTGACGCATCCCTGACGTCTTGCCCAACTCTTGGAGTGGCTGAGCAGACGGCGAGTGCCTCCCCTTTTGTAGATCCGGTAGGCGGCTCTTCCGTAGTGCCAAGCACGCTTCCCAGCTCGGTAGGCCTTAACGACCCTTCCTGCCACACCCAAGAAGGGGCACCACGAAAAGCATACGGACCCTGCCGAATAGAGGAAGCTGACGGTGTTGTTCTTGCTCCGGCAAGTTTCGCTCCAGGGATTCCAGCAACGCTTGCCATCGAGGTCGAAGTTGTTTACAGGGTCACCGTGAGCGTACTCATATGCGTTCGCGCTTCCTCCGTAGACGGGGTCTGCGGAGAGGAACCGCCCGGCAGCCGGCTCGTACAGGCGGACGCCCATGAGCGTGAGGCCGGTGAGGGTCTCGCTGGATCGCTGCTTGCCGCCGAGCCAGTTGTAGCGAACGTCAGGCTGGCCGGCGCGGGGGTTGCCGTACTCGTCGTTGTCCAGCACCAGGGGTGCGTCTTCTACGTCCAGCGGGAGCTGGAGTGCGACGTCGCCGTGGATGTTGGTCAGTTGGAGGATGGTGTTTCCGGACGCCGCGGTGGTGGCTCCCAGATCCCCGGAGGCAGACTCGACGTTACGGCTCACTGTGCCGTCAATGGTGTCCTCGGTGATCCAGCGGGGGTTGTCGCCGTCGCCGTCATAGTGGTTGACCTTGACCGCAGTCTGCGTCCAGGTACCTCCGCCGTTCTCCTCCACGGTCCAGGAGCGGCGGCGCTGGTTGGCGTCGAGCTGCCAGGTCTGGCGCTGGCCGTTGGCGGTCTGCTGGTGGACCAGGTCGTTGGCGTAGTAGCCGATCTGGCTGCCGAGCAGGCTTGTGGTGCGGCCGAAGGCGTCGTAGACGTAGCCGGTGTCGACGAGACGGTCGGCGCTGTCGTAGGTGTGGGTGGTGGTGGATCCTCCGGTTGTCGGGCAGGCGGCGCCGGCGGCGCCTTCCGCAGTGGTCTTGTTGGTGCGGTTGGTGCGCTTGTCGAAGCCGTACGAGCGGCGGGTGCAGGTGTCGCCGACCGTCTCGTCGACCGTGGTGAGACGACCGGTGGCGTCGTAGGTGTAGTCCTGAGCGGACCAGCCGGCGTGTTCGGTGACCTGGCTGTGGACGGATTTCTCCACGGTGTCGGAGTAGACGACCTGGCCGTCGCTATCACGGGTGTAGACCCGGGACGTGGCGGCGCCGGTGGTGTCCTCGGTGACCGTCAGGATGTAGCCGCCGGGGAGCTTCTCGGTGGCGACGGAACCGTCGGCGTCATAGGTGGCGGCGAAGGTTCCGGCGACCGAGTCCGTGGTCGAGGTGACCAGGCCACGGGGCTCAGCGGTGGCGTCGTAGGTGTAGGTGACGGTGGACGGGGCAGTGTCGGCGGTCTTGACCGGCCGGTTCAGCAGGTCGTACTCGGTCCGGGTTGTTCCGCCGTCGGCGTCGGTGTAGGCGACCTGGCGGCCGAGCTTGTCGTACTCCTTCGTGATGGTGCCGCCGGTCGGTGACGTCGTCTTGACCGCCTGGCCGGTGGCCGGGTCGTACTCGGTGGTCGTCTCGGGGACGGCCTGGCCGAGCCCGCCGGTCATGGCCGTCTTGGTGAGGCGGCCGGCCCCGTCGTAGGTGTTGGTGGTGGTGCGGGTGACGCCGTTCGCGGTCTCGGTTACCTTGGCCGGGTTGCCCCACCAGTCGTACTCGGTGGTGGTGGTCGGCAGCTGGGACGGGTTCGAACCGCCGCCGGTGATGGCGCCGGCCGGGCCGGTGGAGCAGACCTGGTCGGCCCACTCCGGGCGGCCCTGGCAAGTGCCAGTGCCGGTCGCGGACCAGTAGGTGGTCACGCGGGTCGCGGCGTCCGTGCCGGTCGCCTCTGGCAGGAGCTGCTTGGTGACGCGTCCCTGGTCGTCGTACTCGGTGGTCTCGGTGATCGCGATACCGGCCGGGTCCTTGATCGTCTTGACCGGCAAACCCTTGGCCCAGTCGTAGACGGTCTGCGTGACACGGGCATCGGTCATGATCGTCGAACCGAAGACCTCGGCGCCGCTGGTGACCTTGGTGATCTGGTTCTCGATCTTGGCGGTGCCGTCGGTCGGGCGGCCGGCGTCGTACTCGTTGACCGTCCAGGAGCGCGCGACGGCCGATGTGCCGCCGCCGGTCGGAGTGATCCGCCGCAGCGGGCCGAACTCCTCCAGCTCCCGAACACCCTTGGAGTCGTACACGGACTTTGTGGACAGCAGGTCGGCGCGGTCCTGGGTGGACAGGCCGAGGATGCCGAGGTCGGTCAGCGCGGCCTGATCGGCCGTCGTGCCGCCGAGCGCCAGGGCTCGGTTGCCTGCGGTCAGCTCGCGGACGGTGTTGCCGAAGCGGTCGTACTCGGTGGTGGTGACGTTGCCGCCCGGGTCGACCGCGTTCACCTGGCGCCCGGAAGCGTCTGTGTAGGTGATCGACGCACGGCGGTAGTCGCCCGAGCCCAGCTGAGCGCCGTCGTTCGAGGACGGCACCTGGTCGGCGGGGAACACCGCGGTCGCGTCCGTCGGGGCGTCGGTCTGACCCCACGCCGCCACGTCCGAGACGCCCAGCTGGTACGGGGCACTGCTGCCGGTCAGCGGAACGTCGTAGACGATGCTCGTCGACGCGGTACCGGACTCCACGTCCTTGGTGCCCTGCTGCAGACCGGAGCGGTTGACCTTCAGGAGCATGCCGTCACCAGCGGTGGCGGCGTTGCCCGCCTTGCCGTAGGTGAACGACCACGGCAGCTCTCCAGCCGATGTCAGCTGCGTGACACGACCCGCGCTGTCGTAGGCGTACTGCGTCTTGAGCGACGGCGTGATCAGCGGGTTCCACGTCTCGCGCAGACGGCCCGAGGCATCGTAGGCGTAGCTCTGTACCGTCTTGGCGGTCGCGGCGGCGGCGCCGGGTTCGGTGGACCAGGCGCGGATCTCCTTCACCTGGCCGGCGAAGTCGCCGAACACGGTGTCGGTGCCCGTGGTCGCCGTGGCATAGACGTACTCCAGTGCGCGGCAGCCCTTCGTGGACGGCGTCGCCGTGCACGTGGTCGCCGAGGCGGCGGAGGTCGGTGCGATGACGCGCTTCGGGCGGGCCAGCTTCTTGCCGTCCGTACCGGTGACGGTCTCGGAGATCACTGTTGTCGTGGACTGCGCCAGACCGTCCATCGTGCTGGACGCGACCTGCCACGACGTGGACGCCGTATCCGGCTTGGTGAAGACCGTGACGGTGCCCTCGGTGTCCTTGAGCGTGAATGAGCCCGCGAGCGAACCGGTCAGCGTCAGGTCTTCCGCGCCGGTCTCCGGCTTCCAGCCACCGGTGTAGGTGGCGGTGAATCCGAGTTCCTCGCCGTCCACGTCGACCAGTGCGACGGAGGTGGCGGAGGTCTTCTTGAGGTAAGCCCACTCCGATTCGGTGATGTCCGCGGTCGTGCCGGCGGTCCACTGCGGGCCGAAGATCGTCGCCTGGCCGTCCTGCTTCGCGCCCGCATCGGGGCGCCGCGAGGACGCCGTGCGCGAGACAGACAGGCCGAACAGCGAGGTGTCGGTGGCCGAGAGCGTGTAGTCACCGGTCAGCAGGTTCACCGAACCCGGGCCGGCTTCCTGTGACGGCGCGGTGCCTGCGTTGCGGTCCACGGTGATCTCGTTGACCGGGGAGTACACGGTCGTCGAGCCGTCGGTGAACGTGGCGCGAACCTCGATCGGTCCGTCCTCGGCGAGGGTGTCGGTGATGTTCCACGTCAGACCGGCCGGCTTGCCGTTGGACACACCCACCGGCCAGCCGGAGATCGTGTCGGAGCCCTGCCGGACGTCGGCGACCGGCACATCCTTCCACGTGTCCGTCTCGCCACGGCGGTACTGGTAGGTCACGCCGGTGTAGGAGGTCAGGCCCTCGGCCGACAGCGCGACGCGTCGGGCCGGGCGCTCGCCCTGGCCTGGGGTCAGCAGCGCGGCACCGGAGCCGGCGTAGAAGACGTGCGACGCTTCGGCCGAGTAGTTGCCGGCCGCGTCCTTCGTCCGGACCGTCACGGTGTGCTTGCCCGCCGGGAACGACAGCGTCTTGGTGACCGCGGCGCCCGTGGTGGATGCCAGCGTCCATGCGCCGGAGTCCAGCTTGTACTCCACTGCCGCCACGTCGCTCGCGGGCGGGGTGAAGGTGAAGGAACCCGAGAACGTGCCATTCGTGTCAGGGGCACCGGACCAGGTGTTGGCCGGGAAATCGGCCGAGGAGATGGTGCTCTTCGCTGGCGCGGTTGTGTCGATGTTGATGTTCCGGAACGCCGCCCACGCACTGTGGACCTTGCCGTCCCACGAACGCGACCGCCACTTGTAGGCACCCGACGGCAGCGGGTTCGGCGGCGACCAGGTCACCACCGAGCCCGACGGGTAGTACGCGGAGGCCGCGGCCTGCAGCCAGGCCGTGCCGTTGCGGTCCCAGATCTCGATGTCGAGCCTCATGGGATCGCCGTCGCCGTCGACGGCCTTCGCCGACATCGCCGGCGTGGAGTCGTTGGAGTAGAAGTTCGGGACCGGGCTGACCAGCGTCGGTACACCAGGCGGCGTGTTGTACGTAACCGACATGTACGGCGTGTTCGACGCCGCATTGCCCGAGTTGAACCGCTTCCACCCGTACGGGTCGGACTCGTCCGTCGCCCGGATGCCCATCGTTGCCGTCGCAACTCCGGCGCCGGCCCAGTACTGGCCCATGGCGGTCATGTCGGCGCTCACCCAGCCGTCCGCGCAGGACGACGAGTAGCCCTTCGTCGACGTCGACGACGCCCAGTTCTTGAACCACGTCGGCTGGGCGGTCCAGCGCGTGCTGGTCGACACCGGGGCGACGTCCCAGATCTCCCAGCTCTTGGCCGTGCACGACCAGGAGTGGAAGTTCCACAGGTTCAGCTTCGCGCTCAGGATCTGCTTGCCCGCGATCTTGGCCATGGGGAAGGCCAGGAACGAACGGGCGATCTGACCGGAGCCGTTGTTGCCCAGCTTCAGCTCCGTCGACGACGACATGTCTGTCGTATAGCCCTGCTGGACAAAGGTGTCGAAACTCGGACCGATGTTGACCGCAGGGTCCACCGTCACCGGGAACTGCGTCTCGGCGGCGGCCAGGAACGCCGTATCGGGGGTCAGGGTGATGTCGACCTGGTCGCCGTTCTGCGTCACCTTCAGACCGACGTCGGCACGGTGTGTGTGCTCGCCGGACCTCGGGTCGACGTAGGCGTCCCACATCACCGGCGCTGGCAGCGCGCCGACCTGCTTGCCGGACTCCGTGTCCACGAACGTCACCGAGCGGTCCTCGTTCGCCCGCGCGGTGATGCCCTTGGCGTTCAGCGTCAGCGTCACTGAACCGTTCGCGTCGATCGCGGAACGGTCCTTCAGCTCCAGGAACTGCTCGAACCCGGTACGGGTCGACTCGACGAGCAAATCGGTCGCCGTCATGACGTTGGCATAGCGTGCGGTCGTTCCCGACAAGGCCGGCTCCGGCAGCACGCCCCGCCACGACAGGCCGAGCTCCTTGCCGTCGCCCGCGTCCAGGGTGACCAGCGGAATCGGCTTGGTGCCCGGCTCACCGGCTTCACCGGAGGCCTCGACCGCCGCTGCCTCGGCAGCCGGCGTCTTCCCGGCGAGCTCCAGCCCGAGGGGATGCGCCTTGGCCTCGATCGTGCCGTCCACCGTCTTCGCCAGCTCGACGTCGACGTCCTGCCACGTGTCGGTCTCATCGCGGAACCGGACCTGGCCGGCGGACGCATCCAGCGTCACCGTGCCGTTCGGGTTCGCCCACGTCGTCGTCGACTCCGTCCGCTCCGACAACGCCTCAACGCGCCTACCGGACAAACGGGCCGCAACCTGCGCCGACGGAATATCGGCGGCTTCCGTTGCGTATGTGGCGGAGCTGTCGGCGGCAGGCGGCTGCGAGGACAAGGCGACCGCCTGGCCCGTCGCCTCCACCACGACGGCCGTCTCGACAGCCAGCACGCCGGCCACAGCGAGCGCGACCCGGGACAGGGTGCGGTTGCCCAGCCACCTACCCCCCACTCGCCTTGGCGGCGATATGCGGTCACTCATGGTCAGAAAACCCTCCCCTTGACGAAGTCGCACGTGCGACTAGCGGAGGAGCATATTCCCTATGTAAAGATCTTGTGAGAGTGGGTGTGTCTTCCTATGCGCGACGGATCTGCACGTTCGCCGGCGCGGCCGATATCCATCGGTTTGGCCGTCGACTGCGCGCCGGAAGCCACGTCGATTCCTCCGCCCGCTGAAGGCACGTACGGCTCCGGCCGACGGAGTAGCGCCGAAGGGCTGCTTGAACTCCTGCAGGTGGGTGCTCCGCTCCCAGTACCTGGAGGACCTGTCGCACCTGCGAGATCGGAGCGTCAGCCGTCACTCAGCGGGCGAACGTCTCTAAAGCGCGTCAGAACCTGAACAAAGCCACCGGTTGACGTTCCTGCCCAGGAGGTCTGCAACGGCCACCAGCACCAGCACCAGCTCGCCCATCGGTCCGCTGTTGCGGCCGGCCAGGATGAGTAGCGCTGCGATGGATGGTGCTCACCAGAGGCCTTCCGAGGAGGCGTTGCCAGGTCGTGACGCCCGACGAGCGCACGTGGTGAGCGCCGTGGTGAGGAGAACGGCGAAGGGTGGGGCGTTCACGACTCTGCGCTTTCTGAGGAGCATGATGTCTTCCTCCCCGCTCGCCCGCGACCTCGACGAGGCCCTGGACACCCTGGCCACCGCGGCCGGGAACTTCTTCACTGGGCGGGACCTCGACGGGGTGCAGCGCACCGATGCCACGTTCTGGCGCCCGGGAACCCGCGTCCTTGCGAAGACCGAGGGACCGGTGCGCCGCGCTTCGTACCGGGCCGGGTGGCAGCGCCTGGCTGTCCGCGCCGCGACTCTGGCCGCTGCCGCCGGCGGAGGCTACGGCTACTGGCAGCACCCCGCCGCCGCCCTCCAGGCCCTCACCTACGGCAGCCTGGTCGCTGCGGCCGCGGCCGCAGCAGGAGGCATCGCCCTCGGCATGGCGGGCCGGGAGCGGCGCGAGCTGATGCGTGAGTGGGTCGAGCCGCTCCACCAGGCGCTGGTCGGCCCTCTCGGCATCCCGGAAGCCAGCGACCCGCGCCGCTACCTCCATGTCCCCGTGAACTTCACGGACGACGACGCCGAGATCCGCATCGACCTGCCCGCGCATCTGAAGTTCAACCGCGACCAGATTGCCGAGCTCCTCATGCAGAAGCTCGCCCTGCAGAACGCCTCCTTCTCCTGGAGGCTCGCAGGACGCGATACCCACCTCATCGTCAAGAAGAAGCATCAGCCGCCCGCCCGTCTCAGCCTTGACGACCCCGACGTGCGCGACCTCCTGGCCAGCATGCCGGAATCCGCTCCGCTGATCGGGCTCGGTGCCGGCAAGAAGCCTGTCTCCGTCGACCTCGACCACGACTCTCCGCACGTCCTGATCTCCGCAGGCACCGGCGGCGGCAAGTCCACCATCCTGCGCACGATCGCCAGCCAGTTCCTCCACAACGGAGCCGACGCGTTCATCCTCGACTTCAAGCGCATCAGCCATGGCTGGGCCCGCGGCGTCCCCGGGGTGACGTACTGCCGCGACATCGCCGACATCCACGACGCGCTACTCCGCCTCGGCCACGAAGGTCAGCGCCGGATCCGGCTCGCCGAACAGCTCGGCGACGACGTCCTGGCCTCCAAGCCGGAAAAGGTCGGCCCCCGGATCGTGATCCTCCTCGAGGAGGTCAACGCGACGATGAAGCAGCTGGCGAGGTACTGGGACAAAATCCGCGAGACCGGCGATCCGAAGACCTCTCCTGCCATCGACGCGCTCGCCGAGATCCTCTTCATGGGACGACAGGTACGCCTCCACGTGCTGCTCGTCGCCCAGTCCGCCACCGCCCGGGCGCTCGGCGGCCCGGAGATGCGGGAGAACTTCTCCACACGCATCCTCGTCCGCTACACCCTCAACGCTTGGCGCATGCTCGTGCCCGAAGTCCATCCCGCCCCGAAGCCGACCCGTCACCCCGGCCGCGTCCAGGTCGTCCTCGGCGGTATTGCCCGGGAAACCCAGGTCCTCAACCTCTCCGAAGCCGAAGCCCGCGCCTGGGCGATGGCCGGCGCCCACACGACCACCAGGACGGCCACGACGACCACCATCCTGTCCAAGCCCCCCGCTGTCGAACCCCAGCCGATCCCGGCACCCACACCATCCCAGCCCGCGCCCACGAGCACCGTCGATGACGATCTCGTCGGGCTCCGCCAGGCACAGAGGGACCTTCCCGCCATCTCCCTTGCCGCCCTGCGCTGGGCACGCGCCAACGACCCTGAATTCCCCGACTGGGCCGACAAGCGTGGCGCCGAACTCCTCTACTGCGTCGGCGACCTCAAGCGATGGGCACGCAACCGGCCGCGAGCCAGCCGCCCGACCAGTGACGCCGAGGAGCCCGGCGCCTGACGACCGGTCATGGCATGTGGGAGACGGGCTACACCTCGTCGGTGCGGCCGCCAGCCCCGAGCGTACGGCGCGCGCTCGGCGCCGTCGTGGGGCGGCCACCGAGAACACCTCGGTCGCGCAGCGCATCAAGGTCGTCAAGGCGGATCTCAGGGAGCGCACCGAGCAGGTCGGCCTGGGCGGCGCGAATGGGAGCAGGGGCCACGTGGGGCCCTGCGCCGAGCGTACGGCGAGCGGTCACGCGGCCATCGTACGGCGGCGGTTGACGACGGTCCGGCGGGATCTCCAGCGACGTTGTGGCCGATGGCGGGACCACAGGCAGGTGATCGACGGGATTCTGCACCGAGTTCGGACCGGGGTTCAGTGGCGTGACCTGCCCGAACGGTTCGGCCCGTGGAAGACGGTCTACGAACGCCACCGGATGTGGTCCGCGGACGGAACGTGGGAGCGGCTGCTCCAGCAGGTCCAGGCCGCAGCGGAAGCGGCCGGCGAGATCGATCGGGACATCTCGGTCGACTCCACCATCGTCCGTGCGCATCAGCACGCGGCCGGCGCCCGGACCAATCCGCCGCCGGCACCCGCTTCAAAGGGGGAAGCGCCGGCAGAACACCAGGCGAGACACCGTGGCAGAGCCTTCTCGCCCGCCTGGTGGAGGTGGTGCTGGAGGTGAGGGCCTGGGTCGCTCGCGGGGCGGGTTCACCAGCAAGCTCCACCTGAGCGCCGACGGCCGCTGCCGTCCGCTGTCCCTGGTCGTTACCCCAGGTCAGCAGGCAGACTGCACCCAGTTCAAACCGGTGCTGGAGAAGATCCGCGTCCCGAAGATCGGGCCGGGCAGACCCCGCAAGAAGCCGGACAGCGTCGCGGCCGGCAAGGCTTACAGCAACGGGCCTTGCCGCGAGTTTCTACGCCGACGGGGCATCCGGCACACCATTTCGGAGAAGACCGACAGCGGGCCGCCCGGCTGCGCAGAGGTTCCCGCGGCGGACGGCCACCGGGCTTCGACGAGGAGCGGTACAAGAAGCGCAACACCGTCGAACGCGCGATCAACCGTTTGAAACAGCACCGGGCGGTCGCCACTCGCTATGACAAACGCGGCTATGTCTTCCTCGGAACCGCGACAGTGGCAGCCCTCGCCATCTGGCTACGAAGGTGACTCCGCAGACGATGCCTCGTCGTCGTTGCAGCCGTGGTCGGCCCACTCGGTGAGGAGCTCGGTCAAGCTTGCAAGCGGCGTTGTCATCGGCCACGGCGCACGTTCTTCGCGGCCCGTCCACGTCAGGTGAACCATAGCCCAGGGGAACGGCCGGTCCGCGACGCTGAACAGGACGTCGTCACATCCTTCGCATCGTGCAACAGCACTGGCCTGCACTCCATGCAGTGGATGCCCAGGGGGAAGCTCGCGATGCAGTTCCAGCTCGAAGTTGTGCATGCCACCATCGGGCACCCACCACGGGGCGGGCAGGAGCGACGGGTCATCCGGCATGTGCTTCATCACAGCATCCTTGCAGAACCCCTGGGTGCACCTTGATCGGCCGGACAAGTCCTAGCCCGGACGGCTTCGAGAACGAGTAGGTCCGGGCTTGTTGCCGTCAAGACTCCCGGTCAGCAGGTCTTGCGGTTGGTGAGGTGGGGGCCCAGATAGCCGACCACGACCTTGCCCGGTGACACCGCGGCTGTCGTCGTAGAAGTAGAGTCGCGGGGAGATCGTTCCCTTCGAGCCGAGCTTCAAGTGCGCATACATCGGCATCCGCCCGCTCGGTTCGAGTTCCATCGGGGCGGGGAAGATCCGCTCGCCGCCCCATGCCATCTTGGTGGCTTCCGTCTCGCCCATCGCGATCTGCTTCGCAGGGAAAATCCGGGCGCCGGGCACGGGGACGGTCTTGCAGAACTCGAAGTACCCGTCGTTCACGAGCCCCTCCTTCTGTGCCTGCGCGTAGGAGTCGAGCGACCGCAGACCCTGCCACGCCTTCGCTGCCCAGGTACGCGCGAGCTCGTGGTCGTCAAGCGACAGGACGATTGCCATCTCGGCTGTGAACAGGACGTGCTCCAGCTCGCCCAGGCGCTGCGTCAGCTCCTCGAATGACGCCGGCTGCGCGGCGGCCTGCTCCAAGACGACCGTGTCCGCAGGCCGGCCCTGCGCATGCAGCCGCTGGCGCAGCACCCGAGCCTCGTTCTGTGCGCGCTCGACGTCCTCCAACGTCAGCAGGTGGTCCTCGAGCTCCTGGTGGTAGCTCTCGGTCAGCTGCTGGAGCTGCTGGCGAAGGTGCTGCACGGTTCGCTCGGCGAGTGCTTCCCGGCGGCGGGTCTCGGACAGATCCCGGTCGCCCTCGGACAGGAGCTGCGTCAAGACGTCGTTCTCCTCCCGAAGCGCCGTGACCTCCTTCTCCAGGGCATGGGCGGGGACCGCCTGGGCGTGTGCGCGGCACGACGTTTTTTTCCTGCTTGCGCTGCTGCTCGTCCGGAAACGAGACGGTCAGCAGCGGCCCAGGTAGCTCCGCTTCCCGCGCGTGACGCTGGACCTGCCGGGCGACAAGCATGAACGCCAGATCCTTTGGCGCACTGATCCGCGCACCGGTGAGGAGTCGGTGCCGGGGCCCGTCGGGCGCCCAGGCCGGATCCACGTCGGGCAAGAAGGTGCGCACCGCGCCGGGAGCGACCCGGTGATGCTCGCCAATCACCTGTCGGAAGGCGCCGACCGCCTCGACGTCGTCCAAGAGGTAGAGGGAGGCATCACCGGCGCACTTCGGCATCATCTTCTGGAGCCGCTGTGACCACAGAGAGTCTGGCTGCAGAGGGCGGGCTGCGACCACAACAGGGAGGCGCCGATCGGGATCGCACAGGACGTCCACTAGCGCGTCGACTCCGCCGGTGTCCACGACCTGGGCGTGCAGCGTGAGGTGAGCGAGACCGTCACGGGGCCGTAGCGCTTCCACGAGCTTCTCGACCAGCGCCGGTCGCGCCGGCCGCAGTGCGGTGATGCCGTTGTCGAAGCACTCCAGCGTCACGCACACCGCCTGCTTGGCAGCGACGGGGGCGACGGCGGTGATAGTGACACGCCACGTCGCTTCCGGGTTCCTCGCGGAGCTGGATCCGCAGCCCGTGCTCGGCGCCGTCAGCGTGGTAGGAGGCCTGGGTTGTCAGTACGACGTGGTCGCGTAGGAAGTGGGTGCCGGTCTCCAGCGGGGCGGGCTGTCGGAACTTGTCGCTGAGCCACTGGGTCGTGATCCGGCGGACTTCCGGGATGATGCCGGTACCGGACGGCACGCAGAGGACACTCTGGAACGCTAGCGGAGCTGATGGTTCAACGGCAGGCGCCGATGCCTGCCGGGGGATGGTGCTGCGGGCGGTTCGCGTCACGGGCTCTAAAGATCCATTTCGGCGTACGGAACGGGCGGGCTGGCCTACGAAGTGCTCGGTCACCATTGACCTCCAGCGGGCGAGAGCTCACATCCTGCCCAACCGGAGCCCTGCTCGCTGGCCTGCTGGGAATCTCGTACGTCTGCCGGCCAGGCGCTGGCCCTTGGTCGCGGCAGAGCCGTTGGGGCGCCCTCGGAGCCCGGTGCGTAACTGAGAGGCATCTGAGAGCGCGGGTGTACGGGAACGGCCCGGCTCCCCCGGTAAGGACGGGGGAGCCGGGCCTCGTTCGCCTGTCTGAAGGTCAGACCTCGAAGGCAGCGGCGAACGCCGTGAACGCCGCGAACTCGCTCGGGGTGAAAGTCAGCATCGGCCCTGGACGCTTGTAGTCCGAGGACCAGTTGAAGCCATAGGGACTCCGGAGTGTGTTCTGGTGCGTCAGGACATCCCGCAGGCCGCCCGTCGGCGTACATGCCGGAAACGATCCCGCTCGGATGATCGGGGACGCTCTGGAAGAAGAGCACCGGCGTATCCTCCACTCCCAGAGCATCGCGTAGGTCCTCTCGGCTCTTCACGCGGTCCGCGGCCGGAGTGGGGGCGGCATCGGGGGCGCGCCGTATGCGCAGACCGTCGTTCATCAGCTGGTACACCTCATCCGGCCGGAGGTAGACCGTGGTGTCGCCGTTACGGATTGGGACCGTCCAGCTGCCTTGATGAACTGACCGTTCTCGGTGATCCCACGTGCCACAAGCGCCCACCGCTCCGACTCGGGCAGCGCCGGTTCGGCCCGTCCGGGCCAACCGCGCACCGCCGGTTCACCGAGTGGAGCCGGGCCCGGGTGTGGGGCAAGCTGCACCGCCTGGTCCTGGACGAACTCGGAGCCCGCGGCGCCCTGGACTGGTCCCGGTGCGCGATCGATTCCGTGAGCATGCGGGCGACGAAAGGGGGGCCCTGACAGGTCCGAATCCCGTAGATCGCGGCAAGAAGGGATCAAAGATCCATTTGATCACCGAGCGGAACGGTCTGCCGCTATCGATCGGAATCTCGGCTGCGAACACCCATGGCAGCCAGGGGCTGGAGCCCTTGGTGCGGGGGCATTCCGCCGATCCGGTCCCGCCGCGGGCCGCGCCGCCGTCGACCGGCCAAGCTGCACGGTGGCAAGGGATACGACTTCGACCGGCTTCGCACGTGGCTCCGCTCCCGCAACATCACACCGCGCATCGCGCGTCGGGACATCGAATCCTCCCAGGGGGCCGTCATCGGTGGACCGTGGAGCGCACGGTGGCGTGGCTGTCCGGGTGCCGCCGTCTGCATCATCGCTACGAGCGCAAGGCCGAACACTTCCTGGCGTTCGCCGGCATCGCCGCCGCCCTGATCTGCTACCGCAGGCTGACAGCCTGACCGGCGAGCCCTCCGGGCTGGGATGATCCATGCCATACCCCGAATACCCCAAGAGGGCTTGCTTCCCGCACAGGCGGCACACACCAACGAGGAACGCCATGACCGACTACCTGGCCGCCACCATGGCGATGCTCGGCCCGGCGCAAAACCGCTGCCCGGACCCCACGGCTTGGGACCAGCTCCACGCACAACTCGACATCCGGCTGCCGACCGACTACCAGGCCCTCGTGGATGCATACGCTCCCATCCACCTCAACGGACACCTGTACCTGTTCCATCCCGCGACCGAGCGATGGAACCTGGGCCAGTGGATCACGGACACGGTCCGGGCCTGGAACGACGTGCCCTGGGATGAACTCGACCTTGACGCCGACGAAGATCCCCGTGTGCTGTTCGGACTCACGGAGCTGAGCTTCGGCACCCGCAACGGACTGTGGCCGATCGCCAGCACCGACCGAGCCGAGATGATCTTCCTCATGGCCGCGGACGACACGGCCCCTTGGTTCCTGGTCGAAGACGGCGAAGGCGGCTGGGCACGGTACGACATGAGCTTCGCCGAATGGCTCTACCGCTACCTCATCGGTGAAGACATGGCCGGCCCCAACACCTCCGCCTTCTACCCCGGCCCGGTACAGCTGTGCCGACTTCCGATGACCACCGACGAACGGCCAGAACCGTGGAGCGGGCCGGACCGCGGCATGTAACCCTTCCGCCACGACAGCCACAGGCGGTCACCAGTTCCCGGAGAACCAAACGAGATGACCTCTAAACCCCATTGCTGGCGCTACTAGCCGAAACGCCTGCCCTGCTTCTATGGGGTGCGAGGACTGGCTTCCGCAAGTTGGCGCTGTCCAGACAGGGCGAGTGACTACGGGGTCAAAGCAGAAGGTTCCGGGTCAATCCATCTATATTTGGCGAGACTACGGCACCTGGAATGAGTTCCTTGCGAGTTACGGCTATCGGTAGGCGGAGGGAGAACTGGTGAACTGGTACAAAGACGAGCATCTTGCACGTGAAGTGGCAAGCATGACGCCCACGCAACGCCGCAAAGCAGCCATCCTAGCTCTATGGCGTCTCCAGGCGCCGTTGATGGGATTGGCCATGCCGCAAGAGTGGGGGATCGACAGGCAGGTCCTGGAAGCGGTGGAGAGAGCGAGCGAATCAGCTCTAAAGAATGCCGAGGATGGCTCATTGCGTGCTGCCGCGGAGGAGATTTCGAGGGCCTCCATCTTTGCGGATGAGGGTGACCTTTATCCAGAAGGGAACCAGGAGCTTCAACTGGAGGTTATGGCTTCCTGGATCCACCTGTGCGAAGTCTGGGAGGAGATGCGCCCCGAGGCAACCAAGAGCATTCTCATGAAAGTGCGCCAGTTGACGATTGGTGAGGACGCAGGTGTCCAGCAATCACTTTCGGTGATCGCTGGCGAGGTTGAACGTCAGACCTATCTTGAGGGTGTCGACGGAACACTGGCCGAGTATGGACTTGGATATTTCGGCACGCGGAATATTGAAATCGAGCGCCGATGCAATAATGTGATCCTGAGGTCCTCCGATGGCCTGGAACTCTGGGAAATTGGGCCCGGAAGAGAAGTTCGGCAACTCTGCTACGAATTCGGTAGCGAGATCTTGTCGGTCCTCAAGGACGGTTCCTCCTTCTGATGTTGACGCCCCTCACTCTTCCTCTTGCTTACTCCAGACGCGACGAATGCGAGGCCGGGCCCCGCTAGGGGTCGGGCTCCAATCGGCAGCACGCTTCGCGAGCTGTGCGACGGGCATGGACTGTGTTTTCGTCGCCGCTGGCTGCGGCGTAGATACCGCGACGACCGGCCTTCGATGTCGTCGTCCAGGCGGGGCTCGCCGCCGAGGCCGCGGCTGCCTGCAGGAGGTCGAGCTCAGGCGGAAGACGGAAGCTGCTGGGCGGCGCGGCCCGCGCTGCCGGGAATTTCTTCGCCGGGCAGGATCTCGACGGGGTGCAGCGCACCGATGCGACGTTCTGGCACCCAGCAACCCGCGTCCCCGCGAAGAACGCAGCTGTGCGCCGCGCCGCGTACCGAGCCGAGTGGTAGCGACTGGCCGTCCGCGTTGCGACCCGGGCCGCCTTCAGCAGCGACGTCCCGCTACTGGAAGCAGCGGACGCCGCCCTCCAGGCGCTCATGTATGGCAGCAGGGTCGCGGCGGCCGCGGCCGCCGCTGGAGGGATCGCCCTCGGAGTGCCGGGCCGGCAGCGACGCGAGCTGATGCGCGAGTGCGTCGAGCCGCTCCACCAGGCGCTGGTCGGCTCACTCGGGATCCCATAAGCCAGCGACCCGCGCCGCTACCTTCATGTCGATCTCGTTCACGATGGCCCAGAGCACGGCAGTGCTCACCTCTACCTGGACGGGGACCACGGAGCCGACGACGGTGGGCTGCGCGCTGACAGCGCCGTACGCCAGGGCCGACGGCGGCTGCCTCACACGCGATGCGCAGGAGCGGGTGCCCGGGCGAGCGTTCGACCCGGTGGCTGTCCTCGAGACGGGACAGCCAGTCGTGGCGTGCGGCGGGGGGAGTCCAGCTCACCCTCGCGACCGGGGGTCGGCCGGTCACGAGAGCAGTGGGTCCGGCAAGAAGCCCGTTCTGTGACATGGGAACGGCCCGGTCTCCCCTGACGTACGGGGAGCCGGGCCCATCGTGTGAGAGGTCAGACGTTGAGCGTCGAGGCGTAGTCGACGAACGCGGAGAATTCCGCTGGCCCGAACGAGAGGGTCGGGCCGGTCCTATGCTTCGAGTCGCGGACGTACAGGACGCCGGGCATGTCCGCGACCTCGACGCAGTCCTGCTCGCCGGCGCTGTACGAGGACTTGAACCAGGCCGGGCTGTCCGGGGCGGGTGCGGTCATGAGTGCTTCTCCTCCATGATTTTCTTGATGGTCTCGCGCGACTCGTCTGGCGATTGCGCGGTGGCGACGATCTGGTCGAAGGCCTCCTCGAAGATCGTCACGTCGTTGGTCCCTTCCACGAAGGTGCCGCCGCGCAGGTTCTCCAGGTTGACCACGGTGGGCCACGGCGAGGGGAAGCTGACGATGCTGAACATCCCAGCCAGGCCGGGATGCCCTCCGCAGTCGAGCGGCATCACCTGGACCGTGATGCCCTTGCGGGTGGAGACCTCCAGCAGATACGCGAGCTGATCGCGCATGGCATTGGGGTCGGGGAACCTCTGATGTAGTGCCGCCTCACCGATCACCGCCCACAGGCGCAGTGGGTTCGGGGAGCGTTCGAGCACGGACTGCCGGGCCAGCCGGAGGCGGGAGAGAGCTTCCTTGTCCTCGTCGGTCCGGGTGATGGCGGAGGAGTTGATGACCTGCCGGGCGTAGGCGCCGCGCTGGAGCAGGCCGGGGATCAGGTTCGGTGATGAAGAAGCGCACCGCCTCCGCGTCGGTGTCCACGCTCAGAAGGTCTTGGTAGGAGTCCCCGACGGCACCGAACCCTGCCCACCAGCCCTTCTTGCCGGCGTCCCGGGCGAGGGCGGCCATGCCGCCAATGAACTCGCGGTCGGTGACACCGTAGTGACCAAGGAGGTCTTCGACCTCCTTGGTGGAGATATGCCGTCGCGCGTTCTCGATCTTCGACATGGTGGGCTTGTCCCAGCCCATGAGCGCCGCGGCGTCTTCGAGGCTGAGGCCAGCCTCGTCGCGCTTTGCCGCCAGCTGCTCTCCGAGGCGGCGACGCCGCAGGGTGGGCCTGGCTCTCTGGTTCGGCATTACTCCCCCTTCTGCCTTGCCGGGTGACGTCATGTCACCCACGGGTGCGTGCATCCCTCGCTCGGGTCGCATTGTGCCCGCGCCGGGTTTGGCGCGTCGAGGGTGGACAAGAATTCGGGTGGGTGCGCCTGTTGCGCACCCGGTGGGTTGAGGAGCACTCTAGCTCTCGCAGAGAAGTGACAGTTCGTCACGGAAAGATCACTTGTGGCGCTCCGTCACCAGGTCGGGCACGCCTGCACGACGCCCGACCTCGGCAGCCACCAGGCCCTGCGATCCCTCCCCGACCCCCGTCGGGGACGGGCTCCTGGTGGCCGCCACCACCTCAACTCGGCAGCCTCCAACGCAGAGGAACGGCGATGTCCACGCCCAACCCGAGCACCACCCCGAAGCCCACGCCCGACCGCAAGGCCCACCCCGGGGCGCAGTTCGCTCGCGCCCACGGCCCTGCCGCCCGCTGGACCTCCGACGCCGGCGACCAGTACTTCGACCTGTTCAGCGCCCCCAGCTTCCGCCGCACGAGTGGAGCCGCCAGGTGACGAACAACCTGATCGCCCGCGCGCTGCCGGACCGCCGGCGCACCCTGCAGAACAACCACGTCATCAAGGTGAGTGTCATGCCGGACCACATCACCCCCGTCTCCGTGGACCCGCCCAGCTACCGCGCCAACTACGTGGCCCGCGACACGGCCCCTGGCAAGGCCCGGCACGGTGTCGTGCTCGCTCTGAAGACTTGGGGTCTGGAGGAGTTGACCGAGACGGCTGAGCTCCTGGTTTCCGAGCTGGTCACCAACGCCGTGGTTCACACGGACTCGCGCACCGTCGGTGTGGTGGTCACCCGTACCGGCGAGAGGGCTGTCCGCATCATGGTGCTGGACACCGACCGGGCCGAGATGTCCGTGCGGGCCTGCCCGAGTGGTGAGGAGGAGTCTGGCCGCGGCCTGTTCCTCGTCGCCGTCCTGGCTGACCGGTGGGACGTCGAGCGGGTTGTCACCGGCAAGCGGATCTGGTGCGAGCTCGCCGCAAAGCAGGTGGTGGAGCCGTGACCGCCCCCCGCCGCGAGCCCGTCGAGGCCACCGCCCAGGACCTGCACGATCAGTGGGCTGCCTCCCGGCTCGACGACGCGTTGGAGAACCTGGCTGACTTGGTCGGCGCGTTCTTCACGCTCGAGGACTCCGACGGCCCGGACGACCCGCCGGCGGTGAGCCCGTGAGCGGCGCCGACCGGAGGGAGTTACACGCCCCTGGCCCCGACCCTCTCGGTGCGCCGCGCGTCGGCCGCCATGCAGGAGGTTCGGCCGTGATCCACTGCGAGGCGTGGGCCGGGACCCCGGCCGAACCGCACATCTGGCTCCTGTCCCGCGAAGCCGCCCCGACTCCGTGGGGCGCCGTGCGGCGGCTGACGGCGGCGGCCGAGCACCTTGCCGACCGGCTCGACGACAACCCTGGCGACAGCCGGCCCTTCCCGGGGGCCACCCTGCGCCGCTGGATCGACGACCGTCTTGGGCACGAGGACATCGCGTTCCGGCTCACCCGTCACGCGTACGTCCCGGAGGCGGTGAGTATCACCGGCCCCGGGCACGTCCTCTACACCCTTGCCGCGATGCCCGCCGCCGGCTGCATCTGCCGCCGGCCCCGCCCGAGTTCCACCGTGACGGATCCCGCGGTCCGCGCACTGACGGGCGGGTGGTCGGCGTGACGCCCCCGGCGGCGGCTGACCTGCTCGCGATGGCGGGCGAACAGGTACTGATGGCGGCACGGTCAGTGTGGCCGGGCGCCGAAGTAGTGCCGGGCCCGGTGACGCCCAGCGTCACCAGCTACGTACAGCGGCTCACCATCGACGGCCGTGACCTGTACGCGAAGGTCTCGGTCTGCGGGGTCTCCCTGGTGTCGCTGCTGCGCGGCGCGTGCGGTGACCTCGCAACCGTACGGGCCCGGCAAGCGGCCTACCTGGTTTCGCCTGACTCGCTCATGGCACGCGAGGCCGTCCAGCTGCGCACCCTGGCCGGCCCCGCCGGTCTCAGGACGGTGGCGCTCGCCGGATACGCCCGCGGCGTCCTGTTCACCGAGCCGGTGACAGGCCCGACGCTCACGGATCTGATCGCGGCCGAGCCCGGCCGCACACGTGAGCTGCTCGGCCTGGTCGTGCGGGACGTCGCCGAAGGTCTCGCACGAGAGGGCGTCGCCGAAGCCGTGGAGAGCGCACCGATCCGCGAGCGCGGCATCTCCGGCACGTTCGCCCGCAAGTTCAACGGCCTGAGCGGCCCGGTCTACCTGCGGCAGACCGGACACGGCGAGGTCCTCCAGACGGTGGCGACTCGGCTGCGCCGGACCCGCCGGATCCCTCCCACCCCGGCAGGGACGGTCGTCTTCGGTGACCTCAAGCCGGAGCACGCCACCTTCCCCGCGGACGGCGGGCGGCCGGTGTACCTGGACCCGGGCCTGATGCGCGGTCACGAGGTCGCGGACACGGCCAAGCTCATCTCCCGCATGGCGCTCGGCCTGGTCGCCTGCCGGCCGGCCGCCGTCGGCGTGATCCTGTCCGGGCTCGACTCGTTCGTCCGGGCGTCCGCCCGGCGCCTGCCCGCCGACGAGCGGACGGGATGGATGCGCGAGCTCGTCCTCCTGGTCCTCATGGACACCCTCAACATCCTGACCACCTACCTGACCGCCCCGGCGGACCTGCCGCTGTCCGCACACGCGGCCGGGGTGAGGGATCGCGCCCGCCACGTCACGACCCTCCTCGACCACGCCACGGCCCCGCTCGCGGCCACCGAGGACGGGGCGACGTGGTGGCGCCTGTATCTGACCCGCGTACGAGAGGCGGTAGCCGCACCATGAGGATCGGACTGATCGGAGCCGGAGCGGTCGGGCAGAGCGTCGGCGCGCTCCTCGCCGCCTCCGGCTGGTGCAACGAGCTGTTCGTCGCCTCCGGTTCGCAGGCCAGCGCCCGCGGGCTCGTCACCGATCTGGAGGACCTGACCCAGGTCACCGGAGCACCCATGCGGGTCACGGTCACCACCCCGCAGGCCATGGGAGCCTGCGACGCCATCGTGCTCTCCCCCCGCGCCCCCTTCACCAACCGGGCCCCCAGGGACGTGAGGATGGCCGGGCTCATCGCCAACGCGCCGCTCATCGTCCATCTCGCCCGGCAGCTCACCCACTACACCGGCGTCGCCGTCATGGTCACCAACCCCGTCGATGTCCTCGCCCGCCTCTTCGCCGAGCGGAGCGGCTGCCAGAGGGTTGTCGGGATCGGCGCGGCGACCGACACCGCCCGCTACCACCTCACCCTCGCCCGACACCTCCGCGTCCCCGTCAAAGCGGTCCGCGGGCACGTGATCGGCGAGCACGGCGACGCCGCCGTGATCTGCGCGTCCACCACCACCGTCCACGGCGAGCCCGTTACCGTCCCCGTGCAGCAGGTACGTGACGAACTCGCCGCCCGGCCCCGCCGGATCAGCGACGGCATCGGGCGCACCCGCCTCGGCCCCGCCGGCGCCGCCCTGGACGCCCTCACCCACAGCCTCGGCATCGCCGACGGCATGACCGAGGTGTCCGTCCGTCAGGAGACGGGCGTCTGGCTCGGGATGCCCGTGCACTACACCGACGGGACCCCAGCCCTGTGTCCGCCGCCGCTCGACGACTCCGAGTCCGCCCAGCTCGACGCGGCCACAAAGAAGCTCCACACCGCCTACACCCGACTCACCGAGGAGATCTGACCCGCATGGGTGCCGTACGCATCACCACCGCCGACGGCCAGGCCGTCACCGTCACCAGCATGACCGACACCGTCCCCGCCTGGGCCACCCGCTACCTCGGCGGCTGGTGGAGCGCCGAGCCCACCACCGAGATCGACGGCCCCACCGTCTCCGCCGACCTCGACGAGGCCGAGCTCCTGGCCCTGGCCGACGTCGTCGAGCAGGGCGACGCGGAGACGGTCGAGTACGCCGGCGCCGAGCTCCTCGTCGTCCGCAACGGCGGACTGGTCACCGCAGTGCAGGAAGACCGCTCGCTCGCCTACCGCTGGGACGAGGACTGGCGGCTGCTGCGGATCGTCGGCACCGACGAGACCGACATCGCCACCGCCGCCGCCCGCCTCGCCCGCGAACTCATCCGCGCCCAGCTTCTCGCTGACGGATGGTCCATCCTCCACGCCTCCGCCGTCACCGACGCCGACGGCGCCACGATCCTCACCCTCGGCGACAAGGGCGCGGGCAAGACCACCACCGGCCTCACCCTCGCCCGCGCCGGCTGGCAGCTCCTCGCCAACGACCGGATCTTCGCCCGTGTCGACGAGCACGGCGTGGTGCAGGTTCTGCCCTGGCCGTCCGCCGCGGCGTTCGGCTTCGGACTCCTCGACGCGTTCGACCTCTTCGAGACCGTCCGTACCCGCCTCGCCTCCGGCGAGCAGATGCACCCGACCCAGCACCAGAAGGTCACCGACGCCCTCCTCGCCGGACGCCGCGAGCCGCTGTGGAAGGCGAACGGAAAGGAGCTGAAGCCGCAGTTCTGGCCCGATCAGCTCACCACATGGCTGTCCATGCCGCTCGCCACCGAGGGCTACGCCGTCGGGATCCTCTACCCGCAGATCACCGCTGGTACCGCGCCCCGGCTCACCGAGAACAGCCGCGGCGTCCAGCGCGGCGACTTCTTCACCGCCGTCACGGAGGACCGCTACCCCGACATCTTCGGCCTGCTGTCCACCCCCGGCGACCACACCTCCCTGCGCGCGCACCTCGACGCCCTGTCCCACCAGGGACTCGTCATGAGCCACGACCCGGCCGCGAACGCCGCCATCCTCAAGGAAGCCGTGGCCCGCCTCGGCGTCTGACTCCCCGAACCGGCCGGTCCATACCCCATGGCGGACCGGCCACCACCCCGAGCCGGGCCCGCGAGAGACATCGTCGGCGGGTTCGCACCGCATGCTTCCGCGACACCATGTCCCAACCGAAGGGCGCTCGAGAGCAGGGTGACGCGAACAGGGTAGGAGCCGTTCCCGATCGAGCTCGATCAAGAGCGGCTCATACTCCTCCATTCTTCGGAGATCTCTGATCCCAGAGGGAGAACAGCGAGGATTGGGCCGTCAAGGAGTCGAAAGGCGCGCATCCCACGCGCTGCCTCCAGAGCGAAACCGGAGAACGACTCACATGACGTGGTCCATGGACTGGGCCGGCCTCGTCCCGGCCGCCGCGGCCGCTGTGCAGATCGCGGCCGTCGCGGTGCAGGCCTACTGGGAACGGCGGCAGCGCACAGTGCTGATGCGGCACACCGATGGTTCTTCCTGCCCCGCGCACACCGACGACCCAGTGACCGTCACGGCCGGAATCACCGTCCAGGTGGGCATTGTCGCGACGGCGCCGGACTCGCCCACGGTGATCGTGCACGTGAGCGAGAGCAGGATGCTGCTGCCGCTGGCGAAGGAGCGTGATCGGTGGTAGCGGGTGAGGCCTCTCAGGAGTCGGAGCCAGACCTCGCGCAGCGCCTGGCCGACTGCTACAAGACCTTCCTGGTCGCGGAGACGCTGATCTTGCTCAAGAAGTTCGGCGGCAAGCTCACGCGGCACGCGTGCCGGGACGTGGCTCACGAGGCGTACATGAAGGTCGCGGACAAGGTCCTGTCCGGAGAGCTCGGCCCAGAGACCAACCTTCCCGCCTACCTGCGGGCGGCCTCCAGGAACCTGGCGACGGACGTGCTGAAGGCGCAGAAGCATCTCGCGCTCCTGGACGAAGCAGACCTGCTGCCGACCGTGCCGGCCCAGGGGCAGCCCTTCGACGCCATCGAGCCGATGGAGGAGCTGGTCATCCCCACGATCGACGCCATGCCGCGGACACAGCACCGCAAGGTCGTCCAGCTCCAGAGCCAGGGTCTGAGCGATGCGCAAATCGCCGAGACCCTGGGCATAACTACCGAACGGGTCCATAAAGACCGGCACACCGCCGTGTCCCAGCTGCGCGTCAGACTCGGCGCGCACATCCGGAACGGCCATCGAAAGAAGACGCAACGCGGGGGGAAGGACAGGTGACGGATGTGAGCCTCAACGAGGGCAGTGGTGGTCGCCCGGCGCTCGAAGGGCCGGCTGAGCTGCTGACGCTCGTGACCCGGCTCTCGGGGCCGCCGGACTACTGGGACCGCCCTCATGGCGACTTCGGTCCCCTGACTCACCTGTACGAGCTCGACGCCGAGCAGCGCTCACGCGCGAACTCGATGTACCGGCTCGGCTCCAAGGCCCTGCTGCGACGTGAGCTGGCCACCGCGGCGGACCTGCTCGGTGAGGCCGCCTCGGCCGGGCACCCTGGTGGTCTCTTCCGGCTCGCCGTCGTCGTTCTGCGCACGAGCGAGGAGTGGCGAGACGAAGCGCGGTTCCTCCTCGAGGAGGCCGCCCGGCACGGCCACGGCGACGCCCGCCGTCTGCTCGACGACACCAGCGACCACCCCGCCGGCGAGGCAGCTGGAGCACCCGTCGAGGACCCGCAGTTCCTCGACGAGATTCGCCAACGGCTCTCCTCGACACATCACCCGGCCCGCTCGGAAGCACCACGTGCCCAGGCCCTCACCGGCCCCCAGCCAGCTCTGCCGCAGAAGCCTGGAGCGGAACAGGAGCGGGTTGACGAGGGAACCCTCAGGCCGGGCCTTGTCCTTGTCCCGCCCCCTGTGCTGCCGACACCGCACGGGCCGACCCCGAGGGTGGAGGACTCACCCGATCTTGAACGGCCACGCTTGACGGCTTTGATCGGGGGACTGTCCCTGGATGTCCCCGACCTTCAGCCCCCGCCTGCGGCCGCTACTCCGACGCCCGGTCTGGGCAGCAGCGAGCCCTGGTGGTCGGCGAGCGCACTGCGGCCGGCAGTACTGACCGACATGGCCCGCCACAGCAACACCCCTGCCGTCGTGCCCGCCCGCTGGCAACTCACCCAGCGGGCCCGCGACATGCTCATGCTCGTCCACACCTCAGACGGCATCGACACCAGAACACTCGCCCGCCGGGCCCGGATGCCACTGGACGTCGCCGCAAGGATGCTGCACTGGCTCGCCAACGAGGGCTTCGTCGAATCCCGCGACACCGTGCACTTCCCCGGCCCCCTGATGATCCTGGCCACGGGCCACGACCCCGAGCAGACCCTTCTCCAGGACACGCTCGGCGCGCTCCGCGACGAGCTGGACGCCGCCGTCTACGTCAGCACCTACACCGACGGAGAGATCACCATCAGGCAATCCGCCTTCAGCACCACCGCGCCGCCCGTCGACGAATGGGCGCCTTTCCGTGACACCGCCCACGCCAGCGCCGTGGGCAAAAGCCTCCTGGCCCAGCTCGACTTCAGCGGCCGTATGAACCACCTCACCCGCTACCCCTCCGTCGCCCTGACTGAGCGGACGATCACCAGCCGCCGCGCCCTGATCGAGACGCTCGACGCCCCCGGCCCGCATTCGGCTCAGTTCGACCTCTTGGAGTACTCCGATTCCGCGCTGTGCGTGGCCTACTCACTCGGACTACCCGGCCGAGCCTCCAGCATCGCCCTGTCCCTGCCGGCCACAGAGCACCAGCGTCTCGTCGACGCCGCACGCACCCTCAGCCACCGCGCCACAGGGATCCTCCTCGCACACCTGCTCGCCGACGACATGCATCCCGCTACCAGTCCCGGGGCTGCTTCCGAGTCCAAGACCGCAGGGCCCCCTCCGGCGCCCGCAGCACGCTCCGCTGCACCTGGCCAAGCTGAGCCGGGCGGCACGGACTCCGCGTCGTCCGTAGCCGTGCCCAGCAGCGTCCGTGCAGCGGCGAAGCTCAACGGCACGACGCTGCCCGAGCTGAGCAGGAGGGCAGGGTGACGCGGAGGGGACGGGAGTCCTCTACTGGCCGAGGGCGCCGCCCGGTCAGAGGCGGAGTGCGTCGTGTCCGCCACTCGGTTGAGGACGCGGCAGGCCTTGGCCGCGATGGCGGGTAACGCCGACCGGCGCGCGGGGGGCATTCGCGTTCCGCCCCGGTACTGCTCAAAGGGCTGGGCGACCGCGCCCACCCCCTCCGGCCAAGACCTCGTTCCTTCCTGGTGAACCGACAGCATTGGCGCTATCCCGGGTCAGCGGCCGCGTCGAGGGCCCGGCGGAGCTGGTCGACGCCGGGTGCTCCGGCCGGGCCGTCGGGGTGCGGTAGATCCGGCAGACGAGCGATGGGATGGCACCGCGCTCGGCGAATGGGTCGCGGCCGTCGATCAGGATCGGCGGAGAGTCGGTGAACCGAGACCGTTCGGCCTCGGCCAGGTCAGCGATCACGCGTGTTGCGATGTTGCTGACGGTCAGCCCGGCGGCGTCCAGAGCCTGTCGCAGCCTTTTCTCGGGGAGCTGCTGGTGGGGGCAGTCGGGCACGGCCAGGATCTCGATCTCTATGTCTCCAGGGTCGCGCGCGCCAACACCGTACGGGCCGAAGGGACCGACCCGCCCCGGCATCGCGCCGAGCTTCGGCGCCCCGTCCTTCACCCGGTGCGGTCAGGGATCATCTGCCGTCGCCTTCGTTCCAGACCTGAGCGACCGTTCTAGACACGCAACGGGCCCCGGGGATCGGCCATGACATCCCAGGGCCCGGCTCGGGGGTCGCACCGTCCAACGATGCCGCGTCCCCAGTGTCACGGTGTGGCCGGCCGCGGCTCCTCCAGGACGTCGGCGACCTTCCTCGCCATCGCCGCGATCCGCTGCGGTAGGTAACGGTCCAGGGAGTCGACCTCGTCGCATAGCCATGCCCGCAGCCCGTGCAGACACGCCTCGGTGAACAGCTTCTGCTGGTCCTCCCCGCGCACCTGAGCCTGTTCAGTGCCGCCGGCCACGGGTCGTGCAGCATCCGGTTCTCCGACGCGTGCAGCATCTCGTACGGGAGTGCCTCACCCAGCAGGCCGGATGGCCTATGTGCGCTGTTCAGATCGCTGTGTGACCCCGCGCTGGCCCGCAGGGTCCGGTTCCCGACAGGCGAGTGTTCTTGATCACTTTCGGTGCCACTCCTTCTTCGGGACCGATCGCACGGCCGTAGGGGGATCTCCTGATCTGCAGGGCTTCCGGATCTGTAGTCGCTGGAGTGAACGGCGCTTATCGTGCGGTTAGTTGCTCCCTCGCCAAGCCGTCCCTAGCCGACAACCCTTCGTAGTCGATAGCTGCTCAATCCCTCCCTCCGGCAGCTCATCATGTCGCTGTATATCCGCTATACAGGATGGAATTCCCCCTTCCGGACATGTTGAGCATCCCCTTGACGTGACTCCTGGCTATGTCGTTGGCTGACGCACCGACTGTGAACTTTGCGCTGTGCAGGGGTGGGGATTGTGAAGAGACAGTGGGCGCTTCAGCGTGCCCGAAGCGCCGTGGTCGCCCTGTCAGCTATGGCCGCGGGCGTGGTGCTTCCGGTTCCGGCGGCCCACGCGGCTGTGCCGGCCGTGGATTCGCCCGTGCTCGACGAGGCGCATCAGGCGCTCGAAGAGGCCAAGGAGACCGGTCAGCGCGTCGAGGTTGAGGGCGAGCGTGGGGAGCGGACCTCGGTGTTCGCGAATCCCGACGGTTTCACCTTCACACTGGAGCAGCACACGGTGCCGGTGCGCGTCGCCACTCCCGGCGGCGGATGGCAGGCTCCGGATGCCACGCTGGAACGCCGCGCGGACGGGACCGTCGGGCCGAAGGCGGCTTCGGCGCAGATGTCCTTCTCGGACGGGTCAGACAAGGCACCGCTGGTCAAGATCTCTGATCAGGGGCGCTCGCTCGAGCTGGACTGGAAGGGCGACCTTCCGGCGCCCGAGCTCGACGGGGCGAACGCGGTCTACCGCAACGTGCTGCCGGACGTCGACCTCAAGGTGACGGCCACCGTCGAGAGCTTCCAGCAGGTCCTCGTCGTCAAGACGCCCGAGGCGGCCACGAACCCGGCGCTCAAGGAGCTCACATTCGACCTGAAGACGGACGGCCTGTCCGTCCGCAAGGGCGCAGCTGGCAACCTGGCCGCCGTCGACGGCAACGGCAACACGGTGTTCCGGTCCCCGCCGGCCCAGATGTGGGACTCCGCCGGCAAGGCGTCCACCGAACCCACCGCTGAGCCCAGCGCCACATCCGGCACGGCTCCGCAGATGCTCCGGACCACCCTCGCCACCGACGACGTGCAGCCGCCTGCCGGCGACCCGTCCGAGCAGGCGGCCTCCGGCACCGGCCTGGAGCCGGGCCAGGGCGACAACATCTCTCGCATGGACGTCAGCGTCACCCAGGACAGCCTGTCGGTCGTCCCGAACGCGGACATGCTGACCGGCACCGCCTCGGATGCCTACCCCCTGTTCATCGACCCCACCGTCACCTGGGGCGAGTCCGAGCGAACGTTGCTGAGGTCCGACGGCTACGAGTCGTACGGCTGGGGCAACGGCGACGGCACCGGTCAGGGCGCGGGCAAGTGCGGCTCGTGGAACGGCTACTACTGCGGCCCGGGATACGTCCAGAAGCTGTACTTCGAGTTCGGGCCGGAATCACTGCGCGGGAAGAAGATCCTGGATGCGACGTTCCGGGTGACCGAGCCGTGGGCTTTTCAGTGTGATCCACGCTGGGTCGACCTCGTCCGCACGAACAACATCTCCTCGTCGACGACCTGGTCCAGCCGTCCCGCCGAGCTGGACTGGATGGTCGACCGTTGGGTGTCCGCCGGGCGCGGCTCGCTGTGTGACCCGAATTCCCCGGACGCGCCGATCGAATTCAACGACAACCCGGAAGAGACCAACGAGAACCTCACCCCGACCGTCCGCGACTTTGCTGCGGGCAAGTTCTCGCGGCTGACGCTCGAGGTCCGCGCCCACGACGAGGCGGACACGTCGGCCTGGAAGCGGTTCAAGAACGACGCCGTGCTGGCCGTGAACTACGTTGCGCTTCCGGCCGTGCCGACCGACGTGAAGATCATGAGCGGCTCGAGCCCGGCGTGCGCCACCAACAAGAACACGCCCACGGTCGTCGACGACCCGACGCCCACCCTGACCTCGACCCCGCAGACCGCGGCGGGCGGCGAGGCCGGCGCCAAGCTCCACGTGTGGTGGCGCATCGAGACCCTGGGCGCGGACGGCGTGACCTGGACCGGCTCGGGCATCAGCAGCCCCACGGGCACGAACTTCGTCGGGGACAACATCAAGCAGACGGCGTCCTGGCCCACCGCGTTTCCGGTGGCGGAGGATGGGATCCTGCGACGGGTCGCGTCCCTGACCCAGGTGTTCTACGACGACGGCACCTACTCGCAGTCGTCCGGCTACAGCAACTGGTGCTACTTCACGGTGGACCGTGCAGGCCCCAAGCCGCCGACCATCACCTCGGACGGCACGTACACCGTGTGCCAGGCCAATGAGTGCCCGCCGCAGGGCGGCCCTGAGGTCGCGGGCACCTTCACCTTTGGGCCCGGTGGAACCGACTCCGCCGTCAAGTACTACGAGTACTACCTGTCGGCGCCCGAAGCGAGTTCCGACTCGTCTGCGTGGACGCGACTGGCGGACGGAGCAACGAAGGCCACCATCACGCCCCCGATCGATGGCAAGTACACGCTGCGCGTGCGTGCCGTCGACACCCTCAACCGGCCCGGCACCGAGTCCTCCGCAGAATTCAACGTGGACAAGGGCCCCGGTCCCGTCGCCCTGTGGCACTTCGACGAAGCGACCGGCGACGCCCTGGACAGCGCTCCGGCAGACCCCGCCGCACATGTGACCCTCAGCAGCACAGCGGCCGCCCGTGACGATCGTGGTCGGCGAGGCCTTCTGAACGCCACGGCCGACCCGAAGGTCTTCGACAAGGGCCTCACCCTCGCAGGCGCAACCGGCTACGCCTCGACGCAAGAGCTGGTGGCGCACACGGACGCGTCGTACACCGTCTCCGCCTGGGTCCGCCTCGATGCCGGGGACGCCAACTACACCGCTCTCTCGCAGGACCCGCGCACGACGCAGGACGGCTGGTACAGCGCGTTCTACCTCGGCTACCGTGCAGATTCGAAGACCTGGGAGCTGCGTACCTCTCCCAAGGACGCCACGGACGGCGACATCAGCAATCAGATCGTCAGGGCGACGCGCCCTGCTGTTCTCGGCGCCTGGACGCACCTGGCCGCTACCTACAGCGCGTCGAACAGCAAGATCTCGCTCTTCGTGAACGGCAAGCTGCAGGGCTCGCGCACGGTGGCTCCGTCGTGGGCGTCCGCGGGGCCGTTCCAGATCGGCCGTTCCTGGTGGCGTGGGGCGTACGGCGACTACTGGAAGGGGCAGATCGATGAGGTCGCCGTGTGGCAGCGAGCCCTCGGGGAACGAGAGCTCCTGAATGAATCCCAGCTGGCTCTCCCGGGCAGCGGCTACCAGGCTGGCGAGCTCGTCGCCGACTGGTCGGCCTCCGGTGTCAGCGGAACCACGGCGGCGGACGCCTCCGGCTACGGACAGGCTCTCGGACTGGAGGGACAGCCCGCGATCACGACCGAAGGCATCGTGCTCGACGGGGCCAATGACGCGGCCACGTCCAGCCGTCCGCTCGTTGACGACACCGGCTCGTTCACCGTTGCGGCAGATGTCGCCCTGAACCCCTCGGCGCTTCTGGCGAAGGGCGTCGGCTATGTGGGGCGGGTGGCGGGGCAGCGCGCTGCGAACGGTTCGTCCTGGAGCCTGTCGTACAAGGTGACGAGCACGGAGAATCTGCCCGACCCCGACGATCCGATGGCCCCTGGAAATGAGGTTCCGGTTGGAGTCTGGCAGTTCACCCGATTCAATGCGGACGGTACCTCTCAGACGGCGCAGTTGAGTGCTTCTCAGACGGGCCCGACGGCGGTTGGTGTGATCGCCATCTTCGACGCACGGACGATGAAGATCTCGCTGAAGCGGGGAGACGAAACCGTCACAGCCGACCTGCCGTCGAGCGCGGTCCCGCCGGTTGCGGCTGGGACGGACCAGTTCACTCTTGGCAAGGCGATGACCGGCGGGGCGTCGACGAACTATCTGCCGGCCACTCTCTCGCAGGTGCGAGTGTGGGCCGGCGCGATGGGCGACGACAACCAGCTCCTGGACCAGCTGGCTTCGTGACCTCGCGCCCATGAACCGATCGGGTGGCACCGCTTGTGCGGTGCCACCCGATTTGCACACCGGCGCCGCGTGAGGCGGCACCGGAATGTTTCCATTCCGATTCACCACAATGAGTGGGAAGAGTATCTGTGATATTCGGAAGAAGTAGATCCGGCATATCGCCGGGCACCGTGCGAAAGCGACGCCGACGCTCGCTCGTCGTACTGCCCTTGGCTGCCGCCTTGTCGGTCCCGATCGGACTCACACCGGTCGCGGCGGCCGATGGCAAGGGCGGGCTCGGGCGACCGGAACTGCCGGCGCAGCAGATCACCAAGGTCAAGCCGTTCAACGGCCCGGCGACCAACAAGGCCCGCCAGCAGGTAGCGAAAGACCGGCGGGACAACAGCCTCCAGGCACAGCGGGCCCATGCCGAGCAGAAGCACGCGGCCTGGCCCAAGGCCGGCACCGCGAACCTGGACCTGGCCCTGAACAAGGCGCAGACAGCCGCTCCCGGCGGCCTTCCGGTCAGCGTCATCGCCTCGCCCGGCAAGACCGGGCTGCGGCCCGGAACCGACGCCGCGGTCACAGTCCTGGACCAGCCGACCGTGGGCAAGCTCGGGATCACTGGTGTCGTGCTGACAGCGGGAGCCGAGAATGCGGGCAAGGCCCGGATCAGCGTCGACTACAAGGCATTCGCCTCCGCCGTCGGCGGCGGCTGGTCGGGCCGCCTGCAGCTCGTCCAGCTCCCGGCGTGCGCGCTGACGACGCCGCGGAAGACCGAGTGCAGGACGCAGACTCCGCTCGGCTCGCGCAACGACATCGACAAGCAGACCGTCACCGCCGACGTGCCGGTGGCCAAGATCGACGCCGGCATCGCGACCCAGCTCGGCGCCAGCACGTCGGGGCCGACGGTCCTCGCGCTCACCGGTTCGGGCAGCGGCGGCCAGTCGGCGAAGGGGACGGGAGATTACGGGGCGACCCCGCTGGCGTCGTCGTCCTCCTGGTCGGCCGGCGGCAATTCCGGTTCGTTCACCTGGTCGTACGGCTTGACGATGCCGCCTGCCGCGGCCGGCCCGACTCCCTCGCTCAAGCTCTCTTACGATTCCGGAAGCGTCGACGGGCGCACCGCCACCACGAACAACCAGGGCACGTCGGTCGGTGAGGGCTTCTCCCTGACCGAGTCCTACATCGAACGTGCCTATGGCAGCTGCGACGACGACGGCCAGACCGATGTCTCCGACCGCTGCTGGAAGTACGACAACGCCCGTCTCGTCCTCAATGGCAAGTCATCCCGGCTCGTGAAGGTCTCCGACACCACCTGGCGCCTGGACAACGACGACGCCTCCAAGGTGACTCGCTCCACCGGGGCAGAAAACGACGACGACAACGGCGAGTACTGGACGGTCGTCACTGGCGAGGGCACGAAGTACGTCTTCGGCCTGAACAAACTCGACGGCGCCACCACCCAGCGCACCAACTCCAGCTGGACCGTTCCCGTGTTCGGCGACGACGCGGGCGAGCCCGGATACGACAAGGGCAGCACGTTCGCCGAACGCTCCGCGCTTCAGGCGTGGCGGTGGAACCTCGACTACGTCGAGGACACCCGCGGCAACGCGGCCACGTACTGGTACGCGAAGGAATCCAACTACTACAAGAAGAACAAGGCAACGAAGGCCGACGCCGAGTACACCCGTGGCGGCTACCTGACGGAGATCCAATACGGTTTGCGCAAGGACGCGAACGGGAGCCTGTTCACGGACAATGCCGACGCGAAAGTCACCTTCGGCTACGCGGAACGGTGCACCGCCGCGGACTGCACTTCCCTGACGAAGGACACCGCGGAGAACTGGCCTGACGTCCCGTTCGACGCGATCTGCGCCCAGGACTCCACGGAGTGCCTTTCGCAGTCCCCGTCGTTCTTCAGCCGCAAGCGACTCACCGGAATCGACACCTGGTCCTGGAAGACCTCGACGAGCGCATACGACCCAGTCGACTCGTGGAAGTTCACCCAGGCCTACCTGGACGGCGGCGACATCGGCGATACGTCGGACCAGGTCCTGACGTTGAAGTCGATCATCCGCACCGCCAAGGCCGGGACCACCGCGATCCAGATGGATCCGATCTCGTTCACCTACCAGCTGCGCCCGAACCGCGTGGACGGCACCGATGACATCCTGCCGTTGACCCGCCCACGCATCTCCACGGTCACAGCGGAGACCGGTGCCATCACGACGGTGACGCTCTCCGCCCAGGAATGCGTCCGCAGCCAGGTCCTCACGGCGCCGCAGGACTCCAACACCCGAAACTGCTACCCGCAGTACTGGAACATCAACGGATCGCCGGACGCCTCGGTCGACTGGTTCCACAAGTACCGCGTTCTCGGCGTCGTCACCACCGACCCGGCGGGCCAGAACGACGGCGTTGAAAACGAGTACGTCTACAGCGACGCCGCTTGGCACCATAGCAACGACCCCTTCACCCCTAAGGACGAGCGCACCTGGTCCGACTGGCGCGGCTACCGAGAGGTCACCGTCTACAAGGGTTCCCACAACGCCCCGGTCCGGTCCAAGACCGTCTCCCTGTACATGCAGGGCATGGACGGCGACCCGAACAAGGACGGCACCACCAAATCCGTCTCGATCGCACCGCTCGCCCAGCCGTCGATCGGCCTCGCCACGCTCGCGGACAGCGACCAGTACAGCGGAACCCTCCGCGAGCAGGTCACCTACGACGGCGCGACCCCGATCTCGGCCAGCGCCGACGACCCGTGGTCGAAGGAGACCGCACGCCAAAGCGGCGTGCCCGATTCAGGCGATCACGTGGCCCGCTTCGTCCGGACGAAGAAGACCACCTCATACACCTACCTCACCGCGGCACAGAGATGGCGGTCCAGCGACAAGGAGACCATCTCCTTCGACGCCAAGGGACGTGCCGTCAAGGTCGTCGACAACGGCGACCTTTCCAAGGAGGGTGACGAGACCTGCACCCAGACCTGGTATGCCGACAACGATGACCTGGGGCTCACGAGTCTCGTCTCGCGCGTACGGACCGTGGCAGGTGACTGCACGTTCGCCGAGGCGGATCTGAAGCTGCAGAATGCCGACGGCACCCGTGGCAACGTCCTGTCGGACAAGGCGACGGCGTACGACGACCTGACCTGGTCCGACACGATGAAGCCCACCAAGGGAGTTGCCACCTGGACCGGTCGGGCCGAGACCTACGGCACCCCGATTAAGTGGCAGAAGATCGCGTCGACCTCGTACGACATACTCGGCCGGCCGACGGTGGTCAGCAATGCCGACGGGAAGTTGACGACGACGACATACACGCCGGCGGAGGCAGGTCCGCTGACCAGAACGCTCGTCACCAACGCCGCGACTCACAAGGTCTTCAACTATTTCGACCCAAGGCGCGGGCTCACGGTGAGCACCTTCGACCCCAACCTGAAGAAGACCGAGCTCGCCTACGACGCTCTGGGTCGTCTGACCGACGTCTGGCTTCCCAACCGCATCCGGGGCAGCGAGTCACCCAACACCACCTTCCAGTACACGCTCAGCAACACCAAGCAGTCCTGGGTCTCGACCTCGACTCTCAAGGCCGACGGAGCGACGTACAACACCAGCTACGCCATCTATGACGCGCTCCTGCGGCCGCTCCAGACGCAGTCGCCGACGCCGCAGGGCGGACGGCTGCTGACGGACACCCGCTACGACAGCCGGGGTCTGGCGTACGAGACGCATGCTGACATCTTCGACAGCGGAAGCACGCCGAACGGCACGTACATGCGCGTTGCGTACGGTGCGGCACCCACGCAGACCGCAATCGACTTCGACGGCGCGGAGAGGCAGACATCGAGCACCCTGCTCATCGGCGGCGTCGAGAAGTGGACGACGAGGACCACCTACACCGGTGACTCGACCGCCACCACGGCGGTGGACGGCGGCACGGCCGGCCGTACCATCGTCGATGCGCGTGGCCAGACTGTCGAGACACGCGAGTACGCGGGTACCAGCCCCACCGACATGCAGTATGGGGCGACTCTCGGCACCGCCTACACCTCGACGAAGTTCGAGTACACGCTGGACGGCATACAGACGAAGATCACCGGCCCGGACAGCGCCGTGTGGTCCTACACCTACGACCAGTACGGCCGTCAGAAGACAGCGACCGACCCTGACAAGGGCACGACCGCGTCAGAGTACGACGCGATGGACCGTGTCACGAAGACGACCACTGGCGGCAAGACCGTCCTGTCCGCGTACGACCAGATCGACCGCCCCACCTTCACCTGGGCCGGCACCATGTCGGACCAGACACTCCTGACGGAGCGTACGTACGACACACCCCTGAAGGGACAGCCCGCCACCTCCACCCGCTATGTGGGAGGCAAGGGTCAGGCGGACTCGAAGGCGTACACGAAGACCGTCACGGGCTACGACACGCTCAGCCGCCCGACAAGCACCGAGCTGACCCTGGCCGCCACGGACGATCTGTATACGTCCGTTCCGAACGGGAAGCTCGCCTTCACGACCAGCTACCGCCTCGACGGGACGGTCGGAAGCACGAGCGAGCCGGCACTGGGCGGACTGCCGTCCGAAATCATTCAATACGGTTACGGCTCGGTGGGGCAGCTCACGTCCGTGAAGGGTCTCTCCGGCTACCTGCAGTACGCCGACTACTCGGCACTGGGCCAGGTCCAGCAGATGACCCTGGGCCTGGGAGGCACCGGCGACCGCAACGTCTACGTCACCAACTTCTACGAGCGAGGGACCAAGCGGCTGACCCGCAGCAATGTCACGGACCAGACGCATCCGTACATGCTGCAGGACCTCACCTACACCTTCGACCAGGCCGGCAACGTCCTCTCGATCGGCGACCCAACGACCCTAGGCGGAACCGGCAAGGCGGAAAGTCAGTGCTTCGCCTACGACGGTCACCGCCGTCTGACGGAGGCATGGACTCCCGAGTCGCAGAACTGCTCGGACACCCGTT
The DNA here is from genome assembly GCF_042677525.1 of Streptomyces sp. NPDC127114. Taxonomy (NCBI): domain Bacteria; kingdom Bacillati; phylum Actinomycetota; class Actinomycetes; order Kitasatosporales; family Streptomycetaceae; genus Streptomyces; species Streptomyces sp. NPDC127114. Next base: position 283,464 of record NZ_JBHXTJ010000004.1, read on the forward strand.
CCGCTGGCACGCTCGGCGGACCGGCCGCGTACTGGACGTCGTACACCTACAACCAGGGCGGTCAGCGACAGCTGGAGACGCAGCACGCGGCGAGCGGGGACAGTACGACCACGTACTGCTACGACCCGGCCATGCAGCGGCACGCACTGCGGTACACCTCGACCCGCACGGACGTAGACTGCATGGCCGCAGCTGACCCGGCGAAGGACAAGGTCTACGACTACGACGCAGCTGGCAACACCACGAAGCGACCGGGTGCGACGGGGCAGCAGGACCTGAAGTGGTCGGACGAGGGCCGTCTCTCCACACTTACGGAGGGCACCAAGGTCACGGACTACCTCTATGACGCCGACGGTGGTCTGCTCATCCGCGACACCAAGGACGGCGAGCGCATTCTGTACGCAGGGGCCACCGAACTCCACCTTCGGGACGACGGCACGAAGTGGGCCCAGCGCACCTATGCAGGAGGCGGAACCGCAATCGCGGTCCGCAGCAACCAGTCCGGTTCCACGAAGGTCCAGTACCTGGCCGGTGACCACCATGGAACCCAAAGCCTCGCGGTCACCTCGGACGCCACCCAGCAGATCACCAAGCGCTACATGACGCCCTTCGGCGCCGAGCGTGGCGGGTCCATCGGCACCTGGCCGACGGACAAGGGTTTCCTGAACAAGACGGCCGACAAGACCACAGGCCTCACGCACGTCGGTGCCCGTCAATACGATCCGACCATCGGTCAGTTCATCAGCGTCGACCCACTGCTCTCCACCGACCAGCACCAGTCACTCAACGGCTACAGCTACGCGAACCAGCACCCCACGACAACTTCGGACCCGACCGGCCTGCGAGAGTTCTGCGGTGCTTTCGGAAACTCTTGCACGCCAAGTACCAGCAAGTACGGTACGTACCCCGGAAATTCGATCGTTGCAGTGACGGGGTCTGACGGCAAAACCACAAATAAGCCGGCACACACAGACGTGTCCTGCAACCGATTTAAGTGCACGAGTAAGCGGACCAATCAGCCAGAGGGTGATGACGTCGACTATGGTGCAGGGATCGTCACCGGAGTAGTGGAGACGCTCACCTTCGGCTGTAATCTGTTCAAGCTCTTCGGATCTGTCGAATGTGCAGGTGAAGCGACCGCCAAGGAGTTCGCCGACAACGGTGCTGATCTGACTTCGGCCAGCTTCGAGATGGGAGTCGATCACGGCGGAATCATCGCCGGAGCCGTTCCGCCCATGCGGGCTGGCTCGGCACTGAGTGCCGGAACACGTTTCGACTTCTTCCCTGAAATCAGTGGATCGCGGACCGCAGTGGTGTTCCCTCATGTGGTGTACCGGGGCGACAACCGAGTACCGTCCGAGGTCTTCGGGGAGGGATTCTCACCGCGGGGCGGCACTAATCGCGACCTCCTGACCTACGGGAAGTACAACACGAGTTCCGCGTGGGTCGGCACGAGCACCCGGCGCAGCATCGGGGCCATGTTCCCTCAGAAGGCGAAGGGTTCCACCTGGGTCTACGAGATTCCGCACCCCGGTGCCGGAATCAGCATGAACAAGGCGCTCGGATGGAGCTACGTATTCCGTGCGGAAAAGGAGGTCGTGTTCCCCGGAGGCATCCCGGGAGACCACATCGCCGGAGCCCGGTATTATTCCTGGGGCATGCCGACTGACCAGTACATCGCCAATCCCAATTACAGGGGGATCCCGTAGTGCAGAAAGTGAGGCTTCAGGCCACCTCTGGAGAAGGGGGGCAGCATACCTGCGTGGTCCGATTCTCTTCCGAGCCGCCGTGGACCGTCGAGGTCGTCGTGGATGACCGGTCCCGGGCCCGTGGCGAAGGGACGGATCTCTTCGAGGCATTGAAGTCCGCGCGCCGGCACTTGGACGAGGAGGGTCTCCTTCTCTGCTGCAACGGCGCGCGGGCGAACGCTCGCCCGTCCCCGACGGCTGCTGCGGCAGGAGCCGAGGTGATCCACCTCGTTCCCCGGCTACGCCCGGCCACCGGACGGGACATCGTGCCGCTGCTGGCTCCCGCAGGGTCGGAGGCGGTGGTACCGGTGGAGGCGCAGGAGCAGGCTTGGGAGGCGCGTTTCGCGTCCTCCTGGGCGTCTATCCTGGCACTGGTCAACCCCATCAGATGGGTCAAAGCGATCGAGGAACGGGTGAAGGGCCCCGTCTTTTGGCGGCCCTGTGAGGACGCCGACGGCTTCACTTCCTGGGAACGAGTAGTGAGAGGGCGACGATAGATGGGATTCCTTCGGCGCCGTCGACAGGGCGCGCAAGGCGGACCAGGTGCAAACCCTGCCACGGACGCTCCGCCCGCGCTCGTGGAGGAAGCCAAGGCGCACCCGGGAGGCTGGGTCTACGAGCTAGACGCCCGGAGGGTCCAGGATCTCGACGGGGCCGTGCCTCCTGAGGCTGTCATCCGAGCCTGGGAGGTGGGCCTCGACGGAGTGCTCACTGGCAACCGGATGGAGAACCCGTCCTACCGTCCGTGACCTCAGGCCCCGTCCGTCTCTTCGTGGGGCGGACGGGGCCTCTTGCCGCCCGAAGAGAGCCCGCGAGCTGCGAACGCCGCGGTGCTCGTCGACGCAGCCACCGCAAGCGGCTACGAGCTGGAGAGGGCAGCAGCCTTGAGGAAGAGGAACAAAAGGGACCTGTGGATCTCCGCTTTGGTGCATTTCGTAGGCAAGTCTTCCGCTGCGTGTTCGAACTGTCAGGCTGAGGACCTTAGCCTGCGGTATATCGGGGATGAGGTTGAGCGGATTGGTTACGCGCTCTTCTGGTGCAATACTTGCCTGTATGGCATCAGGGTTTCTCGGGTCGGGGATACGGATGCAGGTGAGTTCTACTCGTTCCGTGACCCCAATGCGCTAGAAGGCGTACCAGATTTCACTGCAATTGAATAGTGGCCGACGAGCGTAGGGGCATCAGGTCCCGCGTCCGTCTATCCAGGGTAGATGAGGAGCGATTATCCCCTCTTTGGGTAGGGGGATAATCGCTGCTCTACGCACATCTGTTGAGCTGAGCAAGGCGCCGCGGGGTGGCTTTTGCGGGGCCTCGGGCTCGTACGGAGCCAGGCGAAGGCGCCCGCGCCAGCGCCGCGGCCTGCGCTGCGGTGGCGGGTAACGCGGACATGCGCGCGTCGCGGACGTCGGCGTCCGAACGGGCGGCCCTCGGGCAAGTCGTCTGTCGCGGCCGGCCTACGTGACAAGTTCGGCCGCAACCTCGTGATCGTCAGCCAGGCAACCGTTGGACCGGCTGCGCGAACGGATCCGGCTTTATGGCGTCGCGCGCAGCGAGGTACGCCGCATCCGAGAGAAGCGGTCCCGCCCCGGGGACTGGGCGCAGCAAAGCCCCTCAAGTTGATCCCGCGGGTGCGGGGTGTGGGGGCAGCCTGACACAGCGGCTGCGGGTGCCGCCCTCCGGGCCGCAGGCGGCCCTGCGGGTGGATTGCGGGCGTCCTTCGGACGCGTTCACCGCAATCCAGTCCGCGCGAGCGCGGACCGCTCCTGGCCTGCTCGCTGTCGCTCGCGCACCGGCCAGGAGTGAAGTCCCCTGCTCGCTGTCGCTCGCGCACCGGGGACTTCAGCACCCGAAGCCGCTGTGTCCTGCTTCCCCCACACCCCGCACCCGCGGGGGTCTTTGCGGGAGGCTGTCATGACGAACTACACCCTGCAGGGCTACCCCGACACCGCCGACGGCATGGAGGACGTCCGGGACGTGATGTGCGACGTGGGGCTACAGGAGTTCGGCTCGCTGGTGCCGGTCGGCCGACTCGACCTCGACCCGCTGTACTACCGGGACGGACTCACCGAGGTGAGCCTCTACCTGGCCAACAACGGGCTGCGCCACCTCGGCTACGTGAGGACCCTCTCGCAGGCACTGCAGCTGCTGCAGCAGGCGGTTGACGAGGACATCGCCAGCGGAGCGTTCGCCTCATGTGTCGGGTACCGCCACGCGGCAATGCGACGCCAACGCGCCCGGCCGGCCTGATGGCCGACAGGCAGGCGCTTGGGAGTTCAAGATCGAACTCCCAAGCGCCGACGCGCGTTAATCGACGGCCCTGCGGGCCGGGTCGCCCCTGAAGTGGCCTTCGGCCACGGGCGACCAGAGAAGGAAGGACGGCCCTTTGAAGTGCCCTTCGGGCACGGGCCGCTTTCCCGCCCTGCGGGCGTGGCGCTTCGCGCCGGGCCCTTCAAGGCGCTTCGCGCCGGGCCCGCCCCTGCGGGGCAAATGGAGCGCGCTACGCGCGCACTGCAGCAGCGCGCTGCCTTCGGTCCGCGGCCCGAAAAGCCGCTAATCCTGCGCTGTCAGTGCGTCGTGGCAGCCTGGCCGGACCCCGGCGGCCGCCAGCCGCTGCAGTCGTCGGGCGGATAGTTGAGCACTCGCCAAGGAGCACAACGTGCAGGATTTCAAGATCACGTGGATACAGCAGGGCCGGGACGGCCGGAGGGAGTCGGTCGTCTCCTTCGACCTGGCCTCCGCCGAGCAGTACCTGCCCAGCTACGAGGCGCGGCCGGGCGCCTTGGACGTACGGATCGTCCCCGTGGAGGCGTTCCTCGGGCGGCCCCGGCGCCGGGCTGCTTAGCCTGAGTCTGATCGCCGCAAGGGGCTGGAGACCGGAGGACGATGACCGGCTTCCGCGGTGCTCCCGCTGCCGAGGCGGCCTCGTGATGAGTGTGGTCGTGCCCGAGGACGAGGCCGGGGACCAGCCTGTCCGTCTGGAGCTGCGCCCGGTCTGCGACTCGGGCGACCCGTCGAGGCCTGCCGCCGGCATCCTGGTGGCTGCCCCATCGCTTGCAGATGTCACAGCCGCGCGTCCGGGAACTGCTCGGCAAAGACCATCACCTCGTCGCGGTCGAGGAGCCCGGCGCCGCGCTCGTACTGGCAGGCCTGACCTGCGGAGCCCATCGGTCTCGGCGGTGAGCGTGGCTGCTGTGGCCTTCGGCGGAACATCCCGTCGCCGACGGAGCGCCTCGACCCCCGCCGCTGGCGGCCCTTGCTCCCTGACTTTACGAGCGACGTACTGCGCTCGCTGGCCCGCTGGGACGGCAAATTGCCTGCAAAGCGGACATGAAAGCGTGGGAGCATGTGGCCATGGCTGAGGACAGGGAGTCTGGTGAGTTCAAGGACGCGGGCCAGACGGAGCCGGTTGATATTTCAGGTTTTTACGAGATGGCCCTAAAGCCGTTTCAGGAGTATGTGCGGAACCAGAACGCCCAGATCGGCAAGATGCTTGCCGAGTCCGCAGCAGTGAGGTTCGGTCCAGTCCTTCCGCGGATTGTGGTTAATTCTCCGCTGATCCAGATGAATGCCATGGCGGAGACCTTCCGCAGGCAGATGGCGGACCTGACGGGCTTCAACGACATGGTTCGGCAGGCGGTGAAGCCGCTGGCTGAGGCCTACCGACCGCCCCAATGGCACAGCGTCTTCGGCTCCCTCGGCGACATCATCAACAGGCTCTACCCGGAGAACCTGCGCCACGACATACCTGATCCGGACGACCTAGAGAAGCTCCTGGTCGAAGAGGGCATCCCTCTAATGTGGGTGCCCGGGCCACAGACGGTACGCGCCCTGCTGGATGCGACGGATGCCATCGCCCGACGCCGCATCATCGGCCGGCGGTGGAAGGGCATCGCCAGCGACTGCGAGGCGGTACTTGAAGAGGTCGAGCACCGGGACGTTCAGGACGCTCGCAGCTTCGCCCTCGAAGCCGCGCGTGCCCTACGAGCTGGCCACGCGAGCGCCGCCCAGGCATTGTCCGCCAACCTGCTCGACTCTCTCCTCCAGCGCCACTTTGACCAGGCCGTCCGCATCCAGCTCACGACGAACGACTTCAAGACCAAGGGCATCAAGTTCAAGCTGGAGGACCACAAGTTCAAGGTCGCCTGCACCTTCGCCCCAGTCTGGTACGCGCACGCTAAGTACTACCCGAAGAACGGCGACCCCATCCCGCGCAGTTTCGGGCGTCACGCAAGCGCACATGGCGTGTCCCGGACCCAGTACTCGCGCATCAACGCGGTGTACGCCCTCATGCTGGTCACCTCGGTGATCAAGTTCTTCGATACAGAGCTGCCCAAGTGACCGGACGGCCAGCCCTGAAGAGCGGTCCGCGCCCTGCCCGACGCGCTGCATGAGGTGATCGAGGCGAAGGCCGAGCACCGCCGGCTCGCACCGGGCGCGGGTGGCGAGCCGGAGGTGGCGCCGGTGGTCGACCCTATGGCCGCCCTCCAGGCGTCGGTCGCCAAGGCGAAGGAGGCCCGCGGTGAAACCAGAGGCGGGCGGCCACGGTGCACGAGATGCCCACGCCGAAGGAGAAGACCCCCGCCTTGAAGGCGGCCGCGAAGAAGGTCCCAGCCAAGAAGACGACGGCGAAGAAGACCACCACGCCGTCCCGGCGCCGGAGGTCCGCCTGACCCGGCGGTGCCGCTCCTCCAAGACGGCGGACGCGGGTGTATTGGCCGGGTCCCGAGGTCGGCTCGCAGGACGGTGGTGTTCGGCGGGCCGGCGAGCTGCCGAGCAGCGTGAGCGTCGAGGTGCCCGGACCGGCTGTATCGGCTCGATCCTCGCGCGCTGGGCGTCACTACCGCGCCCCAGGGGACCGGTAGTGAGTGGACCGGCTGCATTGCCGTCAGCGTCTGGCGACTTCGTGGAGGAGGTGTGGGCCGTTGTTGCGGACGTTGTTCACGGCCGTGGAGACGGGTCGGGCGTCGAGTCGGCCGTCCGCGGGTTGGGTGAGCAGGGCGCGAAGGTCGGCGGTGTTGTGGTGGTGAGGGTCGAGCCAGGCGTCGTAGTGGTCGGGGGCGAGGGCGAGCGGCATGCGGGGGTGGATGCGGCCGGCCGCGTCGGTGGCCTCGGTGGTGAGGATCGTGCAGGTCGTCAGCCAGGCGTCGGGGTCGTCGTCGTTCGCGACGTCGGGGTTGCGCCAGTACTCGTAAAGACCCGCCATGGCCATCACCTGGCCGTCGACGGGGTGGATGAAGTACGGCTGCTTGCGGGTCCTGCCCGTCGCCTCGTCCTTCACCGGATCCCACTCGTAGAAGCCGTCGGCCGGCAGCAGGCAGCGCCGCTTGGCGAACGCGCGGCGGAAGGCGGGCTTCTCGTGCACGGTCTCGACCCGGGCGTTGATCATGCGGGAGCCGATCTTCGGGTCCTTCGCCCACGACGGCACCAGACCCCACCGCAGGGTCCGCAGCTCCCGGCGCACTTCGCCGCCGCCGTCCTCGTCGCGCGAGGCGCGCTCGAGGACGGCGTAGACCTGGTCGGTCGGCGCGACGTTCCAGCTGGGTGCCAGCGTCTCCTCAGGGCGCCAGTCGGTGACCTCGAAGCGCCGGGTCAGGTCCTGGGGACTGCGGGTGGAGGTGTAGCGGCCGCACATGAGGTCACTGTGCCACGGCGTGCGCGGGTCCTGAGGTCAGACACCGGCCGCCGGGGCCGTACCGGTGGGTCGGGTGCTGGCACTCGGCACACGGGCCGACCTGACTGGTGGGGCAGACCGGGGCCGGCGGAGCCGGTCTTGCGGGCTTCGTGTCCACGAGCGGTGTCCTCCGCGCGAGCAGCGTGTGCCGACAGATTAGAACCCGCGTTCCTCGATGGCCGGACTCATCCACCCCGGGACTCGCGTGTTCGAATTAATGTTCGATACAGTCGAAGTGTAGCCGAGCGGTTCATGCAGCTTTGGGGGTATCTGGGCGGAGGGTGTCATGCGTGGAGGGGTTCCTCACCTGCACGTCAGTAGTGGGTTTTCGGCCCGCTACGGCGCCTCGCACCCGCAGGATCTCGTGGCCCGGGCCGCCGAGCGCGGGATCGGAACGCTGGCGCTGACCGACCGCGACATGGTCACCGGCACCGTCCGCTTCGCGAAGGCCGCCACGGCCGCCGGCGTGAAGCCGGTGTTCGGTGTCGACCTCGGCGTCGCCGCCCACGCCCCCGCGGCCACGGTGCGCCGCCGGACACCGGTCCGCGGCGGTGCGCACGTCGCCGAAGCCCCCTTCCGGGCCACTTTCCTCGCGCGCGATGCCGCCGGGTGGGGGCGTCTGTGCCGGATGGTGTCCGCCGCGCACGCCGACGCTTTCCCGACCGGCGCCCCTGTGGCGGCCTCGTGGGAGTCGCTCGCCGAGTACGGGGGCGAGGGCCTGGTGGTGCTGCTTGGGCCCGCGTCCGAGCCGGTGCGGGCGCTCGCCGCCGGCCGCCCGGACGTCGCCGAGCAGCTGCTCGCCCCGTGGCGGCAGGTCGTCGGCGAAGGCCTGCGGCTGGAGGTCGTGTGCTGGAGCCTGCCCGGCACGGGCCCCGGCTCCGTACGCCTCGCTGCGCACACCCTTCAGCTCGCCGACAGCCTCCGCATCCCGGCCGTGCTTACCAACGCCGTCCGGTACGCCGATGCGGCCCAGCACCGGATCGCCGACGTGCTGGACGCAGCGCGGCTGCTGCGTCCGATCGACCGGCGGCACCTGGACTGCGGCGAGCGGTGGCTGAAGGACGGGCCCGCGATGCTGGAGATCGCGGAGCGGGTGGCAGCGGCGGCTGGCGCGGACGCGCGCCGGGCCGGGCGGCTGGTCGCCGACACGATCGCTGTCGCCGACGCCTGCGCCGTCGACCCTGTCGCCGATCTCGGACTCGGGGTGCCACATTTCCCCGAGCCCGAGGTGGTCGGTGCGGAGCCGGTTGCAGATGGGGCGATGCGGCTGCTGCGGCAGCGGTGCGAGGCGGGGATGGTCGCCCGCGGCCTGGACCTGGACGAGCGGGCGATGGATCAGCTCGACTACGAGCTCGGCATTATCGGCCGCCTGAAGTACGAGCCGTACTTCCTCGCGGTTGCCCAGGTCGTTGCCGACGCCCGGGACATGGGGATTCGGGTCGCCGCCCGCGGCTCGGGCGCCGGCTCCATGGTCAACCACTCCCTTTTCGTGGCCACGGCGAATCCGCTCGAGCACCGGCTGCTTTTCGAGCGCTTCCTCAGCGAGCGGCGGGCGTCACTCCCGGACATCGACATCGACGTCGAGTCCGCGCGCCGCCTGGAGGTCTACGACCGGATCATCGAACGCTTCGGCAAGGAGCGGGTCGCGGTCACCGGCATGCCCGAGACCTACCGTGCCCGCCACGCCCTGCGCGACACCGGTCTCGCGCTCGGGCTGCCGCCGGCGACCGTGGACCGGATTGCGAAGTCGTTCCCGCACTTCCGTGCCAGCGAGATCCGCGCGGCGCTCGTCGAACTCCCCGAACTCCGCGGTCTGGCGGCGGAGGCCGCGTCGTTCGGGCCGCTGTGGGAGCTCGCCGAGGGCCTGGACAAGCTGCCGCGCGGGATCGCGATGCACCCCTGCGGCGTCATCCTCTCCAACGTGAGCCTGCTGGACCGGCTGCCGGTGCAGCCGACCCCGGGCGGTGAGTATCCGATGGTGCAGGCGGACAAGGACGACGTCGAGGACCTCGGCCTGCTCAAGCTCGACGTCCTCGGCGTGCGGATGCAGTCCGCCATGGCCCACGCCGTCGCCGAGATCCGCCGCACCACCGGCCGTGTGATCGACCTCGACAACCCTGACCACGTGCCGCTCGACGACCGGTTCGCCTTCACGCTCATCCAGAACTCCGACACGGTCGGTATGTTCCAGCTCGAGTCTCCAGGTCAGCAGGACCTCGTCGGCCGGCTTCAGCCCCGCGACCCGCAGGATGTCATCGCCGACATCAGCCTGTTCCGCCCGGGCCCGGTTCAGGGCGGCATGCCCGCGCTCTATATCGCCGCCCGCCACGGCGCCGCGCCCACCTACCCGCACCCCGACCTCGAGCCCGTCCTGCGGGACACGTACGGGGTGACGATCTGGCACGAGCAGATCATCGACATCTTCGCGGTCATGACCGGCTGCGACCGCGCACTCGCCGAGGTCGCCCGCCGCGGCCTGGGCGACGCCGACCGCCTCCCGAAGATCGAGAGATGGTTCCGGGCGAAGGCCGGTGCCCGCGGCCACACCACCAAGGTCCTCGACGACGTCTGGGACATCGTCAGCTCCTTCGGCGCGTACGGGTTCTGCCGCGCGCACGCCGTCGCGTTCGCCGTGCCCGCCTTGCAGTCCGCCTGGCTCAAGGCCCACCACCCTGCCGCTCTCTACGCAGGTCTCCTGGAGCACGACCCCGGGATGTGGCCGCTGCGCGTGATCGTTGCCGACGCCCGCCGCCACGACGTCCCCATCCTCCCCGTCGACATCAACACCTCCCGCCCGGAGTACACCGTGGAGAAGACCGACACCGGCTGGGGCGTGCGGATCAGCCTCTCCTCGGTGAAGGGCATCAGCGAGGACGAAGTCGCCCGCATCGCCGAGGCAGCCCCCTACACCTCGCTGCAGGACTTCTATGCCCGCTCCCACCCCAAGCTGCCCACCGTCGAACGCCTCATCCAGATCGGAGCCCTCGACACCCTCAAGGGGAACGCGACCCGGCGGGACCTTCTCCTGCAGGCCGCCGAGCTCCACCGGCACACCCGCACCCGGCCCGGCGCCGGACAGCTCCCGCTCGACACCACCCTCGTCACCGCCGGCCCGTCCGGGCTCCGGGAGATGACAGCACGCGAGAAGCTCGAGGCCGAGCTCGGCGTCCTGAAGATCGACGTCACACGGCACCTGATGGAGGACCACCACCGACTCCTGCGCGAGATCGGCGCCACCGACGCCGCCCACCTCCGCGCGATGCACCCCGGCCAGCGCGTCCTCGTCGCCGGCGTCCGCGCATCCACCCAGACACCGCCCATCGCCTCGGGCAAGCGGATCATCTTCGTCACCCTCGAGGACGGCTCGGGCCTTGTCGACCTCGCCTTCTTCGAAGACTCCCACGAGGCCTGCGCCCACACGATCTTCCACAAAGGACTCCTGCTCGTGCGCGGCACCGTCGAAGCCCGCGGCCCGCGCCGCACCGTCGTCGGCGAAATGGTGTGGGACCTCGACGAACTCGCCGCCGCCCGCGCCACGCACGGCCCGCAGGCCGTTCTCGACATCCTCGGCCAGGCCACCCCAGCGCCGACGCCTGCCCAGCCGTCGCGGACGATCCCGGACGGCACCGCTGGCGCCCGCCTCCACCCCTACGCCGACCTCCAGCCCGCCGGCACCCGCTCCGCCGACCTCACCCACCTCGGACATCGCTCTCAAGGGAGCGCCGGATGACGCAGCGTTCGCGGGCGATCGTCCGCATCCACTTCCACCCCACCGAACGGAGCGAGAAGCTCTTCGAGCAGCTGCTCGCCGTCCTCGAGGGCATCAGCCCGCGGATCGAGCCGCTGCCCGCGGACTGGTCCGCGTACGTCGACCTCAGCGGAGCCCTCCGGTTCTGGGACCGCGACGTTGAAGGCCTCGTCGGCGTCATCCGGCTGCGGCTGCTTGCCCTGCACGGCGTCCAGTCGAGCGCGGGCGCGGGCCCGACGCGGTCGATCGCGGCAATGGCCGCCGACCTCACCCCGCCCGGCGCCGCCACCATCGTCCACGACGACCCGTATGAGATCGCCGCGTTCCTGCGGCCGAAGCCGGCCGCTGCCCTCCCGGGGATCGGCCCGAAGACCGCCCGCACGCTCGCCCGCTACGGCATCACCACCGTCGGCGACATCGCCGACACCCAGCTCGCCACCCTGCAACGGATCCTCGGCACACCGGCCGCCCGTCAGGCCCAGGAGCTCGCCCACGGCCGGGACGACCGGCCGGTCGTCCCGGCGGCCGCCCCGAAGTCCATGAGCGCCAGCCACCGCTTCGAGAGCGACGAACTCGATCCCGGCCGGCACCATCGGACCGTTCTCGCCCTCGTCGAGGACCTCGGGGCCCGACTGCGGGAGGCAGGTGAGATCGCCCAGGCGCTCACGCTCACCGTCACGTACGCGGACCGCACCCAGACCGCCCGCACCCGCACACTCACCGAGGCGACCGCCCACACCTCCGCTCTCGTCGGCCTTGCCCACGAACTCCTCACAGGCCTCGGCCTCCAGCGAGCCCGCGTCCGGGCACTCGCCGTACGGGCCGAACGTCTGCGCCCCGCCGAGCACGCTGCCCACCAGCTCACCCTCGACGACCGTGACGACAAGCAACACCGTCTGGAGGCCGTGCTCGATCGCGCCCGGGCCCGGTATGGCCCCGGCATCGCCGGCGCGGCCTCCGCCTACCGAAAGCGCGGCCACTCCTGGGAACACCAGCGCCGCTACCGGCCCGACGGGGTACCAGGCCGCATGGTGGGAAAATGATCGGCACGGTAATCGCGTTCCTCGGCTTGCTTGTGTCAGTGGCGACCGCAGTTGTCGGCCACCGACACAGCCAGTGTGCCAAGCGAGCTCAAGAGATGCGTGACGCGCGTGAAGCGGCGGACTGGAGATACCTCCGGGAGGAGGCATATCGGACAGAACGGATGCGTCAGGCGAGCTGGATCTCGAGTCACATCGAAGCCGACGGCCGACGCGTCACGGTGTACAACGGCAGCAGCCAGCGTTGACGCCTTCGCCCTGGCTTCCAGTACCCCACAGACCCAGGCAGGCTCCAACTGTTCCGTGTCATCTTCGGCACCGTGCTTGCCGCACGGTTCGCGCTTGCCTTCGGCCAGGGCCGCTGGGTCCGCCTCGCCTCCGGCTCGCTCAGCCTCCACCTCGCCGAACAGCGCTTCGGCCCCAGCCGGGCCCGGCTCCTCGCGAGCGTGTACCGGCCCGCGCTGATCATCCGTACGACCGCCGCCGTGGTCGTAGTCGTAACCCTTGTCCGCATGCAACTTTGCCGGCCGCCGCCGCGCTGTCCGCGGACCGGATGGGCGAGACGCCACGCACCAGCTGGTACTTCACGGTGCGGTGCACACGGTGTACGAGGAGAGGGGCGGCCACCTTATGTCAGGCGGCCGCCCCTCTTCACGTGGCTGGATGGCCTACTTGGTGTAGTAGCCGAACACGTCCGTGATCTCGTGGGTTGCCCCGGCGTTGTTGTAGATGTAGACGTACCCGTCGTTCATGCCCGCTACGACCTGGTTCGACAATGTCTGCTTCGGCAGAAGGTTGAGGTTCGAGGTCGTGGGGCGGGCGGGTCCGTAGGGGCCGACTGCCAGCCATGTGGGCATGGTCGCGTCCGTGCCGGTCACATTGAGGACGACCGCCGTAACGCCAGTGGACGGTACGCCGCCGTTTCCGAGGATCGGCAGGAGGGCCCAGCCGGCCGCCCCGAGCTTGCCGGACACGCCGAGTGCGCGGGTGTCTTCGAGCCGGGCGGGGGGCAGGGGCTTGAAGCGGTCGCCCTGGCCGGGCGTATTGGTGAAGTAGCCGGTCACGTCACCGATCAGGTCGATGGTGCCGCCGTGGTTGTAAAGCGTCACCTTGCCGTTCCTGACGGGCACGGTGACCAGGTTGGCCACCGTCTGCCCGGCGACCACGTTCAGGTTCGAGGAGTTTGGTCGGGCCGTGCCGTACGGGTACACCGAGACGTAGCTCGACGAGGTCGGGTTGGTCGCGGTCACGTTCATGACCAGCGCCGTCACGCCAGTCGACGGCACGCCACCGCGGCCCGCGATCTGGACGCTCACGGTCTTGCCAGCGCCCACCTTGGCCTTTGGGACGCCGATCCCGGCCACGGTGCTCAACACTCTGGACGGCGTCACGGCCTTGAACCGGTCGCCGTCGCTGGCGAGCGTGTAGTACCCGGACACGTCCACGAGCAGGTCGACCGAACCGGCATGGTTGTAAAGGGTGACCTTCCCGTCCTTGCCGACCGGAACGCTCACATGGTTCGGCACGTTGCGCCCGGCCGCCACGTTCAGGTTCGAGGAGTCCGGCCGGACCGTCCCCGACGG